>NZ_JBVHRI010000013.1:0-286646 GCF_055566975.1 Streptomyces sp. NPDC027189
CCGCTGGAGGTGACTGGTACTAATAGGCCGAGGGCTTGTCCTCAGTTGCTCGCGTCCACTGTGTTGGTTCTGAAACCACGAACAACCCCATGCCCGGGGGCCACCGGGCATGGTGCGGTAGTTTGACAAGTTTCATAGTGTTTCGGTGGTCATAGCGTGAGGGAAACGCCCGGTTACATTCCGAACCCGGAAGCTAAGCCTTACAGCGCCGATGGTACTGCAGGGGGGACCCTGTGGGAGAGTAGGACGCCGCCGAACTAATTGTAGAGAAACCCCCGTACCGGGAAACCGGTACGGGGGTTTTCTGCGTTCGGGATCATTTTCGGCATACTTCCAGGGGCCTCTTGAAACAAGAGGCCCCTTTTTTGCGTCCGCTTACAGCCGCCCCGCGGCCTTGAGCGCCAGATACGCGTCCGCGAGAGCAGGCGCCAGGTCGTCCGGAGGCGCGTCGACGACCGTGACACCGTGGCGCCGAAGCTGTTCGGCGGTGCGATGTCGTTCCGTCTCGGCCTGGGCCGCGGCGGCCGCTTCGTACACCGCTTCGGCGTTTCCCCGGGCCTTCGCCATACGGGCGATGTGCGAATCGGCCACCGATGCCACCAGGACCGTATGGCGCTGAGTGAGGAGCGGGAGCACGGGGAGCAGGCCCTCCTCGACGGGGGCCGCGTCGAGGCTGGTGAGCAGCACGATCAGGGATCGGCGCGGGGCCGTACGGAGTGCCGTGGCGGTGAGGCCGCGGGCGTCCGTCTCGACGAGTTCCGGTTCGAGGGTCGCCATCGCGTTGACCAGGGAAGGGAGGACGTCGCCCGCCGCGCGGCCCTGGACGAGGGCGCGGACTCGGCGATCGTACGCGAGGAGGTTCACGCGGTCGCCGGCCCGGGAGGCCAGGGCCCCGAGGAGCAGAGCCGCGTCCATGGAGGCGTCGAGGCGTGGGGCGTCACCTACGCGGCCGGCAGAGGTGCGGCCCGTGTCGAGGACCAGAAGGATGTGTCGGTCGCGTTCGGGGCGCCAGGTGCGTACGGCGACCGTGGTCTGGCGGGCGGTTGCGCGCCAGTCGATGGAGCGGGTGTCGTCGCCGGGGACGTATTCGCGAAGGCTGTCGAATTCCGTGCCCTCGCCCCGCGTGAGCACGCTGGTGCGGCCGTCGAGTTCGCGGAGCCGGGCCAGTTTGGAGGGGAGGTGCTTGCGGCTGGTGAAGGGCGGCAGGACTCGTACCGTCCAGGGGACTTTGTGGCTGCCCTGCCGGGCGAAGAGGCCGAGTGGGCCGTATGAGCGGATGGTCACGCGGTCCGCCTGGCGGTCGCCGCGGCGGGTGGGGCGCAGGCGGGTCGTGAGGCGTCGGCGTTCGCCGGCGGGGACCCTAAGACGGTGACGGGAGGCCGCTACCTCGGTGCCGGGTTCCCAACTGCTCGGTGGCCACGCGTCGCGAAGGTGGGCGCGCAGGGGGCGGCCGGAGGAGTTGGTGACGGTCAGGGTGACGTCGGCGGTTTCGCCGAGGCGTACCGAGGTGTCGCCGGAGCGGGTCAGCCCGAGGCGCCGTACAGGAGCCGCGAGGGCGGCGTCGCAGGCGCAGGCCAGGGCCAAGGGCGCGTTCACGGCGAGGATGCCCGTCCAACTCGGCTCCCAGATGCCTACGGGGAGTGTGCCGAGGGCCGCCAGGAGGGCGGCACGTCCGGTGAGTGCCATCAGCGGGGGACGGGGACGTGGGCGAGGATCGCGTTGATGACGGAGTCGGCCGTCACGCCCTCCATCTCTGCCTCGGGGCGGAGTTGGATGCGGTGGCGGAGGGTGGGGAGGGCCAGGGCCTTTACGTCGTCGGGGATGACGTAGTCGCGGCCGGTCAGCCAGGCCCAGGCGCGGGCCGTGGCGAGGAGCGCTGTCGCACCACGAGGGGACACACCGAGGGTGAGGGACGGCGAATCGCGGGTGGCGCGGCAGATGTCGACTACGTAGCCGGTGATTTCGGGGGAGACGGCTGTCTTGGCGACGGCGGCGCGTGCGGCTTCGAGATCGGCCGGCCCGGCTACGGGGCGTACGCCGGCGGCGCGCAGGTCGCGCGGGTTGAAGCCCTCGGCGTGGCGGGTGAGGACGTTGATCTCGTCCTGGCGGGACGGCAGAGGGATCGTCAGTTTGAGGAGGAAGCGGTCCAGTTGGGCTTCGGGGAGGGGGTATGTGCCCTCGTACTCGACGGGGTTCTGGGTCGCGGCGACCAGGAACGGCTCGGGGAGCAGTCGCGGAGTGCCGTCGACTGTGACCTGGCGTTCCTCCATCGCTTCGAGGAGGGACGACTGGGTCTTGGGCGGGGTGCGGTTGATCTCGTCGGCGAGGAGGAGATTGGTGAAGACCGGGCCCGGCTGGAAGGAGAACTCGGCAGTGCGGGCGTCGTAGACGAGGGAGCCCGTGACGTCGCTCGGCATCAGGTCGGGAGTGAACTGGACGCGCTTGGTGTCGAGTTCGAGTGCGGATGCGAGAGCGCGGACGAGCAACGTTTTGGCGACTCCGGGGACTCCTTCAAGTAGAACGTGTCCGCGGCAGAGGAGGGCGACGACGAGACCGGTCACGGCGGGGTCCTGGCCGACCACGGCTTTGGCGATCTCGGCGCGGAGGGCCTCCAGGGAGGAGCGGGCGGTGCCCGGATCCCCGGCGTACCCGGCGTTGTCAGTGGTCGGGTCCATCATGAACGGCGTACCTCTCTTTCGAGGGCGTCGAGTTGGTCGGCGAGTGCGATGAGGGCCGCGTCGTCGCGGGGTGGCGGCCCGAAGAGGAGGGAGTGCAGGGCCTGGCCGTCGCCTTGGAGGTGGGCGGACAGGGCGGGAAGCAGGGCCTCGGGCGCGTGTGCCTGGGCGGGGGGTACGCCGATGAGGGGGGCGAGGCGGGTGCGGGTGGTGGAGCGCAGAGCGCTCGCCGCGCGGTCGCGGGCGTTGGCTTTGCGGTAGAGGCGGGCGCGGCCTTCGACGGTTTCGGAGGCGCGGATCGCGACGGGGAGGCGTTCGGGTACGAGGGGGCCGAGTCGGCGTGCCCGCCAGAGGGCGGCCAGGGCTGCCGCGATGAAGAGCTGCAGCGTGCCCCAGAGCCAGCCCGAGGGGAGCAGGTCGAAGAAGCTCTGGTCGCCCGCGTCGGTGGCCGAGGTGTCGGAGAGGGAGGGGAGGTACCAGACCAAGTGGGAGCGGGAACCGAGCAGTTGAAGGGCGAGCGAGGCGTTGCCCTGCTCGTCGAGGCGGTCGTTGTAGAGGATGTCGGGGGCGCCGAGTACGACGGTGTCGCCGCTCCCGGAGGCCGCCGGGAGGCGCAGGAGCGCGGGCAGGCCGTCGCTGGGGTAGCACGCGTCGGCGCCTGGATCGGTGGTGGTGTAGCGGACGCCGCCCGTGTCGGCGCTGCCCGCTCGCCGGGCGGCGGGCAGGGTGCAGTCGGGGGAGAGCGTCGAGTCGAAGCTGACCGCGGGGTCGGCGGTGACCCTGGGGGCGAGGGTGCCGAGCGAGGCCGACCCGGGGGAGATCAGGATCGTACGTCCGTCGGACTTCTCGGTCGCCGTGTGAAGGAGCGTCTGCTGACGTTTGGTCAGCAGGTCGGGGGCGGCGATCAGGAGAGTGGTGTCGGAGCCGGCCGCGGCGCGGGCCTTGTCCAGAGTGGTGACCACGCGCGTGGACACGCCCCGTTCGGCGAGGAGTTCGGCGACGGCGCGGCTGCCGTAGGGGTCGGCGGAGCGCGGGTCGAGGCGGCCGTGCTGGGCGTCCGAGCGGACCGCAGCGATTGCTACGGCGGCCGCCAGCAGGATCACGAGCGCGATGACGACGCCGCGGGCGCGGGTCCACACCTGGCGGGCGGTGGGCGAGACAGAGGTGGACGTAAGGGTGGCCTCGGTCATGAGGCGGCCCCCTGGCGGCCGTTGTGGGCCGTGCTCTGGGCGCTGTTGGCGAGTACGGGTTTGGTGCGCTCAAGGTCGCGGTCGAGTTCGGTGAGGCGTTGGTATGTGCGCGAGTCGGCGGCCCGTCCGCCGTACGTGACGTCGTCGAAGTCCCGGGCCGCTGCGCTCAGTCGGTCCGTGTGGGAGGGCAGGGTGCGGCTCGCTTCGGCGGCCGCCTCGTCCGCTGTGCGGCCCGGGCGCGGATCAAGCAGAGCGCGCTCCTCCAAGGAGCGGACGATGGCGCGCATGCGTTCCTGGACGGCCTGGTTCCAGTGGCCCTGGGCGGCGTGTGCCTCGGCGGCCGCGCGGTGTTCGGCGGCGCTCCTGGGGCGGTCGTCGAAGAGTGCGGCGGACGACGTGGGAGTGCGGTGGGGGGTGCCCAGGCGCCACCACAGGGCGGCGACGACCGCCACCACGGTCAGCACGATGACGACAAGTCCGAGCGCTCCGCCCGGCGTTGCGGCGGAGGCGGCGCTGAACAGCTTGTCGACCCAGTCCCAGAAGGCGTTGAGCGCACGCTGGACCAGGCCGGGGTCGTTCTCGTGGTACATCCGCTTGGACAGCTCGCGCTTGGCCGCCTCCCGCGCGGGGTCGCGCGGGATCGTCACCGGTGGTTCGTCGCCGCGCGGCAGTGCGAGGACCGCTGTGGCGCCGGCGTGCGGCAGTGCCAGTACCGCCGTGAGAACTCCCCCCGCCGGACTCACCGCATCAGCTCCCCGGGGTGGTGCCGGGGGCGTCGGGGCCGTAGTCCTGGACGCCGGCGGCGCGGGCCAGGTCGAGGTCGAGCGCCTCGCGGCGGATGCGCTGGTCGATGTAGAGGAGCACGGTGACGCCCGCGGTGATCGGGAAGGTGAGCATGGATCCGATCACCGAGCCGATGCCGCTGACGATCAGGAACGTCCAGCCGAGATTGCCGCTGCCGCTGTTGAGGAAGCCGGTGACGCCGTCGCCGCTCAGCGCCGAGGCGAGGAAGGCGAACGGGATCACGACGATCGACGCCACGATGTTGGCGATGATCGTGGCGAGCAACTGGATGCCGAAGACCCGCCACCACGAGCCGCGCACGAGCTTCGCGGAGCGGCTCATCGACTTCCAGATGCTCTGCTTCTCCAGCATCAGCGCCGGCGAGGCGAGCGAGAAGCGGATCATCAGCCAGAGGGCGACGATGCCGGCGCCGAGTCCGCCGAGGACGGCGAGTGCGACGCCCGCGTCGCCGGCACCGGCCACCGCGGCGAGTACACCCGGCAGCGTTCCGAGGGCGACGACCGCGACGGCGATGAGCGGCAGCAGGAAGGTCAGGCCGAACAGCTTCGCCAGCTGCGGACGTGCGTCCTGCCAGGCCTTGGCCGTGGTCACCGACTTGCCGAGCACCGCGCGGCTGGTCACGCTCGTGAGCAGGGCCGTCGCGACAATGGTGCCGAGCAGGGTGATGAGCAGGACGACGCCGGAGCTCAGCATCGTGTCGCCGAGGGCGCGGCTCAGCTCGCCGACGGTGGCGCTCGGGTCGTTGAGGGCGTCGGTGCTGGCGCTGTCGTTCAGGACGAAGCCCTGGAGCAGGATGACCGCGATCTCCGTGACGACGGCGACGGTCAGCGAGATGCCGAGGACGGTGCGCCAGTAGGTGCGCATCGTGGAGACGGCGCCGTCGAGGATCTCGCCGACGCCCAGCGGGCGGAGCGGGATCACGCCGGGCTTGGCGGCAGGCGGCGGTCCGCCCCAGTTGCCTCCCCAGCCGGCGGGACCTCCGGGGCCGCCGTATCCGCGACTGGGGCCTCCCCATCCGCCGTACCCGCCGCCCTGGCCTCCGCCACCAGAGGGGCCGCCGGGGTGCCCGCCGCCCCAGCCCGGTCCGGGCGGAGGTGGTGGCGGCGTCTGGCCGGGGCTCTGCGGGCTGGGAGCGGACCACTGGCCGGGCGGGGGCTGCTCCTTGGACCACTTCGAGGGCGGTTCCGGCTGGTCCGTGCCGCCCTGGTCCGAGGGCTGCTCCGTGGGCTGCGCGGCGCCGGAGGAGTCCGGCTCCTGCCCGTCGGAGGGGGCAGATCCGGGCGAGGCCCAGCCCGGAGTGTCTTTCATCGTCGCTCCTTCACGGTGCCCGTCCGCGGTCGCGGCGGCAGGTTGGCAGCCATCGTGCCACGGTGTGCCCGGCAAGGGACCGGGCGCCGTATGGGCTGCGCACCTTCAATTGTCCGCTCGGTACGGGGCAGACTGGGCGGATGGCTGATCAGTACGCGCAATCCCGCGAGGACAGCGGGTCGACGGAGATACCGGTGCTCCGCTGGGACGAGCCACCCGAAGGCCCCGTACTGGTCCTTCTCGACCAGACGAGACTGCCGGCCGAGGAAGTCGAGTTGGTGTGCACCGACGCTCCCGCGCTGGTGGAGGCGATCCGCACGCTCGCCGTGCGCGGGGCGCCATTGCTCGGCATCGCGGGGGCGTACGGCGTCGCGCTCGCCGCCGTGCGTGGCTTCGACGTGGACGACGCCGCCCGGGCGCTGGCCGGCGCCCGGCCCACCGCGGTGAACCTTGCTGTCGGCGTGCGCAGGGCGCGGGCGGCGTACCGTGCCGTGCTCTCCGCCGGCGGTGATCAGAAGCGGGCCGCCGGGGCGGCACTCGCCGCGGCTCGGGCGTTGCACCGGGAGGACGCCGAGGCCAGCGCCCGGATGGCCGAGCACGGCCTGGCGCTGCTCGATGAGCTGCTGCCGGGCGGCGGGCACCGGATCCTGACCCACTGCAACACCGGGTCACTGGTGTCCGGTGGGGAGGGCACGGCGTTCGCGGTGGCCCTCGCGGCCCACCGCGCGGGGCAGTTGCGAAGGCTGTGGGTGGACGAAACGCGGCCGTTGCTGCAAGGTGCTCGCCTGACGGCGTACGAAGCGGCGCGCCACGGGATGGCGTACACCTTGCTCACGGACAACGCGGCGGGCTCGCTGTTCGCTGCGGGGGAGGTGGACGCGGTGCTGATCGGGGCCGATCGGATCGCGGCCGACGGTTCGGTGGCGAACAAGGTGGGGAGCTATCCGCTCGCGGTGCTGGCCAGGTATCACCACGTGCCGTTCATCGTGGTGGCGCCGGTGACGACGGTGGATCCGGGCACCCCGGACGGAGCGTCCATCGAGGTCGAGCAGCGTGCGGGTCATGAAGTGACCGAGATCACAGCACCTCAGGTGCCGGTGGCGGGAGCGGAAGCGGGAGGCGGGATACCGGTGGCACCTCTGGGGACCCAGGCGTACAACCCGGCGTTCGACGTGACGCCGCCCGAGTTGGTGACGGCGATCGTCACCGAAGTGGGCGCCGTGTCGCCCGTGACGGCTGAGGCGCTCGCCGAGCTGTGTGACAGGTCACGCCAGGTAACGATTTAGTTAATGGGATGATGTCGACCTGATCGACGAGAACGGCCCCTCCACCTGCGGCTATTTGCCGGGCGAGGGGCCGTGACATCCAAGCGCTACATCAAGCAGCGTCTGAAGGCCTCTGGGCAGCTTCCAATTGCCGGATGAGCGCCGGTTGCCGTAGCAGCCTCCCGTCCGAAGACGCTGCACGGTTGACGGCGGCGGTTTGAGCAGGAGGGCATGCCCGGCCTGCTGGATCGCTCCCGGCGGCCGCGGAACAGCCCCACGCGCCTGTCCGCCGAGGTTGAAGCCGAGATCTGCCAGCTGCGTCGCCAGCATCCTCCCCGGTGAGGGTCTCCCGCCCGCTGGCTTTCTGAGGCGTCAGGCGGGCGCGCTCGACTGGTGCGGTCTCGTGCTCGGCCTCGGGGATCTCCGGCCCCGGACTTGGCCTGATCCGCATTGGTGTCGGTGATCGGCGCGCGTTCCACGCGGACTTCCTCGTGGCGCGGGGGCGGTCTACTGCTGCTCTTCGGTGATCACGTACTTGCGTAGCCGGGGCCGCCCTGTTTCACGGCGCTCGGTGCCGAGGTGCATCTGCTCAGCCGAGTGCGTCATTGCCTCATCGTCTGGGGAGCTGTTGGAGCCGGCAGAGAGTGTGTCGACGTTCTCTCTGCCGCTGCGGGCGATGCCCGAGGCGGTGGTGTCGTCGTAGTCGCTCTGCGTGGCGGTGGTGTCGACGTGTTCTTTGCCGCTGCGGGCGATGCCCGAGGTCGTGGTGTCGTCGTAGTCGCTCTGCGTGGCGGTGGTGTCGACGTGTTCTTTGCCGCTGCGGGCGATGCCTGAGGTCGTGGTGTCGTCGTAGTCGCTCTGCGTGGCGGTGGTGTCGACGTGTTCTTTGCCGCTGCGGGCGATGCCCGAGGCGGTGGTGTCGTCGTAGTCGAGCGCGGTGCCGTCAGTGGCGGTGTCGGTGGAGGGCCGGGGGGTGGTGTGGGCCCAACCGCCGCCGGGCTGGTTGGCCTGTTGCCAGGCTTCGTCCCAGGCGATGCCGTAGTGCTCGTACAAGCGGTGTTCCTCGTCCTCAGAGAGGTGGGCGCCGGCGTCGACGTCGACGTTGGGGGCGTCTTTGACCGTGTCCTTGGCGTAGGGGACCTCGAGGTGGTCCTCGACCATGGTGGCTTCACGGATGGGGACGAAGGATTCACTGGTGCCGAACAGGCCGGTCTTGACGCTGACCCATTCCGGCTGGCCGGTGACCTCGTCGAGGAAGACATGCTTGGCGTCGCCGATCTTGTTCCCCTCGGCGTCGTGGACGGGATGGTCCAGCATGGCTGGAATCTGTTCTTGGGTGATCATCTCTGCTTCCCATGTGTTGATCGTTCGCGTAACCCGCAGAACTGCACGGAAACACCCTTTTGCCTAATTATCGCCCTGATGGGGGTGGGTGAGTCATTGTGAGCCAGGGCCGGATTGGAAGTGCGGGATGCCTGGTTTGGGTCGTCCTGGACCCGTTGGAGGGCGAGTTACGCGATGCCGACCGAGGCGCCCGGAAGCGGTCCAGGCGCGTTCGGGGCTGGGCGGTCACCGGCGGGCGCCGAAGACGAACTCGCAGTCAGGCCCCGCAAGAACCCCGGACCGATCACCAAGCTCTACGTCAAAGGCATGGGCACCCAGAGGGCCGGTCAAGCATCTCCCGACGACAAACCGTCAAGGAAGTCCTGAGACCCCACATCGAGATCGGCCGACCGAACAGCAGTCGACCGCGTAGTCACGTGATCGCCAAATGAGGCGAGGGCGGGGTG
Source organism: Streptomyces sp. NPDC027189 (assembly GCF_055566975.1). NCBI lineage: Bacteria > Bacillati > Actinomycetota > Actinomycetes > Kitasatosporales > Streptomycetaceae > Streptomyces > Streptomyces sp. NPDC027189. Next base: position 9,033 of record NZ_JBVHRI010000013.1, read on the forward strand.
AGAGGTCATGATCACTCGCCCTATGGACGGCTCCCGCCTGAAGCCGTTCCGCCGACCGTGTGGTCACGCTCAGCTAGCCACTAGCTGACATCCGTTACTGGCATCAACGGCCACGGGCGAGGGCAGACAGTGACGGCTACATACGACTATCGTCACGGGCCGGTGACCTTGTTCACCACTGCCTTCGCCACCGTTACGAGAATGGGATGATGTCGTTTATGAAGGGACGAGTCCTTGTCGTCGATGACGACACCGCACTGGCCGAGATGCTCGGCATTGTGCTGCGTGGTGAAGGTTTTGAGCCGTCTTTCGTAGCCGACGGCGACAAGGCGCTGGCCGCTTTCCGTGAGACCAAGCCCGATCTGGTGCTCCTGGACCTGATGCTTCCCGGCCGGGACGGCATCGAGGTGTGCCGCCTGATCAGGGCGGAGTCCGGGGTGCCGATCGTGATGCTCACGGCGAAGAGCGACACCGTCGATGTCGTAGTGGGCCTCGAGTCGGGTGCCGACGACTACATCGTAAAGCCGTTCAAGCCAAAGGAGCTGGTGGCGCGGATCAGGGCGCGGCTGCGCCGTTCGGAGGAGCCGGCGCCCGAGCAGCTGGCCATCGGTGATCTCGTCATCGACGTGGCCGGTCACTCTGTGAAGCGGGACGGGCAGTCGATCGCGCTGACGCCGCTGGAGTTCGACCTGCTGGTGGCGCTGGCCCGCAAGCCGTGGCAGGTCTTCACGCGTGAGGTCCTGCTGGAGCAGGTGTGGGGCTACCGCCACGCGGCGGACACCCGCCTGGTCAACGTCCATGTCCAGCGGCTGCGCTCCAAGGTCGAGAAGGACCCTGAGCGGCCGGAGATCGTGGTGACCGTCCGTGGTGTCGGTTACAAGGCCGGACCGAGCTGACATGTCCCGGGACAGTGCCGCTTCGGCGCCCGGTGAGCCGGGGGCCCGTTCGGAGCGGCCTGTCGGCCGGAAGGTGACGGGCTCCCGCTGGGGGCGGTTCATGGAGGGCGGGCTGCTGCAGGGCGGAGTCCAGGGCAGCCCGGTCCTTCGGCTGTTCATGCGCTGGGTGCGCCGGCCGCTGCTGCCCGTGATGCGGCTGTGGCGGCGCAACATCCAGCTCAAGATCGTCGTCACGACGCTGCTGATGTCGCTCGGAGTCGTGCTGCTGCTCGGCTTCGTGGTGATCGGGCAGGTGCGCAACGGGCTGCTGGATGCCAAGGTGAAGGCGTCGCAGAGCCAGGCCGTGGGCGGGTTCGCGGTCGCCGGCCAGAAGGCCGACAGTGCGGCGAGCGCGAGCGGCGACGACAACTCGGGCTCCGACGGCAATCCCGTACAGAACGTCAGCGGATGGATGAGCGATCTCGTGGAGTCGCTCTCCAGCGGCGGCCAAGGCGCCTTCGACGTCGTGACCCTCAGCACCACCGCCGCGGACAACGAGAACAGAGGGCTCGGACAGCGCGCCTCAGGAACCGTCGAACCGACCCTCAGCGTGCCGGAGGACCTGCGCAAGCGCGTCGACGCCGGCACCGGCGTGGCCCAGAGTTACACGCGCATCATCTACACCAACAACCGGGAGACCCAGCCGGCGCTCATCATCGGCAAGCAGGTCAACGACCCGAACGGAGACCCGTATCAGCTCTACTACCTCTTCCCGCTGACGCAGGAGGAGAAGTCGCTGAGCCTGGTCAAGGGGACACTGGCCACGGCCGGACTGTTCGTCGTGGTGCTGCTCGGGGCCATCGCATGGCTCGTGGTGCGCCAGGTCGTCACGCCGGTGCGGATGGCGGCGGGGATCGCCGAGCGACTGTCCGCCGGGCGCCTCCAGGAACGTATGAAGGTCACCGGCGAGGACGACATCGCGCGGCTCGGCGAGGCCTTCAACAAGATGGCGCAGAACCTGCAGTTGAAGATCCAGCAGCTGGAGGACCTGTCGCGGATGCAGCGGCGGTTCGTGTCCGACGTGTCGCACGAGCTGCGTACGCCGCTGACGACCGTCCGCATGGCGGCCGACGTCATCCATGAGGCGCGGGTGGACTTCGACCCGGTGACCGCGCGGTCCGCGGAGCTGCTGGCCGACCAGCTGGACCGGTTTGAGTCGCTGCTCGCGGACCTGCTGGAGATCAGCCGGTTCGACGCGGGCGCGGCGGCCCTGGAGGCCGAGCCGATAGACCTCCGCGAGGTCGTACGGCGGGTCGTCAGCGGGGCCGAGCCGCTCGCCGAGCGCAAGGGCACGCACATACGTGTCGTCGGCGACCAGCAGCCGGTGGTCGCCGAGGCGGATGCCCGGCGTGTGGAGCGGGTGCTGCGCAATCTCGTCGTCAACGCCGTGGAGCACGGCGAGGGCAAGGACGTGGTCGTCAAGCTGGCAGCGGCGGGCGGGGCGGTCGCGGTCGCCGTCCGCGACTACGGCGTCGGGCTCAAGCCCGGCGAGGCGACCCGGGTGTTCAGCCGCTTCTGGCGGGCCGATCCGGCACGCGCGCGTACCACCGGTGGAACGGGGCTCGGGCTGTCCATCGCGCTGGAGGACGCACGGCTGCACGGCGGCTGGCTGCAGGCGTGGGGTGAGCCGGGCGGCGGTTCGCAGTTCCGGCTGACGCTGCCGCGGACGGCGGACGAACCGCTGCGGGGGTCGCCGATACCGCTGGAGCCCAAGGACTCCCGGCGAAATCGTGGACTTAATGACGCCGGTCTGCCGCTCGGCGGCAGCGGCAAGCTCGCCACCGTGCCGGTGCAGCAGCCCGTGGGCGGGAATGTGCCGCCCATGCCGCCGCGCGCGCCCATCGTGCCGCGACTGGCCGGGGTGTCGCCCACGGCCGACCCGACGGCGTTGCCGGGCAACGGCGCGCGCGTGGTGCCGCGGCCCACCGGGGCCGCAAGGCGGCCGGACGACACACGTGCCGCGGGCGGGGAGCTTACGGTGGAGGAGCGCGGGCCCGACGGCGGGGAGCCGGAGGAGCTCGGACAAGGGGAGGCATTTCGTGGGCGCTGACCGCGAGAGGTGCGGCGGCCGTGGGCGTCCGGTGCGGGTGGGGGCGTACTTCTGCTGTGGTGCGCTGCTGCTGACCGGGTGCGCCTCGATGCCCGACAGCGGGGGTCTGAGTGGGGTCGAGTCGACGCCGAGGCAGGACGCCCAGGTCCGGGTGTTCGCGAAGCCTCCGCGTCAGGGCGCCTCGCCCGCGGAGATCGTGCAGGGCTTCCTGGAGGCGCTGACCAGCGATGATCCCGACTATCACACGGCGCGCGAATATCTGACGGCGAGCGCATTGAAGACGTGGAATCCGAACCGGTCCACGACCGTGCTCGCGGAGGGGCCGAACGCCGAGTCGGTGACCTCGGGGGTCAGGGAAGGCTCCGACGACTTCCTGTACCGGTTGAGCGGCACCAAGGTCGCCACGGTGGATCGGCAGCACGCGTACGCGCCGGACTCGGGCCCGTACAGCAGGACGGTGCATCTCACGCAGCAGAAGAACACCAAGGAGTGGCGCATCGACGGGCTGCCCCAGGGTGTCCTGATGGGCAGGACCGACTTCCAGCGCAACTACAAGTCGGTCAACAAGTACTACTTCGCTTCGAACGTGTCCTCCGGAACGGGCGGACAGCTGGAGACCGTCGCCGATCCGGTCTATGTGCGCAAGCAGGTGGACCCGATGACACAGATGGTCCGCGCGCTCCTCAAGGGCCCCACGCGCTGGCTGGACCGGGTGGTCGGTTCGAGCTTCCCCTCGGGTACGGAGCTGAAGAAGGGCGTCAAGTCGCTGTCGCCCGACGACCGCAACAGGGTCACTGTGCCGCTGAACGAGAAGGCCGACCACGTCGGACAGGGGCAGTGCTCCAGGATGGCGGCCCAACTCCTCTTCACGTTCAAGGATCTGACGCCCACCGGGGTGGACGAGGTGGAGTTGCAGAAGTCGGACGGTTCGCAACTGTGCGTGCTCACCGAGGACCAGGCCGAGGGCATCGCCTCGAACGGTACGGGGCGCCATGCCGACTACCAGTACTTCATCGACGACAAGCAGCGGCTCGTGCGGATGCCCAGCAGCGGCAGCGACAAGAAGCCCGAGCCGGTGCCCGGTGCGCTGGGCGAGGGCGACAAGAAGCTGCGGTCTGCCGCGGTGTCGCGGGACGAGAGCAGCGCGGCAGGGGTGTCGACCGACGGGACGTCGCTGTACGTCGGCTCACTGGTGTCGGGCGGTTCGCTCGGCGAAGCGGTGCTGCACAGCCAGGGCAGGACGACGGACGACCGGCTGACGACGCCCAGCTGGGACGGCAAGGGCGACCTGTGGGTGGCCGATCGCGATCCGAAGAACCCCCGGCTGCTTCTGCTGCAGAAGGGCGCTGGCGATCCGCTGGTGGTCCAGACGCCGAACCTCAACGGGCGCATCGAGGCCGTACGGGTGGCCGCCGACGGTGTGCGGATCGCGCTGATCGTCGAGAAGGACGGCAAGAGTTCGCTGCAGATCGGGCGCATCGAGCGCGACGCCAAGTCCGGTGAGCCGCCCGCCGTCTCAATCTTCGATCCGCGCTCCGTGGCACCCCAGCTGGAGGAGGTCGCGGCCATGTCGTGGGCCGGGGACAGCCGGCTCGTGGTGGTCGGGAGCGAGAAGGGCGGTGTGCAGCAGATGCGGTACGTCCAGGTCGACGGCTCCACTCCGGTGGGCACCGCGCCCTCCGCGCTGACGGGCGTCAAGGAGATCGCGGCGTCCGAGGACGAGCGGCTGCCGCTGGTGGCGCACTCGGAGGAGGACGGGATCGTGCGGCTGTCTTCCGGGGAGCAGTGGCAGAAGGTGGTCAAGGACGGGACCGCGCCGGTCTATCCCGGATAGGTCCGTGCGTCTGTCCCGGGTGGGCCTGGGCGTCTTTCTCGGGTGTACGTGCGCGTCCTCTCCGAGTGGAGCTGTTCGCTTGCCCTGGGTAAGCGTGCGCACCGGCCCTGGGTAAGCCTGCTCGCTTGTCCCGGGCAAGTCTGCTGGTTTCCCCGGGTAAGTCCGCGCGTTTTCCTGGTGGGGCCTGGCCGCGCGCGACGGCCGCAGGAGTTATCCACAGGCAGTTATCCACAGGGGTGGCCGGTCGGCCCATGCCTTGGCACAGTGGTGGGCATGCGGGGGTGGTGGCAGGACCTCACCGATCTGGTGCTGCCGGCCGAGTGCGGAGGCTGCGGGAGGCCTCGCACGGTGCTCTGCCCTGAGTGCCGTGCCGCCCTGAGTGGGGCCTTACCGAGCCGGGTGCGACCGGTGCCGGAGCCGATTGGGCTGCCTGTGGTGCACGCGGCGGCTCGCTACGAGGACGAGGTGCGGGCGGCACTCCTCGCCCACAAGGAACGGGGCGCGCTGGCGCTGGCGGCGCCGCTCGGCGTGGCCCTGGCGGCGGCTGTGCGGGCGGGGCTGGGGCAGCTACGGAGTCCTGGTCCGGGCGGGCGGCCAATGGCTACGGAGGAGCGGCTGGGGCCCAGGAAGGGGCAACTGCGGGGCCAGGGCGGTCGGCCCGGGTTCGGCGAAGGACGGCCGATGTCGGCGGAGAGCGGACGGCGCCAGCTGGACGCTGCCGCCGGAGTCGTCCCGGGACCAGTGCTGCTGGTGCCGGTGCCGTCGTCGCGGCGGGCGGTGCGGGCGCGGGGGCATGATCCGGCGCGGCGGATCGCGCTCGCGGCCGCGGGTGAGCTGCGGCGTACGGGGATGCCGGCCCGGGTGCTGAGCGTGCTGGTGCAGCGGCGTGCCGTGGCCGACCAGTCCGGGCTCAACTCCCGGCAGCGGCTGGACAATCTCGCGGGCGCCCTTGAGGTGGCCGCCGGGGGTGCCCGGCTGCTGGCGGACGGTGGCCGGGTCGTGCTCGTGGACGATCTGATGACGACGGGCGCCTCACTCACGGAGGCGGCGCGGGCCGTACGGGCCGCGGACGCAGGGGTGGAGGGGACGAACGTGACAGAAGCGGTGCGCCGAATGGCGGATACGGGTGAAGTCGGGGACACCGGCCGCGAAACGATCTGCGCGGCTGTGGTCGCAGCTGCACCAGACTCTTTCGAAATAAACCGGAACTGACTGAGAACATGCATCGTTGCAGGTAACGAGAGGGTCAATTCACCTGAATGGAGGTACGCCGCAGTAGAGGGTGACGACATCCGTCCGGGCGAGATATGTTCGGTTGTGAGGCAATGGCGCTGGCCGTACCTCGCGAATCCGAATGCTGTCCTGCGGGTTTTCTCAATCACCCGCCTCGGTGGGGTGTAGATCTTGTCCTTGGGGGAGGAGGAGGTGAAAGTCACCGAGTCCGAGGTTCCGGGACACACCGGAGCCTGGTGCAAAAGGGAGATGCTCCGCCAGTGGAGCGGGGCTATCCGGGAACGGAGTTCTGCGTGGACATCGTCGTCAAGGGCCGCAAGACCGAGGTGCCCGAGCGGTTCCGCAAGCACGTGGCCGAGAAGCTGAAGCTGGAGAAGATCCAGAAGCTCGATGGCAAGGTGATCAGCCTCGACGTCGAGGTGTCCAAGGAGCCCAACCCCCGACAGGCCGACCGTAGCGATCGAGTGGAGATCACGCTCCGCTCCCGCGGTCCCGTGATCCGGGCGGAGGCAGCGGCAAGCGATCCGTATGCAGCACTCGACCTGGCCGCGGACAAACTCGAAGCCCGGCTGCGCAAGCAGCACGACAAGCGCTATACCCGCCGTGGCAACGGCAGGATCTCGGCCGCCGAGGTCGCCGACCACGTCCCGGGTGCCGCGACGCTGAACGGCAACGGCAGCGTCGTCCACGACGAGGAGCCGGAAGGCGTGCCGACCAAGAAGATCGGCTCCCTCGAGATCATGGGTGAGGGCCCCTGCGTCGTCCGCGAGAAGACCCACGTGGCCGCCCCGATGACGCTCAACCAAGCGCTCTACGAGATGGAGCTGGTCGGGCACGACTTCTATCTGTTCGTCGACTCCGAGACGAAGGAACCGAGTGTCGTCTACCGGCGGCACGCGTACGACTACGGCGTCATCCACCTCAGCACGGACCCGATGGTCGCCCAGGCCGGAGCGGATGCGCCGGGCGGTGCGCTCGGCGGCTGACCCTCCCCGGTGACAGCTGGGCTGGTGCCCCTGGAGTGCGCGTGCGCCCCCAGGGGCACCGGTGTGCGACCATTTCGCACCCCGCTCTGTCACCGCACTGTCGTCCGGGCATGAAATCATGGCCGCACCGGCCCCAACCGGTGGGCCGTTGCCTTGGGTTGGCGACGGCACAGAAACACAGGCCACGGCCTTCAGGGGGAGGAACGATGGCGGACAGCTTCGGACCGATGCGTGACGAGGATGCCGACGGCGGCGTCGTCGGCATGGGCCCGGACGCGGGCACTCCACGCAAGGAGCCCATCAGGGTCCTTGTCGTGGACGACCACGCCCTCTTCCGCCGCGGTCTGGAGATCGTGCTCGCGGCCGAGGAGGACATTCAGGTCGTCGGCGAGGCGGGCGACGGGGCGGAGGCGGTCGACAAGGCCGCCGACCTGCTGCCGGACATCGTGCTGATGGACGTACGCATGCCGAAGCGGGGCGGTATCGAGGCGTGTACCTCCATCAAGGAGGTGGCCCCCAGCGCGAAGATCATCATGCTGACGATCAGTGACGAGGAGGCCGACCTCTACGACGCGATCAAGGCGGGCGCGACGGGTTATCTCCTCAAGGAGATCTCCACGGACGAGGTGGCCACGGCCATTCGTGCGGTGGCCGACGGGCAGTCGCAGATCAGTCCCTCGATGGCGTCGAAACTCCTCACCGAGTTCAAGTCGATGATCCAGCGGACCGACGAGCGCCGACTGGTGCCCGCGCCGCGGCTCACCGATCGCGAACTGGAGGTCCTCAAGCTCGTCGCCACGGGGATGAACAACCGGGACATCGCCAAGGAGTTGTTCATCTCCGAGAACACGGTGAAGAACCATGTGCGCAACATCCTGGAGAAGCTGCAGCTGCACTCCAGGATGGAGGCCGTGGTGTACGCGATGCGGGAGAAGATCCTCGAAATCCGCTAGCCACGCGGCCGGCCTCGCCTGTGGTGCTCGGCCGGCCCGGCCCGTGGCTAGGCGAGGGCGCGGGACAGCTCTCTGGTGAGCGGCTCGCGCAGTTCGGGCGCGTCCACCCGTTCCACCCGTATGTCCGTGCAGTCCACCCAGCCCGCTGCCTCGACCAGGGCCTGGGCCACTGCAGGGACGGCCTTGGCGCCGTCCAGCGTGACCTGCTTGGCGACCAGGGTGCGGCCCTCGCGGGCGGGGTCCACGCGGCCGACGAGGTGGCCACCGGCCAGGACCGGCATGGCGAAGTAGCCGTAGATCCGCTTCGGCTTGGGTGTGTACGCCTCCAGGCGGTGGGTGAAGCCGAAGATCCGCTCAGTGCGGGCCCGTTCCCAGATGAGTGAGTCGAACGGTGACAGCAGGGTCGTACGGTGGCGGCCGCGTGGGGCCGTCTCCAGCGCCGCCGGGTCGGCCCACGCCGACTTGCCCCAGCCCTCCACCGTCACCGGGACCAGGCCCGAGTCCGCGATCACCGCGTCGACCTGCTCGCCCTTGAGTCGGTGGTAGTCGGCGATGTCCGCGCGTGTGCCGACGCCGAGGGACTGGCCCGCGAGGCGGACGAGGCGGCGCAGGCACTCCGTGTCGTCCAGCTCGTCGTGCAGCAGCGCGTCGGGGATGGCGCGCTCGGCGAGGTCGTACACCCGCTTCCAGCCGCGACGTTCCGTGCACACCACCTCGCCGTACATCAGGGCGCGCTCGACGGCGACCTTGGTGCCCGACCAGTCCCACCACTCGCTGGTCTTCTTCGCGCCGCCCAACTCCGTGGCTGTGAGGGGGCCTTCGGCGCGGAGCTGCTTGATGACCTGGTCGTAGGTGCCGTCCGGCAGGGCGTGGTTCCAGTGCGGGCGGGCTCTGTAGGCGCGGCGGCGGAAGGCGAAGTGGGGCCACTCCTCCACGGGGAGGATGCAAGCTGCGTGGGACCAGTACTCGAAGGCGTGCGGTGCGCCGTCCGAGCCCGGCGTCCAGTAGGCGTTGTCGACCGTCTTGCGGCCCACCGCGCCCAGGCGGGCGTACGGGATGAGTTCGTGGGAGCGGGCGAGGACGGAGATGGTGTCGAGTTGGACCGCGCCCAGGTGTCGCAGGACTCCGCGGACGCCGGCCCTGCGGTCCGGAGCGCCCAGGAAGCCCTGGGCCCGGAGGGCGATGCGGCGGGCTTCGTCGGTGGAGAGTTCGGCGGTGGGACGCGGGAGACTCGTCATGCCCACACGGTAGGCGGTGCCACTGACAACGGGGCCGGCCTGGGGTTTGGGGGCCCGGCCGGGGGCGTCCGGTTCGCGCGTGGCCGGCGTGGGTGTGACCCCATGGGTTTTCGCCCCCTCCGCACCTACCCGTCCCGTACCTGGGGCTCCCCCCAGACCCCCGTATCGGCCTTGACGGCCCCGTCCTCAAACGCCGGACGGGCTGGGTGGTGCCGGCCCGGGCAGGGAGGTACTGACGAGGGCGGATGGGACCAGCGAGGGTGGGTGGGATGCGGCTCACGGTGTTGTTCTCAGGTGCCGGACGGGCTGGGTGGTGCCGGGAGGTATGGGGCCGTTGACGGGATGCCCAGGTCGGAGGGGAGCAAGGAACCCACCCAGCAGTCTCGGCGTACTCCCTTGTTGCTGATGGCGGAGCGGAGGGTGCCCTCCACGGTGAAGCCGGCTCGTTCGGCCACCGCGCGGGAGCCCGTGTTGCCGACCTCGGCGCGCCATTCGATGCGGTCGATGGACAGGTCCGTGAAGGCCCAGCGGGCGGCGGCGGTGGCGGCTTCGGTGATGTAGCCGTTGCCGCGGTGTTCCTTCGCCGTCCAGAAGCCGATCTCGCCGACGCCCAGGGAGCGCATGGTGATGGCGAGCATGCCCGCCAACTCCCCGGAGGGGAGGAAGACGCCGAAGGTGAACATGGAGCCGTCCGACCAGCCGTCGGGCACCATCTGGTCCGTGAAGCTCACCGCGTGCTCGCGCAGATAGGGCGACGGGATCGTGGTCCAGCGCTGGATGTCGGGGTCCTGGACGGCGTCGTACACGGTGTCCGTGTCGTGCGGGCCCACGGTGCGCAGGACGAGACGGTCGGTGGTCAGGGTGACGGGGTCCATCGGCCGATTCTGCTCGGGCAACCGGAAGGAAGCCATTCCTTTGCTGTGAGTGAGACTGTCGTTACTTTTCGCAGCGAGAACGCGGCACCTTCAGCATCCCCTGTCCGTTGTCCTAGTGGCTGTCACTGGCAGACCTCCCGGCGCGGTGCGGTCCTCGCTTACGATGGCCGTTGCTCAAGCTGTCATTTGTAACTGTCATTGAAACCGACCGTCCCAGGCCCGACCGGCAAGGAGACAAACCCCCGTGTCCGTCCTCTCGAAGATCATGCGTGCAGGCGAAGGCAAGATCCTGCGCAAGCTGCACCGCATCGCGGACCAGGTCAACTCCATCGAAGAGGACTTCGTCGACCTCTCCGACGCCGAGCTGCGGGCCCTCACCGATGAGTACAAGCAGCGGTACGCCGACGGCGAAAGCCTCGACGACCTGCTGCCCGAGGCGTTCGCGACCGTCCGTGAGGCGGCCAAGCGCGTGCTGGGCCAGCGTCACTACGACGTGCAGATGATGGGCGGCGCCGCCCTCCACCTCGGCTATGTCGCCGAGATGAAGACCGGTGAGGGCAAGACGCTCGTCGGCACCCTGCCCGCGTATCTGAACGCCCTCTCCGGAGACGGCGTTCACCTCATCACGGTCAACGACTATCTGGCCGAGCGCGACTCCGAAATGATGGGTCGCGTCCACAAGTTCCTGGGTCTGACCGTCGGCTGCATCCTCGCCAACATGACGCCGGCCCAGCGCCGCGAGCAGTACGCGTGCGACATCACGTACGGCACGAACAACGAGTTCGGCTTCGACTACCTGCGCGACAACATGGCGTGGTCCCAGGACGAACTGGTGCAGCGCGGCCACAACTTCGCGATCGTCGACGAGGTCGACTCCATCCTCGTCGACGAGGCCCGTACGCCGCTGATCATCTCCGGCCCGGCCGACCAGGCCACCAAGTGGTACGGCGACTTCGCCAAGCTGGTCACCCGCCTGAAGAAGGGCGAGCCCGGCAACCCCCTCAAGGGCATCGAGGAGACCGGGGACTACGAGGTCGACGAGAAGAAGCGCACCGTCGCCATCCACGAGCCCGGCGTCTCCAAGGTCGAGGACTGGCTGGGCATCGACAACCTCTACGAGTCGGTGAACACGCCGCTCGTCGGGTACCTGAACAACGCCATCAAGGCCAAGGAACTCTTCAAGAAGGACAAGGACTACGTCGTCATCGACGGCGAAGTCATGATCGTCGACGAGCACACCGGCCGTATCCTCGCCGGCCGCCGCTACAACGAGGGCATGCACCAGGCGATCGAGGCGAAGGAAGGGGTGGACATCAAGGACGAGAACCAGACCCTCGCCACGATCACCCTGCAGAACTTCTTCCGCCTCTACGGCAAGCTCTCCGGCATGACCGGTACGGCGATGACCGAGGCCGCCGAGTTCCACCAGATCTACAAGCTCGGTGTCGTCCCGATCCCGACCAACAAGCCGATGGTCCGCAAGGACCAGTCAGACCTGATCTACCGCACCGAGGTCGCCAAGTTCGACGCGGTGGTCGACGACATCGCCGAGAAGCACGAGAAGGGCCAGCCGATCCTCGTCGGTACGACGTCGGTCGAGAAGTCCGAATACCTCTCGCAGCAGCTCTCCAAGCGCGGCATCCAGCACGAAGTGCTGAACGCCAAGCAGCACGACCGTGAGGCGACGATCGTCGCCCAGGCCGGCCGCAAGGGCGCCGTGACCGTGGCCACGAACATGGCCGGTCGTGGTACGGACATCAAGCTCGGCGGCAACCCCGACGACCTCGCCGAGGCGGAGCTGCGTCAGCGCGGCCTCGAGCCCGAGGAGCACATCGAGGAGTGGGCCGCCGCCCTGCCCGCCGCTCTGGAGAGGGCCGAAAAGGCCGTGAAGGCGGAGTTCGAGGAGGTCAAGGAGCTCGGTGGGCTCTACGTCCTCGGCACCGAGCGGCACGAGTCGCGCCGCATCGACAACCAGCTGCGTGGTCGTTCCGGCCGACAGGGCGACCCGGGCGAGTCCCGCTTCTACCTGTCGCTGGGTGACGACCTGATGCGCCTGTTCAAGGCGCAGATGGTCGAGCGCGTCATGTCGATGGCGAACGTGCCTGACGACGTGCCGATCGAGAACAAGATGGTCACGCGCGCGATCGCGTCCGCCCAGTCGCAGGTCGAGCAGCAGAACTTCGAGACGCGTAAGAACGTCCTGAAGTACGACGAGGTCCTCAACCGGCAGCGCGAGGTCATCTACGGTGAGCGCCGCCGCGTCCTGGAGGGCGAGGACCTGCAGGAGCAGATCCAGCACTTCACGGACGACACGATCGACGCGTACATCGCGGCCGAGACCGCCGAAGGCTTCGCCGAGGAGTGGGACCTGGACCGGCTGTGGGGCGCTTTCAAGCAGCTCTACCCGGTGAAGGTCACCGTCGACGAGCTGGAGGAGGCGGCCGGTGACCGGGCCGGTCTGACCGCGGAGTTCATCTCCGAGTCCATCAAGGACGACATCCATGAGCAGTACGAGGCCCGTGAGGCGCAGCTCGGCTCCGAGATCATGCGTGAGCTGGAGCGCCGGGTCGTGCTGTCGGTGCTGGACCGCAAGTGGCGCGAGCACCTCTACGAGATGGACTACCTCCAGGAGGGCATCGGCCTGCGTGCCATGGCGCAGAAGGACCCGCTGGTCGAGTACCAGCGCGAGGGCTTCGACATGTTCTCCGCCATGATGGACGGCATCAAGGAGGAGTCCGTCGGCTACCTGTTCAACCTGGAGGTCCAGGTCGAGCAGCAGGTCGAGGAGGTTCCGGTCGAGGACTCGGTGCCTTCCCTCCAAAAGGAGGACGTCGTCCCCGCGGGTGCGCGTCCGGAGATCCGTGCCAAGGGCCTCGACGCTCCACGGCGCCCCGACCGGCTGCACTTCTCCGCGCCGAAGGTGGACGGCGAGGGTGGCATCGTCGAGGGCGACTTCATCGATGACAACGGCGACGAGCCTGTGCGCTCCGAGGCGGACGGCCTCACGCGCGCGGAGCGCCGCAAGCAGCAGAAGGGCGCGCGCCGGCGCAAGAAGTGACGGTCGCCGCGGGCGAGCGGTAGCGCCGCCGCGCAGCGCCGGCTACGGCCGCTTGTGCGGATCGTCGCCGCTGTCGCGTAGCGCCGGTCACGGTCGCTTGTGAGGGCCGGGCACCTTGGGTGCCCGGCCCTTTGCGTTGCCTGGGGGAGGCCTGACGGCGACGCTTCGGCTCAGTCGTCGTCCGCGCGGGGCATGCGCGGGCCGCCGAGCTCCACCGCCGTGCAGCGCCAGCGGAGGTCGGGGCCCTGTTCCAGGCGGAACGCCATGGCGCGGAGCTGTTCGCCCGCCCCGATACGGGCGAAGGCCTCGATCGCGCCCGGGCGCGGTACGTAGTAGCCGATGTCGCGGACGACCGGTCGGGTGCCGCGGGCGCGCAGGGGGCCGCGCTCGGCGAGCCAGGCCAGTTCGTCGTAGGCGCGGCCCGCGGTGTGGCGCAGCATGCAGTGGACGGGACGCTGACCGCTCAGTACGGCGAGCAGACGGTCGGCGAAGAGGTCGGTGGGGCGGGGTTGGGGAGCGGGCCTGCGCGGGGCGTCGGCGGGGGCGGTGAGAGGCGCGGCTCCGCCGCCCGGGAACGGCGAGGGCACGGTGTCGCCCGGCGCCGGGCTGTCGCCCTGTGCCGGGCGCAGGGAGCCGCGGATGGGTGTCGTCAGCAGGAGGGCCGCCGGTGCCTCCAGGGACGTGCCTGCGCCCGGTGGGGTGGGCCGTGACGTGCCTGCGCCCGGTGGGGTCGGTCGTGACGTGCCTGCGCCCGGTGGGGTGGGCCGTGACGTGCCTGCGCCCGGTGGGGTCGGTCGTGACGTGCCTGCGCCCGGTGGGGTCGGCCGTGACGTGCCTGCGCCCGGTGGAGTCGGTCGTGATGCGCCCGCGCCCGGTCGGGTCGGCCGAGGTGCGCCGGCGCCGGGCGGCGCCGGCGGTGGGCTGCCGCCCGGGGTCCTGCGGGGTGCTCCCGCTCCCGGCGTGCGGGGTGGCGTGCTGCCCGGGCGGCGGGTGTCCTGTCGGCCGGGTGGGCGGGTGCCCGGGTGGCGCTTCGTCCTGGTCATCACCTTGTTCATGCGTCGTTCCCGATCGCTGGGGCCCGGTTGATACCGGGCGGTAACTTTCGCGTTGGGGATCTTGTACGAGGCGGAAGCGGGCCTGCGCAAGGACGCCGGACGCGCGCCGGAGCGGCCGGAAGGTTCACCTATCAGGGTGGCCGGGCGGTGTGCGGGCCTTGGGGGAGCGGGGCGTCCCGGGTGAATCCGCGGCCCGGGGTGGACGCCCCGGAGGGTGCGATCGGGGGCTCGAAAGGGGACGCCCGCACGTATCCTGAAGGCCCTCCCGGGAGGCGCGGGACCGCCCTCCTCGGAGCCCTCCGACCACGCAATCGGAGCCCTCCGACTACGAAAGTGGCCAGCCATGCGCGTCTACGTCCCTCTGACCCTCTCCGGTCTCGCCGAGGCGTACAAGACGGGAGAGCTGGAGGCGGGACCTTTCGTCGCGTACGCCGTCACGCCCGCGTTGCGTGAGTGGTACCTCTCCGACGACATCGAGGAGCTCGAGTACGCGGCGCTGAACCGCGCCGCGCTGGCCTCACTGCGGCTGCTCGCGGTCGACCCCGGGGCCGTTCGGCGGCGGGTCGTTGTCGCGGTCGACGTCCCGGACCGGGCCGCGGCCGCCGATCCCGACCGGGGGCTCGATCCCACGGCGCTCGGTGAGGTGCGGGTCTCCCAGGCAGTGCCCCTGGCCAAGGCGGCCGCCGTGCACGTCGACTCGGCCGATGCCGAGACGGATGTCGCCGCAGCCGCGGATGCGCTGGGCGCGGCGGACGTCGGGGACGACGACGCCCAGTTCATCGTCGACGGGGCCGAGGACCACGAGCTCCTGTGGTTCGCCACGCAGGAGATTCCCAACCTGGTGGGGCCGGGGGACTGACGCCGGCCTGCAGTGGCCGGGGGACGGGCGCGGCGTGGCGCCCGTCCCCCGGCTGCCGGGCGTCCAATTTCCGGTCACCCGGCGTCCATGGCCCCCAGCGCCCCTGTGTGCTTTCGCGCGCCTCCGGGCGATGAGGCCGTTGTCAGTGGCTGCGGGTACGTTCTTGTCATGGGGATGAACGGAGCGGCGCACATTGTGTGGGACTGGAACGGCACGCTGTTCCACGACAATGACGCGATCATCGGGGCGACGAACGCGGCGTTCGCCGAGCTGGGGCTGGAGCCGATCACGCTGGAGCGGTACAGGGCGCTGTACTGCGTGCCGGTGCCGAAGTTCTACGAGCGACTCATAGGACGGCTGCCGACGGATGCCGAGTGGCAGGTCATGGACGAGACCTTCCATCGGTACTACGCGGAGCACCGGACCGCGTGTGAGCTCACCGAGGGCGTTCCGACGCTGCTCGCCGGGTGGGGGGCGGCGGGGCGCAGCCAGTCGCTCCTGAGCATGTACGGGCATGACGAACTGGTCCCGCTGGTACGGGGGTTCGGGATCGAGCCGCACTTCATGCGTGTCGACGGTCGGACGGGGCCTTCCGGTGGCAGCAAGGCCGAGCACATGGTGCGGCACGTGGGCGCGCTCGCCGGCGTGGAGCCGTCCAGCGTGGTGGTGATCGGCGACGCGGCCGACGACGCGGTCGCCGCGCGGCACGTGGGGGCGCGGGCGGTCCTCTACACCGGGGGCTCCCACAGTCGCGCCAGCCTGGAGGAGGTGGGCGTGCCCGTGGTGGACAGCCTGGCGGAGGCGGTCGAGGAGGCAGAGCGGCTGGCGGCCTGACCGGGAGGCAGAACGGCCGGCGGCCCGACCGGGAGTCGAGCGACTGGCGGCCTGACCGCGGGCGGCGCCGGACAGTGCCGTGGGCGCCTCGTCCTCGTTGTCCGCCCGGGCGGAGACGCGACGGCCGCCCTCGTCGGTGGGGCAGCCGCCGCTCGGGCGGTCCAGCTCAGTGGGCGGGGTGGTTCGGCTCAGTGGCTCCTCGGGGCTGTGGGTCTTCGGGTGGGTCAGCTCAGCGGGCCCGGGGTGGTTCGGCTCGGGTGGTTCAGGTCACCGGCGCCTTCGCGCGCAGCACCGTCAAGAACTCGCGCATCCAGCTGGAGTGGTCCGGCCAGGCGCGGGAGGAGACCAGCATGCCGTCGACCACGGCTTCCGCGTCGTGGAAGGTCGCGCCGGCCGCCTGCATGTCGAGTTCCAGCGCGGGGTACGCCGTGACACGGCGGCCGCGCAGGGCGTCGACGGCTGCCGTCAGGAGGGGGCCGTGGCAGATCTGGGCCACCGGCTTGTCGGTGTCGAAGAAGGCCTTGAGGATCTTGCGGAGTTCGGGGTCGTTGCGGAGGTACTCCGGGGCTCGGCCGCCGGGGATGACCAGCGCCACATACTGGCCGGGGTCCACCTCCGCGAACGAGAGGTCCGCGGGCCAGGTGTAGCCGGGTTTCTCCGTGTAGGTGTCGAAGCCCGGTTCGAAATCGTGGACGACGAATTGCAGTTGCTTGCGGGTGGGGGCTGCGATGTGGACTTCGTAGCCTTCCTCGCGCAGGCGCTGGTATGGGTACAGGACCTCCAGTGACTCCGCCGCGTCGCCGGTCACTATCAGGATCTTCGCTGTCATGTCTGTGCCGCTCCCCTCAGCCTTGCCTGAGCCTTGCGTCAGCCATGGCTCAATTGTGCTGCGGTCTCCGTTGGGCGTCCTGGTCAACTTGCCTCGGGTGAGGGGCCTTGCCAAGGGGACGCGCGTGCTTTCGGGCACCCGGCGACGGCGGCTGAGCTCGGGATGGGGCGCGCTGCCCGGCGCTGACAGGGCGCCGCCCTCTTTGGGGCGGGCGCCGCCCCAGCGGCACGATTGCCGGCTGCTACGACTGGTGGGGGCGCAGCCACGTACGGGATCCCCGCCCCTTTCGTCCCTGTGCATACTGTCAAAGTTCCACCCCCGGTTTTGTACACATACGGCTCATGACGGCCCCCGGGTAGGTGGCGATAGCCTTGTGGCGTGATCAGCGCGATATCTCGCGGGGGCATCGTCGCCCCTGCCCTGCGCCCGGAGAGCACGGACGACATCCGTGACCGGGCGGCGGTCGCTGATCTTCGCGGGCGGGTCGGGGCGGCGGAAAGCGCACCCCGGACGCCGATGACACCCCGGGAACGGACGTCGCCGAGAGCAGCGTCACAGTCTCCAGGGGCGCCGAAAATGGCCGATAACCCCCCGCTCATCTCACCTTGCGGCATAGCGTCGGAGCAGACCGGACACCCCGCGTCACGGCGTTACGTCGGAAGAGAAGAGACCGTACTTCCTTCAACGTCACGCAACGGCGCGCGACAGGAGCCAGAGGACAATGCAGACCAAGCTGGACGAAGCAAAGGCCGAGCTGCTCGAACGGGCCGCCCGGGTAGCTGAGAACAGCCCGGTCGGGGGGCACCTACCGACTGGGACGACGGGCGAGGGCACCCCTGACAAGGACACCGTGCTCGCGTTCCTCCAGCGCTACTACCTGCACACCGCCCCGGAGGACCTCACCGACCGCGACCCGGTCGACATCTTCGGAGCCGCCTTCTCGCACTACCGACTGGCCGAGAACCGCCCGCAGGGCACGGCCAACGTGCGGGTCCACACCCCGACCGTCGACGAGAACGGCTGGACCTGCAGCCACTCCGTCGTCGAGGTGGTCACCGACGACATGCCATTTCTCGTCGACTCGGTCACCAACGAGCTCTCCCGCCAGGGCCGCGGCATCCACGTCGTCATTCACCCGCAGGTCGTCGTACGGCGTGATCTGACCGGCAAGCTCATCGAGGTGCTGCCCGGCCGGCCCACCGCCGAGGAGCTTCCCCACGACGCCCACGTCGAGTCCTGGATCCACGTCGAGGTCGACCGCGAGACCGACCGCGCCGATCTGAAGCAGATCACCGCCGACCTGCTGCGCGTCCTGTCCGACGTCCGTGAGGCCGTCGAGGACTGGGAGAAGATGCGCGACTCGGCGCTGCGCATCGCGGAGGAGCTGCCCAGGGAGCCGACCGCCGACGACCTGCGCGACCAGGAGGTCGAGGAGGCCCGTGAGCTGCTGCGCTGGCTCTCGGACGACCACTTCACGTTCCTGGGGTACCGGGAGTACGAGCTGCGCGACGACGACTCGCTCGCGGCCGTGCCCGGCACCGGACTCGGCATCCTGCGCTCCGACCCGCACCACGCCGGGGAGGACAGCCACCCCGTCAGCCCGTCCTTCGAGCGGCTGCCCGCCGACGCCCGCGCGAAGGCCCGCGAGCACAAGCTGCTGGTGCTGACCAAGGCGAACAGCCGGGCGACCGTGCACCGGCCGTCGTACCTCGACTACGTCGGTGTCAAGAAGTTCGACGAGAACGGGAACGTCATCGGGGAGCGCCGCTTCCTCGGGCTCTTCTCGTCCGCCGCGTACACCGAGTCCGTGCGCCGTGTGCCCGTCATCCGCCGCAAGGTGGAGGAAGTCCTCAGGGGCGCCGGGTTCTCGCCCAACAGCCACGACGGTCGCGACCTGCTCCAGATCCTGGAGACCTACCCGCGCGACGAGCTGTTCCAGACCCCCGTCGACGAGCTCCGCTCGATCGTCACGTCCGTCCTGTACCTGCAGGAGCGGCGGCGGCTGCGGCTCTACCTGCGCCAGGACGAGTACGGGCGCTACTACTCCGCCCTCGTCTACCTCCCGCGCGACCGCTACACCACCGGCGTACGCCTGCGGATCATCGACATCCTCAAGGAAGAGCTGAACGGCACCAGCGTCGACTTCACGGCCTGGAACACCGAGTCGATCCTGTCCCGGCTGCACTTCGTGGTCCGCGTCCCGCCGGGCACCGAGCTGCCGCAGCTGTCCGACGCCGACAAGGAGCGCATCGAGGCGCGGCTCGTCGAGGCCGCCCGCTCCTGGGCCGACGGTTTCGCGGAGGCGCTGACCGCCGAGTTCGGTGAGGAGCGCGCCGCCGAGCTGCTGCGCCGCTACGGCAATGCCTTCCCCGAGGGCTACAAGGCCGACCACAACCCGCGCGCCGCGGTCGCCGACCTGGTCCACCTCGAAGCGCTCACGCGCGACAAGAGCAAGGACTTCGCGCTCAGCCTGTACGAGCCGGTGGGCGCGGCGCCCGGCGAGCGCCGTTTCAAGATCTACCGCACCGGTGAGCAGGTCTCGCTCTCCGCGGTGCTGCCCGCCCTCAACCGCATGGGTGTCGAGGTCACCGACGAGCGCCCGTACGAACTGCGCTGCTCGGACCGTACGACCGCGTGGATCTACGACTTCGGGCTGCGTCTGCCCAAGTCCCTGGTCGGCAACGGCGACTCCCTGGGAGACGACGGCCGCGAGCGGTTCCAGGACGCCTTCTCCGCCACCTGGACCGGGCAGGCCGAGAACGACGGCTTCAACGCCCTCGTCCTGAGCGCCGGGCTGACCTGGCGGCAGGCGATGGTGCTGCGCGCGTACGCGAAGTACCTGCGCCAGGCCGGTTCCACCTTCAGCCAGGACTACATGGAGGACACCCTCCGCAACAACGTCCACACCACCCGGCTCCTGGTGTCGCTCTTCGAGGCACGGATGTCCCCGGACCGCCAGCGTGCCGGTGTCGAGCTGACCGACGCGCTGATGGAGGAGCTGGACGCCGCGCTCGACCAGGTCGCGTCGCTGGACGAGGACCGGATCCTGCGGTCCTTCCTCAACCTCATCAAGGCGACCCTGCGCACGAACTTCTTCCAGGAGGCGCTGGGCGCCAGGTGGCACGAATACGTCTCCATGAAGTTCGACCCGACGGCCATCCCGGAGCTTCCGGCGCCGCGACCGGCGTACGAGATCTGGGTGTACTCGCCGCGCGTCGAGGGCGTGCACCTGCGCTTCGGCAAGGTCGCGCGAGGCGGCCTGCGCTGGTCCGACCGGAAGGAGGACTTCCGTACGGAGATCCTCGGCCTGGTCAAGGCGCAGATGGTGAAGAACACCGTCATCGTGCCGGTCGGCGCCAAGGGCGGCTTCGTCGCCAAGCAGCTGCCCGACCCGTCCGTGGACCGTGACGCCTGGCTGGCCGAGGGCATCCGCAGCTACAAGACCTTCATCTCGGCGCTGCTCGACATCACCGACAACATGGTGGCCGGTGAGGTCGTGCCGCCCGTGGACGTCGTCCGGCACGACGAGGACGACACGTACCTCGTGGTCGCCGCCGACAAGGGCACCGCGACCTTCTCGGACATCGCCAACGAGGTCGCGGAGAGCTACAACTTCTGGCTCGGGGACGCCTTCGCCTCCGGCGGCAGCGCCGGTTACGACCACAAGAAGATGGGCATCACCGCGCGCGGTGCCTGGGAGTCCGTGAAGCGGCACTTCCGGGAGCTGGGCGTGAACACCCAGACGCAGGACTTCACCGTGGTCGGCGTCGGCGACATGTCCGGTGACGTGTTCGGCAACGGAATGCTGCTGTCCGAGCACATCCGCCTGGTCGCCGCCTTCGACCACCGGCACATCTTCATCGACCCGACCCCGGACGCGGAGACGTCGTACGCCGAGCGCCGCCGCCTCTTCGAGCTGCCGCGCTCCTCGTGGGCGGAGTACAACGACGAGCTGATCTCGGCCGGCGGCGGTGTGTTCCCGCGTACCGCCAAGGCCATCCCGATCAACGCGCACATCCGCGAGGCCCTCGGCATCGAGTCCGGCGTCGCCAAGATGACTCCGGCCGACCTGATGAAGGCGATCCTCAAGGCGCCGGTCGACCTGCTGTGGAACGGCGGCATCGGTACCTATGTGAAGTCGTCCGCCGAGTCGCACGCGGACGTCGGCGACAAGGCCAACGACGCGATCCGCGTCGACGGCGCCGACCTGCGCGTCAAGGTCGTCGGCGAGGGCGGCAACCTGGGCCTGACCCAGCTCGGCCGGATCGAGTTCGCCCAGCACGGCGGCAAGATCAACACCGACGCCATCGACAACAGCGCGGGCGTGGACACCTCCGACCACGAGGTGAACATCAAGATCCTGCTCAACGCGGTGGTGGCCAACGGCGATCTGACCGTCAAGCAGCGCAACAAGCTGCTCGCCGAGATGACCGACGAGGTCGGCGCCCTGGTCCTGCGCAACAACTACGCGCAGAACGTGGCGATCGCCAACGCGCTGGCCCAGTCCGGGAGCATGCTCCACGCCCAGCAGCGGTTCATGCGCCACCTGGTGCGCGAGGGACACCTCGACCGGGCCCTTGAGTTCATGCCCACCGAGCGGCAGATTCGTGAGCGGCTCAACAGCGGGCAGGGCCTGACCGGTCCGGAGACGGCCGTCCTCCTCGCGTACACGAAGATCACGGTCTCCGACGAGCTGCTCTCCACCTCGCTGCCGGACGACCCGTACCTGCAGAGCCTGCTCTTCGCCTACTTCCCGACGGCGCTGCGCGAGAAGTTCCGCGAGCAGATCGAAGCGCACGCGCTGTGCCGTGAGATCGTGACGACCGTCCTGGTCAACGACACGGTCAACACGGGTGGTACGAGCTTCCTGCACCGCCTGCGCGAGGAGACCGGTGCCTCCCTGGAGGAGATCGTCCGGGCGCAGACCGCGGCCCGCGCGATCTTCGAGTCCAGCAAGGTGTGGGACGGTGTGGAGGCGCTCGACAATGTCGTCGCCGCCGACGTGCAGACCCGCATCCGGCTGCACTCGCGCCGGCTCGTCGAGCGCGGTACGCGCTGGCTGCTCAACAACCGGCCGCAGCCGCTCCAGCTCGCCGAGACGATCGGCTTCTTCAGCGACGGTGTCGAGCAGGTCTGGTCCGAGCTGCCCAAGCTGCTGCGCGGCGCGGACCTGGAGTGGTACCAGCAGATCTACGACGAGCTGTCGGGCGCCGGCGTCCCGGACGAACTCGCCACCCGCGTGGCCGGGTTCTCCTCCGCCTTCCCGACGCTGGACATCGTCGCGGTGGCCGACCGCATGGGCAAGGACCCGATGGCCGTCGCCGAGGTCTACTACGACCTCGCCGACCGCCTCGGCATCACCCAGCTCATGGACCGCATCATCGAGCTGCCGCGCGCCGACCGCTGGCAGTCCATGGCCCGCGCGTCGATCCGCGAGGACCTGTACGCGGCCCACGCGGCACTCACCGCCGACGTCCTGGCGGTGGGCAACGGCACCTCGACTCCCGAGCAGCGCTTCAAGGCCTGGGAGGAGAAGAACGCGGCGATCCTCGGCCGGGCCCGCACGACGCTGGAGGAGATCCGGGGCTCGGACTCGTTCGACCTCGCGAACCTGTCGGTGGCGATGCGGACGATGCGGACGCTGCTGCGGACGCATTCGTAGCCCGTACGCGGAGGCAGTCCGTACGGCGACGCAGTCCGTACCACAAGGGGGCGCCCCCGGTCTTGATGACCGGGGGCGCCCCGCTTTTCTTGTCGATCTCTGGGGGAAACCGCACCTGTAATTTACCTATTGCTGATAAAAGGGACAATTGTGACTGTGAACCTCTCCGAGGGGCGGGCCCGCGTGGGCCGTCAGGCCCCCGCGCCGACCCTCGTCCCGCCCGTCGCCAGTCCCAGTGCCAGTGCCAGTCCCAGTGCCAGTCCCAGTCCCAGTCCCAGTCCCGGAATGTTCGCGCGGGCGCGGCGGATCGCTCTCGAGGTGGCCAAGTTCGGGGTCGTCGGCGGCAGCGGAGTCGCGGTCAACATCCTCCTCTTCAACCTCCTGCTGCACGGTCTGAAGTGGGCCCCGATGGCCGCCACGGTGATCGCCAGCTGCATCGCCATGGGCACCAACTACCTGGGCTTCCGTTTCTTCGCGTACCGCGACCGGGCCTCGCGCACCAGGCGGCAGATCGTCCTCTTCTTCGCGTTCAGCGGGCTCGGCGTCCTCATGGAGAGCGGACTCTTCTATGTCGGCTATCGCGGCCTGGGTATGAGCAGCCCGCTCGGCTCGAACATCGCCAAGGCGCTGTCGATCGTGCTGGCCTCGGCCTTCCGCTTCCTGGTGTACCGGACGTGGGTGTTCCAACACACCAAGCACAGTCGATAACACGTCACGGCGAGGAGGTATGTCTAGGATTAATAGGATGAATGTGGATCAGCGCTGCGCGCCCGCCGTGTCCGTGGTCGTCATCGTCTACAACGACGCCGCCCGGTTGCCCACGGCCGTGCGCTCCGTCCTCGATCAGACGCTGCGCGGCGTCGAGGTCGTCATCGTCGACGACCGGAGCACCGACGGTTCGTACGAGGTGGCGCGGCAGCTGGCCGCCGAGCACCCCGACCGCGTACGCGCCTTCCAGCTGCCGGAGAACAGCGGCGGCTGCGGAGCTCCCCGCAACCACGGAGTCGGCCGGGCCCGAGGCGACTACGTCCTGTTCCTCGACAGCGACGACGTACTGGAGCGCAACGCCTGCCGCAACATGCTGGAGGCCGCCGAGAGCACCGGCGCCGACCTCGTCTCCGGCCTGTGCGTCCGGGTGCACGTCGACTCGCGCACGGGCAAGGAGGTCAAGTGGTACCCCTGGCTGTACGAGCGCACCCGCACCCTGGAGTCGATCTCCGAGCTGCCGGATCTGCTGGTCTTCGACACGCTTTCCACGAACAAGTGCTACCGCCGGCAGTTCCTGCTCGACGAGGGACTGGAGTTCCCCGTCGGCATCCACTACGAGGACCTGCTCTTCTCCGCCCAGGCGTATGTGGCCGCCCGCCGCATCACCCTCATCCCCAACCGGGTGTACGACTGGCGGGTCGTGGAGAAGTCGGCGGCGAAGTCGATCAGCAACCGCCGTGACGAGATCGCCAACTTCACGCACCGGATGGAGATCCACCGCCGGGTCGACCAGCTCCTCGCCGACAACGGCCTGTTGGAGCTGAAGTTCGCCAAGGACGTCAAGTGGCTCAAGCACGACCTCGTGCTGCATCTGCGGGAGCTGCCGTTCCGGGACGCGTGCTACCGGCAGGAGTTCGCGGAGATCGCCCGGGAGTACCTGGAGTCGATCGACCGCGCCGCCTTCGACGAGACCGAGCCCATCCACGCCATCTGTGCCTATCTGCTGCAGAAGGGCGACTGGGACAACCTCCTGCCCGCCGTGGACACGCTCACCAACCGCGACAAGATCTCCTCTCCGCTCGTCGAGCGCGACGGGCGCGTGTACTGGTGCGCCGAGCACCTCGACGAGGACGACGCCTTCGGCCGCCACATTCTGGACGTTACCGAGCTCGGCTACCACACCAAGCCGGTCGAGAAGATGTTCCTGCGCAACGTGCTCACCTCCTATGAGGAGTCCCGCGGCGAGGTGCGGCTGGCCGGACGGATCACCAACCCGCTCGGCGTCGTCCCGCCCGGCGCCCTGCTCGCCGGGGAGCTGGAGTTCTACGCCCGCCGTCCGGGTGTGCGCTTCCAGACCTTCCGCTTCCCCGTGGCGCGTGTGCGGCACGAGGGCGACGCCCTTGCCTGGGAGGCCACTGCGGACCTCGCGGCGGTCAGGCCGCTGGGCATCGTGGACGCCGTGTGGGACGTACGACTCCGCCTCGCCGTCGACGACGTACGCACCACGACCCGGCTCACCGCCGCCGAACCCGACCTGGCCGGCGGCCGGCTGCCCGTACGGCCCCGGCTCACCCGTCTGGTCGCCGACCGCATCGAACCGATGGTCTCCTCGCGCGGCCACCTCGCCTTCCGGCTCGTCCCCGACAAGAAGGCGAACGAACTCGTCCAGCGGGGTGTGCACGGCCGGGCGGGCACGCTCGCCAAGTCCGGCTACCGCAAGGCCAGGGCGCTGCGCAAGCGGATCACCTCCGGCGACACCAAACTCCGTCTGTACCACGAGGTGTTCAGCCGGCTGCCGGTCAAGAAGGGCCTGGTCGTCTTCGAGAGTCACCTGGGCCGGCAGTACAGCGACAGCCCCAAGGCGATCTATGAGGAGATGCGCCGCCAGGGCCTGGAGTTCGAGGCGGTGTGGGCGTACGAGGGCAGTCCGGACGGATTCCCGGCCGACGCCACCCTCGTACGCCGCTGGTCTCTGCCGTATCTCAAGGCCCTCGCGCAGGCCGAGTTCTGGGTCGACAACCAGAGCTATCCGCTGAAGCTCACCAAGCGGCGCGAGACGACGTACATCCAGACCTGGCACGGCTCCGCGCTCAAACGGATGGGTTTCGACGAACCCGAGTGGAAGCTCAAGTCCCGTGCGGCGCAGGCCGAGCAGCAGCGCACCCTCGACCGCTTCGACCGGTTCCTGATCCGCTCCGAGCACGATGTGCGCACCCTCGCACGGGCGTTCCGGCTCCAGGAGCGGACGCTGCTGCGGGTGGGCTACCCGCGCAACGACGAACTGGTGCAGGCCAAGGAGCGGGAGGAGGTCACCGGACGCCGTGAACGCGGGCCACTCGCCGCCAAGCTGGGTATCTCGGAGGGCAGGCAGGTCCTGTTGTACGCCCCGACCTTCCGCCGGCGCGGCGGTGGGCAGCGGTTCGAGCTGCCCTTCGACGTGGAGCGCTTCGCCGACACCTTCGGCGACCGCTACGTCCTGCTGGTGCGTTCCCACTACCTCAACCACGTCGTGCTGCCGCCGTCCGTGCGCGGCCGCGTCATCGACGTCACCGCCCACCACGACATGACTCCGCTGCTGGCGCTGGCCGACGGCCTGATCACCGACTACTCGTCGGTGATGTTCGACTACGCACTCCTCGACCGGCCGATGTTCTTCTTCGCCTACGACTACGAGGAGTACGTGCACGAGGGCCGTGGGACCTACTTCGACCTGTTGGAGAGGGCGCCCGGCCCCGTCGTGCGCAGCCAGGACGAACTGCACGCGGTGCTCGGCTCGTTGGAGGAACAGCTGACCAAGTACGCGGCCAGGCGGGAGCAGTTCACCGCAGAATTCGGCGAGTACGACAAGGGCACCGCGGCCCGGAGCATCGTCGAGCAGTTCTTCGCGCAGTGGAGGCGTGGATGACCGAGTATCCGCAGCGGGACATCTTCTTCGTCTCCAACAGCGTGAACGAACTGGGCGGGGTGACCAGTTGGTCGCACCAGATGGCCCGCCTGTTCACCGAACGGGGCCACCGCGTCCACGTGATCGGCATCACCGAGCCCGCGGTCGTCCAGGCCATCGGCGAACTCCCTTACCCCACCACGACGTTGTACGACGTCCACCCGCCGCGCGTCGGCTCCGCGCGTGGCGTCAAGGGGCGGCTCAATGTGGCCGAGCGGAAGGCGCGTGCCGAACGCGCGGCGGGGATGCGGGAGCAGGCCGCCAAGCTGACCGCGCTGTTCCGGGCCGCGCGCCCCGGCGCCGTCGTGATCGTCACGCAGGTGTGGGCCATGGAGTGGGTGGAGCTCGCCGACACGGCCGGTCTGACCGTCATCGGCATGAGCCACGAGTCCTTCCGGTACGCGAGGACGACCTCGCGCTTCCGGCGGGTGCTGAAGCACTACAAGGACGTCGACCGGATGCTGGCGCTCACCCGCGAGGACGCCGACCTGTGGATCGGGCAGGGCATGAACAACGCCTCGTTCATGCCGAACCCCATCCCGTTCCTGCCCGAGGTGCCCTCGCCGCGTACCGAGAACGTCGTCGTCAGCGTCGGCCGGCTGCACGACCAGAAGGGCATCGACATGCTCCTCGACGCCTGGGCGGAGGTCGTGCCGAGCCACCCCGACTGGCGCCTGCGGATCTACGGCTCCGGCGAGGACGAGGAGATCCTGAAGAAGCAGTGCACGGCGCTCGGACTCGACGACTTCGTGGAGTGGAAGGGGAGGACGAGCGACGTACCGGGCGCCATGCACGGCGGCTCCGTCTTCGTGCTGCCCTCACGCGGGGAGGGGTTCCCGCTCGTCCTCATGGAGGCCATGGCGACCGGCCTCCCGGCCGCCGCCTTCGACTGCGCCCCCGGCGTCCACGAGATCATCCACGATGGCGAGGACGGTTTCCTCGCCACCCTCGGCAACACCGGCGAACTCGCCCGCAGGCTGGACACGTTGATGTCGGACAAGGGGCTGCGGGACGCGATGGGGGAGGCGGCCCGGGTGAACATCCAGCGCTACACGGCGGACGAGATCGTGCGGCGCTGGGAGGAGCTGTTCGCCTTCCTGGAGAGATAGGGGCGCCCCCTGAGGGGGCCGCCCCTATCGGCGGGGGCGAGCCCCCTACTTCCCCGTGAACTTCTCGTACTCCTTGAGCACATCCTCCGTGGGCCCGTCCATCCGCAGCTCCCCGCGCTCGAGCCACAGCACCCGGTCACACGTATCCCGGATCGACTTGTTGTTGTGGCTGACGAGGAAGACGGTGCCCGCGGACTTGCGCAGCTCCCGGATCCGCGCCTCGGAGCGCTTCTGGAAGGAGCGGTCCCCGGTCGCCAGGGCCTCGTCGATCATCAGCACGTCGTGGTCCTTCGCGGCGGCGATGGAGAAGCGCAGCCGCGCCGCCATGCCGGAGGAGTACGTCCGCATGGGGAGGGTGATGAAGTCGCCCTTCTCGTTGATGCCGGAGAAGTCGACGATCTCCTGGTAGCGCTTGCGCACCTGTTCCCTGGACATGCCCATCGCGAGGCCGCCGAGGTAGACGTTGCGCTCGCCGGTGAGGTCGTTCATCAGGGCCGCGTTGACGCCGAGGAGCGAGGGCTGGCCGTCGGTGTAGATCTTGCCGTTCTCCACGGGGAGCAGGCCCGCGACCGCCTTGAGCAGGGTGGACTTGCCCGAGCCGTTGGTGCCGATCAGGCCGATGGCCTCGCCCCGGTACGCCGTGAAGGAGACGCTCTTGACGGCGTGCACCTTGCGGACGCCCGCGGCCTGCTCGGCCTTCTTGCGGCGCAGGATGCGGTTGAGGGCGGCGGTGGCGCTGCCCTTCCCGGCGCCGGTGCCGTTGACGCGGTAGACGATGTCGACGCGGTCGGCGATGACGGTGGGGACGCGCGCGTCCTCGATACCGGCCGCGGTCGCGGGCCGGATGTCCTGCGTGATGGTGTCAGCCACGTCCGTACGTCTCCTCGGCCTTCCAGAAGTAGATGAAGCCGCCGACCCCGGCGACCAGCGCCCAGCCGATCGCCAGTGCCCACACGTGGTGCGGCAGCTGGTGCGCGTGGAAGCTGTCGATCAGCGCGAAGCGCATCAGGTCGATGTAGACGGCGGCCGGGTTGCTCGCAAGCGCGATCTCCACCCAGTGCGGCACGCTGCTGTGCTTGAGCATCTTGTCGATGCTCCACATGACACCGGAGACGTACATCCAGGTGCGCAGGATGAACGGCATGAGCTGCGCGATGTCCGGCGTCTTGGCACCCATCCGCGCCATGACCATCGCCACGCCCGCGTTGAAGGCGAACTGCAGTACCAGCACGGGCACGGCCAGCAGCCACGAGGCGCTCACAGGCACGCCGAAGCAGAGCAGGATCACGATCAGCGCGGCCATCGAGAACAGCAGCTGCTGGAGCTGCTGGATGGCGTACGACACCGGCAGCGCGGCCCGCGGGAAGTGCAGCGCACGGACCAGGCCCAGGCTGCCGGAGATCGCCCGGGTGCCCGCCATGATCGAGCTCTGCGTGAAGGTCCAGATGAAGACGCCGGTGACCAGGAACGGGATGAAGTCCGGCACACCGTGGCTGGTGCCGAGCAGCACGCCGAAGATGAAGTAGTAGACCGCCGCGTTCAGCAGGGGGGTCATCACCTGCCAGACCTGGCCGAGCTTCGCCTGGCTGTACTGGGCGGTGAGCTTGGCGGTGGCGAACGCGGTGATGAAGTGGCGGCGCGCCCACAGCTGCCGGACGTACGCGGGCAGGGACGGGCGGGCGCCGCTGACGGTCAGGCCGTACTGGGCGGCGAGCGCCGCGGCGTCGTCGGCGGGGGAGACCGACGTCGGGGGCGGTGTGTGGAGGACCTGGCTCACATCCGCTGCTTTCGCTCGGGGGTGGAGTGCGCGGGGTCTGTCCTTGACGTTTCTTACTGCGTCTTTGCCAGCTTCTTACGTCGGGACGGGACCGTATCGTCGCAACGTGAGCGTAGGGCTTTTCGACGTCGGAACGCAACCGTTTCGTCGTAACGGCCTATGCTGGTCCGTATGACGCCGAACGCCGATGCCCCCAAGACGCAGCCGCGCCGACGGGCCCCCGCCGGGGCGGCCGTCCTCCGAGAGGATGTGACCGAGGCCATCCGCGCCGCCGTCTTCGAGGAACTCGCGGCCGTCGGCTACGCCCGCATGTCCATCGAGGGCATCGCGCGCCGCGCGGGCGTCGGCAAGACCGCTGTCTACCGGCGCTGGCGGTCCAAGCTGCACTTGGTGCTCGACCTGGTCTCGGCGATCGCGGTCCAGGGGCTGCCCGCCCCTGACACGGGCTCCCTGGAGGGCGATCTGCGGCTGCTCTACGAGGTCACCTCGCGCGCCCTGCGCCACCCCGTCGCCGGGCAGATCATCCCCGACCTGCAGGCCGAGGCGGCCCGCAACCCCGACATCGCGGACGCCATGCAGAAGGCGCTGCGCGAGGGGCAGCAGGGGGTCGCGAGCGGAATCGTGGCGGCGGCGGCCGCGCGGGGTGAGGTGCGCGAGGACATCGACCTCGAACTCGCGCTCGACCTGATGTCAGGCCCCCTGTACTGGCGGGCGGTCGTGGTCCGCGGGCCCAAGCTGCCCAAGGGCTATCTGGCGAGTCTGGCCCGGGCCACGGCGGCGGCGCTCAAGGCGCTGTGATCACGCGGCCGCCTTCGCGGAGGCCGGTCACGCGGTTGCCCGGCGGCCCTTGAGGAGGCTGACGCCGGCTCTCAGCGAGACGACGCCCATGCCGACGGCGGTCATGACCGCCCTACGTGCCGTCGACCACGAAGGGGCGGCCGCGGCGACGACGAGGTTGAACAGGAACAGGAACCAGAGGACGGGCTTCGAGGCGAGCAGCGACTTCATGAGGAGTGTCCCTTCGCGGCGAGGAGGCCGAACAGGTCGGGCACGCCGCCCGGCCCCGCCTCGGCGGTGCGCACGATCGGCAGGCCGGCCGTGGCGTTGAGGAGGTCCGCGAGCGGGAGGTGCCAGGCGCCGACACGGGCCCGGACACCCGCCGCGTTCCACGCGTCGAAGCTGCGGGACCGGTCGGCGTACCGCTCGTCGAGCAGCACCCTCGGCCGGTCGCTCCAGTCGGCGAACGCGCCGATGAAGCACGGATGCACCCCCAGGTGCACGAACCGCCCTCCGGTCCGCAGCACCCGGGCGACCTCCCGCAGCACGGCCGCGTAATCGGGCACGTCGGTGTGGGCCGGCGCACACGCGACAGCGGGCACGGCCCCGTCCCCGAACGGCAACGCCGTGGCGTCACCCGCGACGACGGACAACCGCCCCACCGCGTACCGTAGTTGACCACCCGACAGATCCACCCCGACGGGCGTCCACCCCAGCCCGCCCAACACCGGCGCATGGGCCCCCGTCCCACAGCAGACGTCCAGACACGTCCCCTCGCCCGGCCCCAGCAACTCCTCGATCGCGGCGTGCACCCGCTCGATGTACGCCCCCGCCGTGCCGGCCGACATGAAGTCGTTGTACCAGTCGGCGTGTTCGTCATACGTCGCTGCGCTCGCCCCGGGCCCCATGCGGTTGATGCCAGGGAGAGCACCCAGGGCCGCACGGGCTGTTCGCTCAGGGCATGGCGTCGTCCGGCCGACCGGCCAACCGACGGGCGAGGTGGGTGAGTTCCGCCGCCCGCAGGACTCGTCCGCCGGAGCCCGGCAGAGGGACGTGCAGCGGCTCGGTCCACCGCTCCGGGATGGCGTCCGCTCCGTATACGGCGCCTGCCAGGCCGCCGGTCACGGCCGCGACGGTGTCCGTGTCGCCACCGAGGTCGATCGCGGCCCGTACGGCGTCCTCGTAGGAATCGGTGGTGCGCAGGGCCCAGACGGCGGAACCGAGGCAGGGCCATACCGCGCCGTTGAATTCGGTTGCCTGGTCGGGATGCCAGTCCGGGGCGAGGACGGTGGCGTAGCGGGCTCGGTGGTCCGGGTGGACGACGTCGAGGGTTTCCGGGATCGCGGTGAGGGGGTCTTGGCCGGCCAACGCCACGCGGACCAGTTCGTGGAAGAGCGCCGTGCCTTCCCAGGCCGCCCGGTCGCCGTGGGTGAGCGCGGCGATGCGGCGGGCGGCGGCCATGGTGGCGCTCCGGCCGTGCTGGGCGAAGTGGACGGCGGAGGTCGACGCCCGCATCAACGAGCCGTTTCCGGCGGCTCGTTGGTTCGTCTGATAGTGGATGGCCGCGGCCAGGTCCCAGGGGTCTCCGCCGTTGAGGACCGCCTCGGTCTGCAGGCCGATGTCCTTGGGGTCGGCTGCCGCCCACCGCTGGAATCGGCGGAAGATGTCCGGGAGTTCGAGGCCGTCGTGCTCGAGCAGCGATTCACCGACCAGCACGGCCATCTGCGTGTCGTCGGTGGCCTCCCCCGGGTCCCAGCCACCGCCCCCGCACATCTCGCCGCCGTACCTGGGGCTGGGGAAGCGGGCAGTGAACGCTCCTTCGGGACCGAACTCGAACGGGGCCCCGAGGGCGTCGCCCACTGCCGAGCCGAGGATGGTGCCGGTAGCGGTCATTGGGGGAGCCTACGGGGGCGTCGGCGGGCCCGAGGGCCAAGGGGCTAAGTGCGGCTCGCCCCCGGGTGCAGGCGTACC
Organism: Streptomyces sp. NPDC027189; assembly: GCF_055566975.1. Classification (NCBI taxonomy): domain Bacteria; kingdom Bacillati; phylum Actinomycetota; class Actinomycetes; order Kitasatosporales; family Streptomycetaceae; genus Streptomyces; species Streptomyces sp. NPDC027189. The sequence goes on from NZ_JBVHRI010000013.1 coordinate 40,720, forward strand.
CAGCCTTCCCAGGCCGACGTGATCATGTCCTGGACGTCGTACTTGGCCTTCCAGCCCAGTTCGGTGGCGATGCGGTCGGCGGACGCGACGACGCGGGCCGGGTCGCCGGGGCGGCGGGGGGTGGTGACCGGGGGGCGGTCGTAGCCGGTGAGGGCGTTGATGCGGTCGATCATCTCGCGGACCGAAACGCCTTCGCCGCGGCCGATGTTGAGGGTGAGGTCCCTGCCGGGGGACGCCTCCAGGGCGCGGGCCGCGGCCACGTGGGCCTCGGCCAGGTCGACCACGTGGATGTAGTCGCGGACGCACGTTCCGTCGGGGGTGGGGTAGTCGTCGCCGAAGATGCGCGGGGGCGCGTTCTCCGTGAGCTTTTCGAAGACCATGGGGATGAGGTTGAAGACGCCCACGTCGGCCAGTTCCGGGGACGCCGCGCCCGCCACGTTGAAGTAGCGGAGGGAGGCGGTGGACAGGCCCGTGGCACGGCCCGTCGCGCGGACCAGCCACTCGCCGGCCAGCTTTGTCTCGCCGTACGGGCTCATCGGCACGCATGGCGTCTCCTCCGTCACCAGATTCACGTCCGGCATGCCGTACACCGCCGCGGACGAGGAGAAGACGAACGAGCCGACCCGCGCGGCCGTCACCGCTTCCAGCAGCACCCGCAGGCCCTCGACGTTCTCCCGGTAGTAGTGCAGCGGAAGGTCCACCGACTCGCCGACCTGCTTCTTCGCCGCCAGATGCACGACACCGGTGACGGAGTGCTCGGTGAGGGTCCGGGACACCAGCTCGCCGTCCAGGGTCGAGCCGACGACCAGCGGGACATCGGCGGGTACCCGCTCCGCGATCCCCGTGGACAAGTCGTCGTAGACCACGGCCGGTACGCCCGCGTCGAGCATCGCGCGGACGACGTGCGCCCCGATGTAGCCGGCGCCGCCGGTGATCAGCCAGGTCATGTGCGACCGTCCCTCGTCAGTGAGCCGTGGTGATGCGTGTGTCGTGCGGTCGCGTATCAGTGAACCAGGCGTTTGAGGCGCCGGCGTACCACATCGGTCATTCCTCTCCATCCGGACGCCGTGCGCAGCGCCAGCGCCCCCGCGTGCGTGCGGTACGGCTGCACCAACAGGACGCCGCGGCGGGCGTCGAGGACGGCGCGGCGGCGCAGCAGGCCAGGGCCCGCGAGCGCGTGCGCCGTGGCCTCCCGGCTGGTGCCGTCGCGGAAGCGGAGCGCCAGCCGGAGGTCCCACGTTCCCGCGCCCAGCGCCGCCAGGTCCACCGGCGTCTGGGCCGTCCAGACGTCGCCGTACCGGTCCGGCAGGAGGTTCACCTCGCGGCGCAGTCCCACACGGCCCTCCTCCCGGTGCACGAACTCCACGTCCACCGACGCCGGACCGGCTTCCGCCATCCGCCCGTACAGCTCGTGCAGGCGCAGCCGCAGCCGGGTGCCACGCGCGCGGGGCCGCAGCTCGGCGTCGACGGTGGCCGGCAGCAGGTGGGCGGGGCGCGTGAGGAGGTGGTCCAGCGTGACCTGGGGGAGGTCGTCCGACCAGATGGGTGTGGCGTCGGAGGCGCGGGCGTACGGCGGGAGCAGCCGGGCCGGGCGGGCCGCGAGCTCCTTGAGACGGGGCAGGTCGCGGGGGGTGGGGGAGGCCAGCACGACGCGGGCGACGAGGCGGCCGGGGGCGGTCGGGTTGACGGCGAAGTCGGTCGCGTCGAAGGACGAGAGGTACGCGCGCGTGAGCTCCCACCAGGCGCTCCGGTACTCCGGGCCGCGCAGTTCGAGTTCGCGCGTGTACATCCGCAGCTCGTGGTCGAGGAACTTGGCGTGCGCCGCCCGCGCGAGCTCCTTCTCGCCCGCGCCGAGCAGGATCTCGTGTGCGGCCCGGTTCGCCTCGGTCCTGGCCCGCCAGTTGGCGATGTCCGCGCGGTCGAGCGAGATCGAGAGGTGAGCAGCCTCGCGCCGTACGTGCCAGACGTACACCGTGTCCGGGATGAGCGCGATACGCGGCCCGGCGGCCAGCACGCGCGCGGTGAACACGAAGTCCTCGTAGCGGAAGCGGCCCTCGGGGAAGCGGATCCCGTGCTCGCGCAGGAAGTCGGCGCGGTACAGCTTGTTGACGCACAGCGTGTCGCGCACCAGGCGGGTGCGCCGAGCGGGGTGGGAGACGAGGGCGGGCTTCGCGTAGAGGGCGCGCTCCCAGGGGATCTCGCGGCCCGACGGCAGTTCCCGGCGCACGCACAGACCGGCCGCGACCTGCGTGCGCTGCCCGTCCGCCGCCGCGAGCAGCGCCTCCACCGCGCCGGGCGGCAGCACGTCGTCGCTGTCCAGGAACATCACGTACGGGGCCGTAGCCGTGTCGATTCCGTCGTTGCGGGGGCTGCCGCAGCCGCCGCTGTTGACCGTGCGGCGGATCACTCTCAGGCGTGGCTCGGCGGCGGCGAGGCCGTCGAGGAGAGCTCCGCTGCCGTCCGTCGAGCAGTCGTCCACGGCGATCACCTCACGGACGGCCGGCCCCTGCGCGAGCGCCGAGCGCACCGCGTCCGTCACATGGGAGGCGTCGTTGTACCCGATGACGACCACACTGACCTGCGCGTGCTGAGAGTTCATGGGATCCACGGGCCGAAACGGTAGGTGTTGCGGGTAATTTTCCGTTAAGAGGCACTTAGTGTCTCGTGCGGAAGACGGCAGGAATCGGGTGCGGGTTCCGTGGAGACCCGTCGGATTTGACCCGGCCTGTCGCATATGTCATGGCCATGGGAAGGCCCGACCGCCACAGCCGCGCGAACGACAGTCCCGCGGCCGTCGCCAGCAGACCGTTGCGTACGAGCATCAGCAGGCAGCCCGTCCACGTGCTGTGGACGACTTCCCTGTAGAGGCCGGGGTACGCCACCGAGCTGACCGCCGTCGCCGCCACGATCAGCGCGGCCACCGGGCGCTGTGTGGTGTGCCGCGAGGTCAGGCACACCGCGGACAGGCCGAGCAGCCACACCATGTACTGGGGGCTGATCACCCGGCTCGTCACTGTGAACAGCAGCACGGCCGCGAGCGCCGCGTCGTAGGCGGTCGCCGCCGTCCAGCGCCGCGCCCGCACCCGCCACAGCAGCAGGAGCCCGAACGCGGCGACCGTGAGGGCCAGCGAGACGGCGGTCACCACGGAGACGTACGGGCCCACGAACTCCATCGCTCCGTACTGGTAGCGCACCGTCCCCGGCCACCCGGCGCGGCGCGCGAAGCCCAGGACCGTGCCCCCGAGCGACTCGATCTGCACACCCCGGCCGCCCTGCTGGCGCAGGAAGTCGAACGGGTCGCTGAAGACGGCTGTCAGCAGGACGAGCAGTGCGACCGCCGTGATCACTGCTGACGTCCAGACCTGCCGGGTCGTACGGCCCCGGGGGATCCCGATCAGTGTCAGCGCGGGCCAGACCTTCGCCAGCGCCCCCAGCGTGGCGAACGCGCCGCACGCGCGCGTGGAGCGCGACAACGCCAACAGCGAGATGACGGCGAAGGCGGTGACCTGGACGTCGTAGCGGGCGAGCGGGATGTGCAGAAGCAAGGGGAGGCCCCATGTCCACAGGACGGCGCCGCGCAGGCTGCGCCCGGGCCGCCGCCCCGCGCGCGTGAGGGCGTAGGTGATCCCGGCGTCCGCGAGGAGCGTGAGCGTCACGAAGGCGGTGAAGTACGTCAGCGTCGGCAGCAGGGCGGGCGCGAGCAGCACCGGGCCCGCGCCCGGCGGGTACTGCCACAGGCCGTCGCCCACCGGAAACGCGCCCTGCGACAGGACGCCGTACCAGCGGAAGTACAGGTGCCCCACCTCGCTGGAGACCCCGCCCCGGCCGAGCGCGGCGAGGCCGTCGTGGGCGAGCAGCCACAGCATCAGGGAGCGGGTGGCGAGCCAGGCGGCGGCGAGGGCAAGCGGGCGGTGGGGTCTCTTCAAGGCGCTCATCAAGCCCGGATCGTAAGCCGCATGGATGCCTCACGACAGTTGATATGCCGTCAATCACCATCAAACGTTGGGTAATAGCAAAAAATCGGTCCCATGGTGAACGCGTGGGTGAGGTGGTCCGGGGCCGGGCGTTCGGGGGCGGCGGCCGTCCTGCTGCCCGTGTCCGCCATGCTGGTGATCGGGCTCTGGGGGCTCGACCGCGGCGGCATGTGGCGGGACGAGGCGGTGACCTTCCAGGTCGCGCGGCGCTCGGTGCCGCAGATCTGGCAGCTGCTGCACTCCGTCGACGCGGTGCACGGCCTCTACTACCTCCTGATGCACGCCGCCCTCGCCCCGCACCCCGGCGAGGTCGCCCTCCGGCTTCCCTCGGTCTGCGCCGCCGCCACCGCCGCGGGCCTTGTCGCGGCCCTCGGCGTCCGTCTGTGCCGCCCGCGGGTCGGCCTGTGGGCGGGGCTGCTGTACGCCGTCACGCCCATGGCCGGGCACTTCGCGCAGGAGGGCCGGTCCTACGCGCTCGTCGCGGCCGGGACGGCGGGGGCGACCGTGCTGTTGGTGCGGGCCATGGGGGTCCCCCCTGTTCGAGCGGAGCTGCGAACTTGGGCGCGGGCCGGAAGCTGGTGGGCGTACGCAGGGGTGGTCGCCGTGACGTGTCTGCTGCACGAGCTGGCGATGCTCCTGCTGCTCGCGCACGCGGGGACGCTGGCGCTCGTGCGGGTGCCGGCGCGGGTGTGGTGGCGGTGGGGGTGTGCGGCGGGAGCCGCGGTCATGGGGCTGGTGCCGCTCGTCCTCGTCTCGCGGGGGCAGTCGGCGCAGGTTGCGTGGCTGCCGCGGCCCGACACCGGGAGCGTGGAGCGACTGCTGGCGGCGTTCACGGGGCCGACGCTGCTCGTGGTCGTGCCGTACCTGGTCCTCGCCGCCCTCGCCGTGCGGCCGCCGTTCGTGCGCCGGGGCGAGCTGTCGCTCCCGGCGGTCGCCCTGCCCCTCATGGTGGTCCCGCCGGCGGTGCTGATGACCGTCTCGCAGTTCTGGCCGCTGTACGACGACCGTTATGTGCTGTACGCCCTCGCCGGGGCGCCCCTGCTCGCCGCGGCGGGCGCCGAACGGCTGGTGGGCCTGCTGCCCCGGCTGCGCCTCACCGTCCCCACCGGACCGCGCATCACCCTCACCGGCGTCCTGACCATCGCCCTCGCCTTCGCCGTCCAGCTCCCCCTCCTCCGCGAGGACCGCGCCGCCGACCTGCGCGCCGACAACCTCGCCGCCGTCTCCGCCACCGCCCACCGCGAACTGCGCCCAGGCGACCCGGTGTTGTTCCTGCCGTCGATCGTGCGACGGTCGGCGCTGGCGTATCCGAAGGGCTTCCGCGGGATCCGGGATGTCGCGCTCAGTACGCCGGGGCCGGCGTCCGGAACGCTGTACGGGCTGGAGGCGGACCCGGGAGAACTGCGCCGCCGGCTGGCCGGGCTCGACAGGGTGTGGGTGGTCGCCGAGCCGTTCGCGCTGCGCCCGACCTGGTATCCGGCCAGCCCGACCGAACAGGTCAAACTCACCGTGGTCGACGAGGAGTTCGTGGCTCAGGAGGAGGTCGTGCGGAAGGGCGTGACCCTGCGCCTGTATGTGCGCAGGGCGCCCACGCCGGACATCGGCTGGGTGGTCGACTAGACGCAGCCCGGCGTCTCCTCCAGGGCCGCCTCGTCCAGTGCCGCCGTCAGGCGGTCGAGGCGGGCCCGGAGGTCGCGGATCTCTTCGAGGTCGGCGCCCGTCGCCGCGGCGATCCGGCGCGGTACGTGCAGGGCGCGCTCGCGCAGGGCGACGCCCTCGTCGGTGAGGTGGACGTGCACGGAGCGCTCGTCGCGGGCGTCGCGCTCACGTCGTACGAGACCGGCCGCCTCCAGGCGCTTGAGCAGCGGCGACAGCGTCCCGGAGTCCAGCCGCAGGTGCTCACCGACCTTCTTGACGGGCAGCTCGCCGTGCTCCCACAGCACCAGCATCACCAGGTACTGGGGGTAGGTGAGCCCGAGGTCCTTGAGGATCACGCGGTAGACGCCGCCGAAAGCGCGCGAGGCGGCGTTCAGGGAGAAGCAGATCTGCTGGTCGAGACGGAGGTAGTCCCCGTCGGACGGCGCGGGCGGGGCCTCGGGGCTCGGGGGGGGTGTGGCGGTCATGACTCCAGGATAGCTCTTGTGAGCCATTTAGTTGTGCGCAATTGAATTGCGTGCTCTAATTGAGGCCGTGAGGCGGTCGGACCGGCCGCCCCGGCAGGACTTTGACTTTGAGAGGGACGGTCTCCATGGACGCGATCTACACCGCTGTCGCCACTGCCACCCACGGCCGCGAGGGCCGCGCCGTCAGCTCCGACGGCAAGCTCGACCTGCAGCTGGCCCCGCCGGTGGAGCTGGGCGGGAACGGGCAGGGCACCAACCCCGAGCAGCTCTTCGCCGCCGGGTACGCCGCCTGTTTCGCCAGCGCCCTCGGCCTCGTCGGCCGCGCGGCCAAGGTCGACGTCAGCGAGGCCGCGGTGACCGGTGAGGTCGGCATCGGCAAGCAGGGCGAGGGCTTCGCCCTCAAGGTGACCCTGCGCGTCGAGCTGCCCGACTCCGTCGACGAGGCGACCGGCCGCAAGCTCGTCGAGCAGGCCCACCAGGTCTGCCCCTACTCCAACGCGACCCGCGGCAACATCCCGGTCGAGCTCATCGTCGAGTAATTCCGGAAGACGCGGTGACCGTGCCCGGCTCCCCGCGTCCCCGCAGGGGCGTGGAGCCGGGCGACGAGGCAGCCGCGAGCCGTCGCGGCCTCCCGCCCTCGTTGCGGGCGGGGTCGGGCCAGTCGGGTGCGGCAAGGCCCGGGCCGCAGCCCGCGACGAGGTGGGCGGCGTGGTACGCGTCCGTGATGGCCGCCTGGCCGGGCTTGATGTGCGGGACCCGGGACTTTCACCTCCCCGAAGACGCGAGCGCTCGCCCCTCCTCCCATTCAAGCCGCCCCTGACCAGAGCCGATGCACAGGGCATGACGTCGACGCACTCCCGGCAACGGTCACCCGAAGCACTCGGTAAACGGCGGCTACCCAGGCAGCGCGGTGGCCAACTCGCCACCGGGAAACGGTACTTGCGGCCCGCCATCGCCCTCCTGCCGGCCCTCGTCATCGGCTTTGCCGGATTCCAGCGGCGCTGGATGGCGGACGACGGGCACATCTACCTGCGCACCGTGCGGCAGATCCTGGCGGGGAACGGGCCCGTCTTCAACGCGGGTGAGCGCGTCGAGTCGTCCACCGGCACTCTGTGGCAGTGGCTGCTCGTGCTCGGGGGGCTGCCGGGATTCGATGTCGCGGCGCTGGCGATGTACGGAGGGCTGTTGCTCACCGTCGCGGGATTCGCGTTGGCCGGGCTCGCGGCGCTGCGGCTGTACGAAGGCGGAGGCAGGGGCCGGAGCGGGGCTGCCGCCCGAAACCCGATCCCGCTCGGCGCCCTTGTCCTGCTCGCGCTGCCGCCCGTCTGGGACTTCGCCACCTCTGGCCTGGAGACGGGGCTCGCCACCTGCTGGATCGCGGGTGCTTGGCTGCTGCTCATCTCGCGCCCGGACCAGCTCGGCACGTGCGTCGTCGTCGGACTCGGGCCCCTCGTTCGGCCCGACCTCGCCCTCGTGACGGTCGTGTTCCTCGGCGCGCAGTGGCTGATGGAGCGCCCCTCGCGGCGTGCGGCACTCACCGGCCTGGGGTCGGCGCTCGCACTTCCGATGGCGTACGAGATCTTCCGGCTCGGGTACTACGGGCAGTTGATGCCGCTGCCCGCCGTCACCAAGGAGGCCTCGCGGAGCCTGTGGGGGCGCGGGTTCGGGTATCTCGGGGACTTCGCGGGGCCGTATCTGCTGTGGGTTCCGGCGCTGTTCGTCATCGCTGCCCTGCTGCCCGTGAAGGGTGAGAGGCAGTCCGGGCCTCCGCTGGTTCCCGCGCTCGCACCCGTCGTCGCGGGGCTCCTGTGCTGGGCGTACGTCATCAAGGTGGGCGGCGACTTCATGCACGGGCGGATGTTGCTTCCGGGGCTGCTGCTCATGCTGCTTCCCGTGTTCCTTGTGCCCGCGACCCGGACGAGCGCGGTGGTCGCCGTCGCGGTCGGCGTCTGGGCCGTCGGGTGCGCGGGCTGGCTGCACATTCCCTACGAGGGGCGGATCGGGCCTGCCGGGATCGCTGACGAGCGGGGTGTGTACATCCGCCAGAACGCGTCCGAGCACCCGCTCCACCACACCTTCGCGGCTCATCCGCGCAACAAGAGGTACGGGGAGCTCGTTCGCGCGGCCGCCCGGTCAGGCGCACCCACGCTCTTCCTCGGCACCGGCTCGTACCCCGCCAACTCGCCTTCCGTTACCGGCGTTTTCACCGTCCTCGGCTTCAACGGCAGCGTCGTCCCGCTGAACGGAGCCGCCCTCGACTCCATCGGCCTCGCCTACCCGCTGGCCGCCCATTCCGAGCGCATCACCGGCAGCCGTGTCGGGCACGACAAGAGGCTGCCTGACGAGTGGATCGTCGCCGACCGCGCCGCGCCCCACACCCTCCCGCACGGCATGAACCCGGCGTTGGTCAACGCCGCGCGCCGCGCTCTGCACTGCGGGCCGCTCGCCGAACTCCGGGCGGCGACCCGTGATCCGCTGACCCCGGGCCGCTTCTGGCACAACATCACCGGCGCCTGGCAGCGCACTGCGTTCCGCTTTCCGAACGACCCCGTGCGGGCCGAGCACCAGCTGTGCGGCACACGGTGACCGACCCCAGGTCGGTGTCCTGTCCGTCCGGCTGCAAGCGGGCGACGAGTCCATTCCGGGTCTCCCGTAACCCTCGCGAACTGCTCAGCGCCCCACCCTCGCGAGTACCTCGCCCGTCTCCCGGCTCCACGCCACCACCGTCGCCTCCACGGGCACCCGCCGCCAGCGCGTCAACAGCAGCCAGCGGACGTGGTAGCGGCGGGTGACGGCGCCGCGTTCGGCACGGGTCGACGCCGGGTCGAGGTAGCCGCGGACCGCCGCGAGCCGGTGCAGCCGCTCACCCTCGTCGAGGGCTGGGTCGGGCCAGAGGGGCGCGGCGAGGTCCGGGCCGTAGCCCGAGATGAGATGAGCGGAGTAGAAGCCGTCCGTGATGACCGCTTCGCCGGGCTTGATGTACCGCGCCGCCCACGCGTACGTCGGCCAGTGCGGCGGCTGATCGAAGCCGATGGGGTCGAGTGTGCGCGGCACCACCGCGCCGGCCTGCACGGTGAGGAAACCGATGCAGGCCCCGACGGCCGCCGCCCCGCCCAGCAGGCGCCGCCCGGATCGCCACGGTCCCGGCGCCGCCAGCTCCACCCCGAGCGCGAACTGCAGCGGCACCAGCGTGAGCCCCAGGATCCTGCCGTACGTGTAGTGCCCGCTGACCCAGCCGTACGCCACCGCCAGGCACTCCAGCGCGAACATCAGCACCAGCGGATCCCGCCACCAGTGCCCTTCGCTCCGCCCGGCCCGCCGCGCCCGCAGCCACAGCGCGGGCACCCCGATCAGCGCCAGCCAGAAGTGCCCGGGCAGTCCGTCGTACAGCCGCTCGTGCATCGCGTCCACTCTGCGGTCTCCGGTGAGCGCGAAGACGTCGAAGTACGGCCAGAAGGACGCGACCAGCAAGGCCGTCCCGGCCGCCATCGCCCACCGGCCCACGACGGCCGGCCGCCACCCGCGCTGCCATGCCGCCACGAACGCCATCGCCCCGAGCACCGCGGCGATCGACGTGATCGGGTGCACGAGCAGGATCAGGCCGTACAGCGCGCCGAGCCCCTTGTACCCCCACAGGCTCCGCAGACCGCTCGGACCGACGTACCGGACGAGTCCGCCGGTGCCTCGCGCGAGCCTGCCCGTCAACGCCCAGGCCCAGAAGGTCAGTCCGATGGCGAACGCCGACGGATAGCCGAGGTTCCCCGTCATCGACATCAGACCCAGATATCCGCTCCACCAGGCCCGTTCGGTGCCCCACAGCAGCACCATCGCGAACAGCGACAGGACCGGAGCCCATTGGCGAGGTGTCAGGACACGGACGAAGCGGCCGATGCCGGTCAGCAGGACCAGCAGATTGAACGGTCCGGCGAGCCGTACGACGTCCCAGCCGCCCAGCCCTGTCAGCCGGGCGAAGGCTCCCTGGGCGACCGCGTACGGGGAGTAGTACGGGCTGCCCGCGCCGGGCAGATCCGCCATCGGGTGGAGAGGGTGGAGGAGATGCGCCTTGAGGCGCTCGACGACCGCCGCGTGCTGGCCGGCGTCGCAGCACAGCGGGACGCGCCAGTACGCGAGCGACATCACCAGCCAGAACAGGGCGGCGATGAACTGGTACGGGGTCGGACGCCAGGCGGCACCGCCGCGCAGCGCGGTGGCACCGCGCCCGGCCCGTCGGACGAGGACGTCGGCGCTCACCGGGTGGCGGTGGGGGACGGCTGAGCAGTAGGGCGCATGTATCGCGTTTTCCCTCTCGCGGCGGCTTGTTTTCCTGCCGTCACGCCTTCGAGTGATGTGCGTCGACCCGTGATCGTTGTGAGGGATTACGCCTCTCGGTGGATCTCGGCAGCCGAGCCTGCGACGAGGCGAGTTTTCGGCGGGACTGTACCGCCGCGCGTGATAGGCCATTCGACGATGTGGAAAGCAAAGAGGTTCCTCCGACCGCCGTCGCCTGCACGTGACCGACGTGTGCTCCTTTTCTGCTTCTTCGTGTTCGCCCTTGTGTTCACCGGGGCGCAGTCGGTGCAGATCCAGGGACGTGCCGCCATGGACACACGCCAATACGTGGCACACAGCTACATGTTGCAAGGGGTCGGCCGAGAGGAGGCTTCTCAGCGAGCGCTGGACTATTTCTGTGACAGTGTGCGTGTCAGGTCCGCTCGGCAGGCGAGCGCGGATCTGGCGCGCTACCGGATGAAAAACGCCGGAAAGGCTGCGTATCAGCAGTGCCGGAAGGTGATGGAAGGCCGCGTCGCGCGTAACGCCGAGCGCACCGATGTGAGTGGATACATGGCGCTGTTCAGCGATCCGCGCCTCTCCGCGATCTTCGCCGCCAGACCCGGATACCCCCTGTACACGATTCCCTTCACCCGCGTCTTCGGCCTGGTCGTCGGCCTGTGGGCGGCGTCGCTCCTGGCGACTGTCCTGGCCAGCGGCTTTGTGGTCCTGATTCTGCGGACGCTGGGGGTCTCCGTCCCCGTCGCCCTCCTGGGACAGGTCCTCTACTACGCGCTGCCCACGGGGAAGGAGGCCATGCTGCCCATGTGCGAAGGGCTGCTGCTGTGCCTTCTTCTCGCCGCCGTCCTCGGATGCGTCCGCGTACTGCGGGACCGGATTTCGTCGGGAACGGCGCTTGCCCTCTCGGCGTTCGCCGGCGCGGCATGTGTCAAATACGCGCAGACGCTGCTGGCCGTCGCCGGAATCGCGGCGATGACCGCACTCATCGCCTGTGCGCGCTGGGTAAGGCGGCGGGAGTTCTCACGGCCGGAATTGGCGGTCCTCGCCGCAACGGTCGCGTTCGCGTCGGTGCTTCAGCTCGTCATCGTCGCCTTCGGGCTGCCGAGTACACAGGCCAGTCTTCGGGACCTGATGTCCGTTCACTTCACGAGGCACATGGACCCTCACCCCTGGCACGAGTTCCTGCGTCTGAGCGTCGCCTACTGGAGAGAATGGCTGCGCGATGCGTTGGTACAACCGCTGGTGCCGCTCCTCCTCGCGGGCGGGGCATGGGGCGCCTTCCGGTACCACCGCCCGTTCGGGTGCCTGATCGTCGGCATCGCCGTCGCGGGCATCGTCAACCAGGCCGGACATCCCGAAGTCTCCGTCGGTCCCCGGCTGATGGTGATGGCCATGCTGCTTCCCGTGTGCGGTATCCCGCTCCTTGTCGAGAGCCATACGAGACGGCACGGCAAGAGGGGGCCGGAGACGGTCCTGCCCCCTCGCGTGGGCGTTCAGAAGTCGGTGCCCGAGGCCGCCTCGCGGTGAGCTCCCGCGCGGCGGCGTTCGGGTCAGCTGTACTCAGGAAGGCGGGTCGAGCCGTCTGCGGCCGCGGGGATGTTGATCAGCGCTCCGTCGCCGGCCGCCCTGTCCGTCGCCTCGCCCAGCAAGACCTGCCGTACTACGCGTTCCGCCGCTCGCCCGTCGTCGTACTCGCAGAAGCGCTCCCGGAACGCCCGCCGCAACCGCGTCGACTCCGCGTCCCGCCAGGCACCGGAGACGAGCACCTTCGCCAGTTCCTCGTCGGAACGTGTCACGTGGCCCGGGGGCTCGGCGGTGATGTCGAAGTAGGCGCCACGGGCCGCCAGGTAGGCGGCCCAGTCGTCGGCGTGCACGACGATGGGCCGGTCGAGGTTGGCGTAGTCGAACATCAGGGACGAGTAGTCGGTGATCAGGGCGTCGCTGGCCAGCATGACGTCCTCGACGTGCGGTTCGTCGGTGACGTCGGTCAGCGTGCCGCGTCGGTGCAGATCGCGCAGCAGCAGCGCCCGTTCGTGATGGCGGGTCAGGCTCGGGTGGAGGCGGACGAGCAGTCTGTGTCCGGGGCCGAGCGCATCGGCCAGAGCCTCCAGGTCGACACGCCAGACATGGCCGCCCTTGCGGTAGTCGCGAAGAGTCGGCGCGTACAGCAGGACCGCCTCCGACGGCTGAATGCCGAGTCGGTCGCGCACTTCGGCGGCGCGCGCGGTCCCGCCGCGGACGAGGACGTCGTTGCGGGGGCTGCCACTGCGCAGTGATGTGAAGCGACAGGGATAGGCCCGCTGCCAGATCTCCTCGGAGTACCGGTTCGCCACCAGGCTGACGTCCCACCTGTCGCTGCGCCGCAGCATCCCGCGGACGTCCGTGCCGTGCCGGGCACCTGGACGGTTGAGAAGGTCCAGCGCCATGTACTTGAGAGGAGTGCCCTGGTGCGTCTGGACGTGCACGGCACCGGGGCGCTTCACCAGATCACCGGCCCAGTTGCGGTTGTTGACCCAGTACGTCGCGCGCGCCATCACCCGGTAGTAGCGCCAGGATCCCGGCGTCACGTGGTCCGTGCCCGGTGGCAGCAGTTCCACCGCATCGGGCTGGACGACCCACACGCTGCGGATGCGCGGTGCCACTTCGGCGGCCTGCGTGTGAATCGCGTAGGGATCGCCGTTCACGGCACGGCTGTGCCCGGCGGAGTAGACGGCGAGACGCGGGTCGAGGGCACGCTTCAATTGGATCCTGTACCAGCACCGCTTGACCTGCCCGGCGACCAGCGTGCGCAGCTTCCGCATCCTGCTCCCCACCGCGCGCCTCACGCGGCGCAGAGCGTGGAGCGAGACGTGAGCAGGGTGAGGAGCCACGGCCAGGAGCCGGATCTCCGCTCGGCGTGCTCCGAGCGGGGGGACGAAGCCTGGCGGCACATGCTTTCGGTAGAACTTCCGAATCCGCCGGTAGAAGTCCCGTCGGTCGCCGCGGAGCACACGGTCGGGGCGGGCCAGGGCGAACAGCATGTGGTCCAGGGCCCGTTCGAACAGCAGTGGTCGGGCCCAGTCGAGGCCGGGCCGCTCGGCGAGGAACGCGAAGAGCCCTTCGTACTGCTCGAAGATCTCGAAATGCCTGCGCCCGGGAGTACGGGTGATCGCACCTTGACGCCGCTGTCGGTATTCGACACCTACGCGGTCCAGACAGGCGATCCGCTCTGCCGTGACCATCGCCTGGTAGGTGACGGGTGCGTCTTCGTACAGTCCCGGCGCGTACTGGAAGCCGTGCCGGAGGAAGAAGTCCCGGCGGAACGCCTTGTTCCAGGCGACCAGGAACAGCTGCAGGTATTCCGGGTGGTCACGGATGCCGAACGTGCCGGTGCCGGCCTGTTCGAGCAGTCCGGCGGCATCGCTGCGGCCGCCGCGGCCCCACCAGTGGGTGCGCACGTGGTCGAAGACCAGGATGTCGGGGTCGCGGGTCACGTCGAGCCGGTCGGCGACCGCCCGCAGCAGCCCAGGCGTGTAGTTGTCGTCGCTGTCGAGGAAGAGGACGTAGTCGCCGGTGGCGTGCCGAAGGCCGGCGTTGCGGGCGCGGCCGAGGCCCACGTTCTCGGACAGGTGAACGGCTTTCATCCGCGGATCGAGGGCCGCGTACTCGTCGAGAATCGCCCCGGAGCCGTCGGGTGAGCAGTCGTCGACGGCGATCACCTCAAGGTCGGTGAACGACTGGTCGAGAACGGAGTCGAGGCATTCGCGAAGGAACCCCTGGACCTTGAAGACAGGGACGATGATGCTGAAGCGGGGCACTGTGTCAGCTCCTCCGAGCGGTCGTCACGGCGGCGGGTGCGGGCGTGCGTTGCGCGAGCGGAACCGGCGGCTCGATGGCCTCGGCCGGTTCCCCGAGCAGCACGCGGCGTACGACGCGGTCGGCGGCGTGGCCGTCGTCGAACTCGCAGAACCGGGCCCGGAACCGGGCGCGCAGCGCGGCCGATTCGGCTCCGGCCCAGGCGCCGGAGCGGAAGACGGAGGCCAGTTCGTCGGCGGTGCGGGCGACCGGGCCGGGCGGGGAGCTCAGGAAGTCGAAGGTGACTCCGCGCGTTTCGCGGTACACGTCCCAGTCATCGGCGTACACGACGATCGGCCGGTCCAGGTTGGCGTAGTCGAACGCGATCGACGAGTAGTCGGTGATGAGGGCGTCCGCCGCGAGACAGACGTCCTCGGACGAACGGTGGGCCGTGACATCGATGACACGCTCGTCGCGCAACCGTCCCTGGTCGCCGTCGTAGAAGTAGTGGGCGCGCAGCAGCACCACGAAGTCGTCCCCGAGGGCGTCGCACAACGCCTCCAGGTCGAGTTGCGTGTTGAACCCCGTGTGGTAGTCGCGGTGCGTCGGCGCGTACAGGAGCGCTGTGCGGCCTTCGGGAACACCGAGCTGCTTGCGGATGCGGTGCACATCGGCCGCTGACGACGTGTAGTAGACGTCGTTGCGTGGATAGCCGTATTCGAGCATCTCGTAGGAGGACGGGAAGGATCGCTCCCACACCTCCGTGGAGAGCCGGTTCGAGCTGAGGTTGTAGTCCCAGCGGTCGACCCGGCTCAGCAGGCGGTCGAAACTTCCGGTGGCGGCGGCAACCACCGGGTATTCGGCCTGTTCGACGCCCATCTTCTTCAGCGGTGTTCCGTGCTGGGTGGACAGGTGAATGGAGCCGGGGCGTTTGACGACAGCCCCCTCGAAGTTGGCGTTGTTGACGAGGTATTTGGCGCGAGCCAGCACCTCCCAGTAGCGGCGGCTGCCGATCACCGCGTGGTCGATGCCCTTGGGCAGGTGCTCCACCGCGTCCTCGGTGACGAGGAACACCGAGCGGATGTGAGGGGCCAGACGCTGGGCGGCCGAGTGGATGGCGGCCGGGTTGCAGGCGTAACCGCGGCCCCAGTACGCGCAGTAGACGGCGAGGTTCTCGTCGAGGGCGCGACGGAGGTGGGCCGCGTAGAGCGCGCGGGTGCGCAGCATCCTCGGGCGCGGCACCCCCTGAGCCGCCTTCGCGGCCGCCTGGTTGGCGCCGCGCAGCGCCCGGAACGCGCTGTAGGCACCGGTCGCGAGCAACCGGTGCTGCACCCCGAGACTGCCCGCCGGCGGCCGGAACCCGGCCGGGCGGTGGCGCCGGTAGAGCCTGCCCGCGCGGCGGAAGAAGGCCCGGCGGCGGCGTGCGGGTACCCGCGTCGGATGGGCCGCCGTCTTCAGGACGAGGGCGAAGAGCTGGCCGAACAGCGCGTGCGACTTGGCCTCGGACACGGTCTGTTCGGCGGCGCGGGTGAGCACCAATTCGACCTGGTCGAGGAGTTCGAACTGGTGCTCACCCGGGGTGTTGAGGCGACTGCCCTGGCGACGCAGGTGATGACGTACGCAGACCGTGTGCAGCACCGCCGTGCTCCCCCAAGTTCTCGACTCCGCTCGAACAGGGGGGACCCCCGTGGTCGCGAGGGTCACCAGGCCGCCCCAGCCCGCGTCCGTGAAGTGCCCGCCGGGAAAGGTGAGTCGGTGCTCGGCGAGGAAGGCGCGACGATAGGCCGCGCTCCATGCCGGGACGTGTACGCCGATGACCTCCGGGTCCTTGTCGAGCGGGGGCCTGCTCGACTCGCCCTCCCACCAGTGCACCCGCTCGTGCCCGAAGTAGAGGACGTCGGTGTCGGCCCGCAGCTCGGCGTCCAGGGCTCCCAGCGCGCCCGGCACCAGATCGTCGTCGCCGTCGAGGAAGAGCAGATACGTGCCGTTCGCCGCCGCCATCCCGGCGTTGCGCGCCGCGCTCAGCCCGCCCGACGGCGGCGAGTGGACCGGAGCGACCCGGGAGTCCCGCGCGGCGTACGCGGCGGCGACCGTCCCGGCCGGGGAATCGGGCGCGTCGCAGACCGGGATCAGCTCGAAGTCGCCGAAGGACTGGGTGAGGACTGAGTCCAGCGCTTGGGCCAGTCGCCCGGCGACTCCATGGGTAGGCACGATGACGCTGAAGCGGGGCATTCTGCTCTTTCTCTCAAGGGGCGCTGAGCTGGGGTTTCATCGCCCTGGTCGCCCGGCGGGCCGCCAGGTGGCGGGCCGGGTGGGGGTGGGCCGCGACGGGCTGGAGGGCACGCGGACTCCGGTTCAGAGGTTCTCGGTGACGGGGACGGCACCGCCGGGCGGCGGCACGGTCGCGAGGGGAGCGGCAGGGTGGGCCGCGGCCGCCGAAGGGACCGGGTGGCGTTTGGTGAACGGGGTGAACGGCGGCAGACCGGCGGTCTGGCCAAGGACCACACGGCGTACCACCCGCTCGGCGGCGCGCCCGTCGTCGTACGGGCAGAAGCGCTCGCGGAACGCGGCCCGCAGCTGCGCGGAGCGCGAGCCGCGCCAGTGTCCCGTGGCGAAGATGTCGATCAGCTCGTCCTCGCTGCGCGCGACCGCGCCCGGCGGGAACGCGCGCAGGTCGAAGTAGGTGCCGCGGGCCGCCTCGTACGCCTCCCAGTCGTCCGCGTGGATCACGATCGGCCGGTCGAGACCTGCGTAGTCGAACATCAGGGACGAGTAGTCGGTGACCAGGGCGTCCGAGGCGAGGCACAGCGACTCGATGCTCGGATGGCCGGACACGTCGATGAGGCGGCCACCGGAGGCGCTCGCCGGCGGGGCCTCGTACGAGTGATGGGAGCGGGTCAGCACGACGAAGCGCGGGCCGAGTCGGCGCAGCACGCGCTCCAGGTCGAGGGCTTGGCGCTGGGTGCGGCGGTAGTCGCGGTACGTCGGTGCGTACAGCACGGCGACCGCGCCCTTGGGGATGCCGAGCGACTCGCGCAGCCGGGACACGTCCGCCGAAGTCGCCCGCTGGAACACGTCGTTGCGCGGAAGGCCGTACTCCAGCGTCGTGTACGAGGACGGGAAGACGCGCTCCCAGACCAGAGTGGAGTGGCGGTTGGCGGACAGGCAGTAGTCCCACTTGTCGACGCTGCGCAGCAACTCGGCGAAGTCCGTGTCGCGCGCGGCCGCCGGGCGGTCCTGGAGGTCGAGGCCCATGCGCTTGAGCGGGGTCCCGTGCTGCGTCTGGATCATGATCTGGCCGGGGCGTTTGACCAGCCGCCGGTCGAAGTTGACGTTGTTCACCAGGTACTTGGAGCGGGCGAGCGCCGTCCAGTACCCGGCCGTCCCGGGGCGCAGCCTGCGCGTCGAGGCCGGGATCGTGTGGTGGTGCTCGGCATGGGCGATCCACGCGGTGGTGATGTGCGGCGCCCAGGTGCGGAAAGCGGACTCCAGGGCGCCCGGGTTGCAGCCGTGGCCGCGGCCCCAGTAGCTGGAGAAGACGGCGCGGTCGGCGCGCAGCGGGAGGCGGAGCTGGACGCGGTAGTGGAGTTGCAGCGCGGCGCCGCGGGTCCTGCGGAGCAGCGTCTTGGTCCGGCGCACAGTCTGTCTGCGGACGCGGGACGCCAGTGACAGCAGGCGGTACGCGCGGTGGGTGCCCAGCCTGACCAGCGCGTGCTTCACGCGGGTGCGGAGCGGGACCGGGGCGCCCGGTGTGCGGTAACGGCGGTAGTGGGCACGGGACTTGCGCAGGAATGCGGCCCGGGAGCCGCGCGGCAGCCGCTCGCGCTTGAGGAACAACGTGGAGAAGTGGTCGACCATGCGGCGGAAGAGCACCGGGCGCCAGCGGGCCAGCTCCGGGCGGCTGTCGATGTGCGCGAAGACACGGTCGTACTGCTCGAAGATGTCGAAGTGCTTGCGGCTGCTGGTGCCGAGGATGCTGCCGTGGCGCCGCTGGCGGTAGTGGACGCAGACCCGGTCGAGGGTGGCGATCGTCTCGGCGGACATCAGCACCGGATAGGTCCAGGGTGTGTCCTCGTAGTAGCCGGGCGGGAAGGCGAAGCCCTCGCGCTCGACGAACTCCCGGCGGTACGCCTTGTTCCACGCCACCATCAGGACCCGCAGCAGCCCCGGCCGGTCGGAGAGCCGGAACGGCGCCGGGCCCTCCTCCGTCAACTGCGCCGCGAACTGGTTGCGGACGGCCTCGCCCGACCAGTACGTGCGCGCGTAGTCGTAGACCAGGACGTCCGGTTCGGAAGTCTCCTTCAGCCGGTCGGCGATGGCGCGCAGAGCGTCCGGGGTGAGGCTGTCGTCGCTGTCCAGGAAGATCAGGTAGTCGCCGGTGGCGAGTTCGAGGCCCGCGTTGCGGGCGCGGCCCAGGCCCACGTTCTCGGCGAGATGGACAGGGCGTACGCGGGCGTCGCGGGCCGCGAACTCGTCGATGATCGCCCCGCAGGCGTCGGGCGAGCAGTCGTCGACCGCGATCAGTTCGAGGTCCGGATAGGACTGTTCCAGGACGGATTCCAGGCACTCGTGCAGGTACGCCTGAACCTTGTACGCGGGGACGATGACACTGAACCTGGGCAAGGGACATCCATGGGTCGGCGCGGGCATACCTGCCCGGGAACGGCCGAAGGGGTGACTTGGTTACGCCAGATGTGGCATACGGGGGATGTCCGGTGAACGCGGAGGGGTGGGCCGGTGTCCGGCCCGCCCCTCAAGTGCGCTTTTCCGAGCCCTACTTCACCGCACCCGCCATGACTCCGGACACGAACTGCCGCTGGAACGCGAAGAACACGGCCAGCGGGATCACCATCGAGATGAAGGCGCCGGGCGCCAGCACGTCGATGTTGTTGCCGAACTGACGTACCTGTGTCTGCAGTGCGACCGTGATCGGCTGGCTGCCCGAGTCGGAGAACACCAGCGCGACCAGCATGTCGTTCCACACCCACAGGAACTGGAAGATCCCGAGCGAGGCGATCGCGGGACCGCCGAGCGGCATCACGACCCGTACGAACAGGCGCAGTTCACCGGCGCCGTCCAGGCGGGCCGCCTCCAGGAGCTCGCGCGGGATCTCCGCGAAGAAGTTCCGCAGCAGGAACACCGCGAAGGGCAGGCCGAAGCCCACGTGGAAGAAGACCACGCCGATGATCGACCCGAAGATGCCGATCTTGCCGAAGAGTTCGGCGATCGGGATCAACGCCACCTGTACGGGAACGACCAGCAGTCCGACCACGCCCAGGAACCACCAGTCGCGGCCGGGGAACTCCATCCAGGCGAAGGCGTAGCCCGCGAGCGAACCGATCACGACGACGAGGACGGTCGCCGGGACCGTGATCAGCACCGTGTTCACCAGCGAGTTGGTGATGTCGCTGTTCTCCAGGAGCTTCTGGTAGCTGTCCACGGTGAGCTGCGAGGGCTCGCTGAAGACCTTCCACCAGCCGCTCGCGCTCATGTCCTCCGGCTTGCGCAGTGAGGACAGCAGCAGCCCGATGGTCGGCACCAGCCAGAACAGCCCGACGAGGAGCAGGAAGACACGGAGCAGACCACCGCTGACCCCGCTCGCGAGCCGTGAGCCGAGGGACTGCTTCTCCTTCACGGCCGCGACGGGCGCGGCTTTCGTGAGCCTGCCGGCGTGGGTGGTCATCGCCGCACCTCCCGCCTGAGCCTGCGGATGTTGAACAGCATCACCGGGATCACGAGCAGCAGCAGGAACACCGCGATGGCGCTCGCGATGCCCGGCTGGTCCTCCGAGAAGCCCTTGCGGTACAGCTCCAGGGCCAGCACGTTGGCGTCGTCCTGGGACGAGCCCGGCGCGATGATGAAGACCAGGTCGAAGACCTTCAGCACGTTGATCATCAGGGTGACGGTGACGACCGCGAGCACGGGCGCGAGCAGTGGCACCGTGACCCTTCTGAAGACCTGCCACTCGTTCGCCCCGTCGACCCGGGCGGCCTCAAGGAGCTCGCGCGGCACTCCTGCCAGCCCCGCCGCGATCAGCACCATCGCGAAGCCCGCCCACATCCAGATGTACGAGCCGATGATGGCGGGCGTGACCAGGGACGGGCCGAGCCAGTCGAGGCCGTTGTACGGCTCCTTGAAGTTGCTTGCCGGGAGGCGGAGCTGGGCCCCGTCGGCCTTGCCCGAGAGTGTGAAGGTGCCATCGTCGCGGACCCTGGTCGAGTCCACGACCTTGTCGTCCTTGACGGCCTCGACCTTCATGCCCGCGTAGCCGAGCTCACCCGTGTCCACCTGGCCGAGCTTGCCGACGCCCTTGCCGCGGGCGAAGTCCTGCCAGGCCGTGCCGGTGACCTTGCCGGGCTCGGCCTTGGCCTGTACGGCCTTCTTGGCGCTGTCGGGCATCTGGTCGGGGGCGACTCCGACGAGAGGGAGGGTGACGGACTGCCCGACTTGGACGGGGTCCTTGGTGATGAACCCGCCACTTCGGGGTTCGAGGGGCGACTGCCGCCCCGGGTGGGCCTTGGGGAACGCGGACGACTCGGCGAACGTGTCGTGGATGCCGACCCAGACCGCGTTCGCGACCCCCTTGTCCGGGTCCTGGTCGTACACCAGCCGGAAGATGATGCCCGCGGCGAGCATCGAGATCGCCATCGGCATGAAGACGACCAGCTTGAACGCCGTGCCCCAGCGCACCCGTTCGGTGAGCACCGCGAAGATCAGACCGAGCGCGGTCGCGATCGTCGGCGCGAAGACCACCCAGATGATGTTGTTCTTGAGCGCGGTGCGGATGCCGTCGTCGGTGAACAGGGACTTGTAGTTGTCGATGCCGGCGAAGCCGTCGCCGGACTGGTTGTAGAAGCTGCGGACGACCGAGTACCCGATCGGGTAGACCACGAGCGCGCCGAGCAGCACGAGGGCCGGCAACAGGAAGAGCGCTGCCATGGTCTTGCGGGTGCCGGTCACGCTCTTGCGCGGGCGGGGTGCGGCGGGGGTCGGGGGGACCTCCGCCGCCGCTGCCGACGTCATCGCCGGATCAGCTTCCGCTGCCGTACGCCGCCGCCGCGTCCTTCTCCAACTTCGCCTGGGTGCCCGCGACGTCGGTCGGGTTCTTCAGGAAGTCCTGGAGATCCTTCCACTCGCCCTTGCCGGGCGTGCCGCCGAAGGCCTGCGGGGTCTGGTCGGACATGTCGAAGCGGAAGTCGTCGCCGGCCGCGATGAGCGCCTTGGCGATCTTCTGCTGCACGGCGTTCGGGTATGCCGAGTTCGGCACGTTCTTGTTGGGGGAGAGGTAGCCGCCGAGCTTCGCCTGGATCGTCGCCGCGTCCGGCGAGGCCAGGAAGGTGGCGAGTGCCTGGGCCGCCTTGGAGTCCTTGAGGATCACCGCGGCGTCGCCGCCGGAGACCACCGGCGCGGTGCTGCCCACCGTCGGGAACGGGAACACCTTGGCGTCCGTGCCTACCTTGGCCTTCGTCTCCGCGATGTTGACCTGCACGAAGTCGCCCTCGTAGACCATGGCGGACTTCGGCTGGTCGCCGCCGGTGAAGGTCTGCGTCACGGAGGCCGGGAACTCGGTCTGCAGCGCGCCGGACGCACCGCCCGCGACGAAGTCCTTCTTGCCCCAGATCTGGGCGAGGGTGGTGAGGGCCTGCTTGACGGACGGGTCCGTCCACTTGATCTTGTGCTGGGCGAGCTGGTCGTACTTCTCCGGGCCCGCCTGGGAGAGATAGATGTTCTCGAACCAGTCGGTGAGGGGCCAGCCGTCGGCACCGGCGACGGAGAACGGGGTGACACCGGAGTCGTAGATCGTCTGCGCGGTACTCAGGAGGTCCTGCCAGGTCTTGGGCTCCTTCGCGCCCGCGTTCTCGAAGACCTTGGCGTTGTACCAGATCAGCGACTTGTTGGCTGCCTTGTAATAGACGCCGTACTGCTTGCCGTTGACCTTGCCGATGTCCTGCCAGCCCTGCGAGTAGTTCTTGCTGAGCTCCGCCTGCGCTTCGGCGCCGATGGGCTTCGCCCATTTCTTGTCCACGGCCTGTTTGATGGCCCCGGGCTGCGGCAGCATCGCGATGTCCGGCGGCTGGCCACCGGCGATCTTCGAACCGAGGAAGTTGATGATCGGGTCCTGCGCGGGTACGAAGGTGACCTTCGCGCCGGTGCGCTTCTCGAACTCCGCCAGCACCTTCTTGAAGTTGGCCTGCTCGGGGCCGGTCCACACGGCGGCGACCTCCAGGCTGGCGCCGTCGAGCTTGGGAAGGGTGACCGTGCCGCCGCTGCTGCTTTCCTTGCCGGTGCCGTCGTTCCCCTTGTCCTTGTTGTCGCTGCCGCATGCCGTGAGCGTGAGCGCGCCGGCGATGACGGCGGCTGCGGCGGCTTGTGCGGCCCTGCGTGACCTGTGCGTGGAGTGATTGGGCGACCTGTGCATACGAAGATTGCTGCGCATCACTGCCCCGTTCTTCGTTCCTCGTCGAACGTCCGAGCGCTGTCCCGTGCGCTCTGGTCTACGCCCGGGGCTTCAGGGCGGCAAGAGCGCCAACGGTGTCAAGTGAGCGATCGTGATTGGGTCGTGACGTGGGCTCGCGCTGCCGCCCCGTCAGGGGCGCGGGGAACTGCGCGACCAGCCCCCACCGGTCCGCAGCCACAAGACAACCCGAGGGGGTCTGGGGGCGGAGCCCCTCAGGTACGGGACGGGTGGGGGCGGAGGGGGCGAAAACCTCGCCGGCCCCCACCCGCCCACCAGCACAGGACGTCAAAGCAGCGACGGCACCTCGACCGCGGCCACAGACCGAGCCGCCCGCTCCAGCGCACTGGCGAGCAACGCCAAGTCCGTCGGCCCGTTGCCGAGCTCGCGAACGGGTCGCCGCGCCGGCGGATCGCCCATGCGATGCCACTCCAGGGGCACGACGGTGGGGCGGAGGGTAGCCGTACGGGGAATGCGCCCGGTGACCCGACCGCCCTGGAAGGGCGTGTCCCGCCCGTCCGCGCGAAGCAGCCGCCCCCGCCCGGGAGCCGGCTCGTCCGGCCCCGTCGACACCGCGTCGAGAGCGATCCGCACCGCGGCGGAACGCCCCAGCTCGGACCCCGCCGTACGCCCGTCGACCCCGCCCGCCGCCACAAGGTGCACCCCGAGCCGCTCCCCCTCACGGGCAACGGCCTCAAGGGCCCGTATGACGGACCCGGCCGCAGGCCGCCCCGGCGACCCCAACGGGGGCGACAGCAGCGCGTCCAGGTCGTCGACCACCACGACAAGACGGGCGAGCGGCGGCCCCGGCTCCGCACGCTCCCGCGCGGCAGCCGGCCGCAACCGCAGCGTCGAACTGGGCGGCGCGTCCAGATCCCCGGCGCCGGACGACGCCCCGGACACCATCCCTGCCGAGGACGACTTGGCCGAACGCTGGGCCACGATCCGGCCGGACACCTCGCGCCGGGTGTGCCACTCCGTGAAGTCGAGCCGCCCGAGCAGCTCGGCCCGCCGCTTCAGCTCGGCGCTGAGGGCCTGGGCGAACTCCCGCATCCGTACGGGGTCGTTGGCGGTGAGATGGGTCGTGACATGCGGGAGGTCCGTACAGACCTGGAGCCCCGCGCCCCGCCCCGCGCCATTGCCCCCGGTATCGTCCCGCCCGTCTATCAGTACGATCCCGAGCCGGTCGGGCCGCTCCGCGGCGGCGAGGGACGCGGCGACGGAACGCAGCAGCTCCGTACGACCGCTGCCCGAAGGCCCCTCGATCAGCAGATGCGGGCCCTCGGCGGGGAGATCCACGTCCACGGGCCCGCGCGGCCCGGCGCCGAGGACGACCCGGCCGCGCCCACCGAGCGCCTCGCTGTCGTCGGCCGCGTCCGCCCAGCGCGCCATCAGCGAGGCCGGGGTGGCCCGTGCGAGCCCCAACTCGTCGAGCAGACGCGCCACTTGAGGCAGCGGCGCGGACACGCGCGTGTGCCGGTCGCCGTGCGCGCCGTCGGTCCGCAACGGCGCGAGCGCCCGTGCGAACCGCTCGGCCCACGCGACCGAGACGGCGTCTATCGCGGCGACGGTGCCATGCCCCACGGGGCCGCGCGCCAGGTGCCCGGTGGTGCCGACATGGGTGTGGCCACCGCGCATCGAACCGGCATCCGCCCCGACGGCTCCGACGCGCGGGGAGCCTCCGTGGGTGGCGTCGGCGTTGGTGGGTCCGGCGTGGGTGGGGCCGGCGTGCGGGGGCCCGCCACGAGCCGGGCTGCCGTACGCCGGCCCGCCACGCGCGCGTTCCGCGGAGCCGCCCAGCGAGGACCCCCCGCGCCCGTCCTGCCCAGACCCTCCGAGCCCACCCCGCCCGGCCCCCGCGGCATCGCCCGCCGTGCGCCGCGCGGCCGCGCCCGGGTCGGCACCGGCAGGCCCGCCCGGCGCGACCCGCATCAGCCGCAGTGCCGTGGCCACGTCCCCGCTGAGCAGCGCGACCGCTCCGCACTCGCGGAACGCCGGCGATGTCTCGCACGCCGCCTCGTACGTCTCCGTCACCGGCGACGCGGGCGACGCCGCGGGGGTCTCGGCGAGGCACACCACATGGATCCCGGCCCGCGCCCCCTCGTGGGTCAGCCGCACCACGGCCTCTCGCACATCGGCGCCCCCGGGGTCCCCGTCCACGACCACCACGGTGTACGGCCCCTCGAAGGCTCCGTCCGCCTCGTCGTCGTCCCGCGCCCAGGACGGCCGCCGCGCCGCGCCCCGTACATCGTCGCCGGGACGTGGGCCTCGGCGGGGGGCCGGAGCGCCCGGTGCGCGGCCCGCTTCGGTCAGGTGGTCCTCCAGGCGGCGCAGGAGTTCGTCCGTGCGGGCCGTCGCCTGCTCGCGGTCGTAGGCGAGGAGGAGGCGGCAGTCCTGGCCGTGGGTGGGGCGGAGGTGGGGGAGCCAGCCGAGCCAGGACCACTCGGCGGTGCGCTCCTCCACCGTGCGAGATCGGTCCGTGCTGATCAGAACGATTTCGAGGGTCTCGGGGGAGTGCAGCGCGGCGAGCTGCGCCACCAGCGCGCGGGCCAGCCCCGCGAGGCGCGGACGAGGCCCGGCCAGGCCCAGCGCGCCGACCTCCCGCAGGCCGGTGGTCACCGGCACCGCCGGCAGCAGGCCCGAGCCGTCGGGCGCCGCCCGGTCGGCCGTGCCCAGCCGTACGGTCAGTGCCTCCGGGTGCCCGGGGCCGCGTTCCCACAGCCGCGGTCCCGGCCCCAGCGCGGTGAGCAGCAGCGTCGCGGGGTCGGGCCAGCTCTCGGGCGACCGCTGCATCGCGGGGAGCGGATACTCCACCGCGGCTTCCCCGTCGTCGTACGGGTCCTGCCCGGCTCCCGCCGGTCCACCGCGTCCTGTGGCCAGCCGCCGCGCCCAGGCGCCGATTCCGCCCCGCTTGCGCACGCCCGACGGGACGGCCGTGCCCCGAGGGGGAGTGCCTTTGCGGGTGCTCGCGGAGCCCGCGCTCGCGGAGTCCGCGGTCTCTGCCGGGGGCTCGTCGTGCCCGGCCCGCTCGGGGGTGTCGCCCCGTTCGGCGCCGCGGGGCCGGCTCTCGATGCCTGGTGCCCCGCCCTGTTCCGGCACGACGGACGGCGCGGGAGACGGCCCGCCGGAGGGCGCGGCCTGCGGTACGGCCCGACCGTGCTCCTGCGCGGCCGGGACTCCCTCCGCCGCTCCCCACTCCGGCGCTCCATAGGCGTGATGCGTGTCGCCGGTGGGCGGCGCGCCCGGGGTGCCGTCGGTCTGCCCGGCGGCGGGGGGCCGGGCGGCGCCCCCCACGCGCGCGTGGGGCACGCTCGCGGCCGGCGATGCCGGCTCCGGGCGAGCGGGGCCGCGGTCACCGGGGGCACCGGTCCCCGGCCCGGCGCCGACGGTCACCCGTACATGCCCCTCCCCGTCCGGCGTCGTCCCCAACGCCCCCGTGCCCCCGGGCGGAGCCAGCCGCAGGGCGGACTCGCCGACGCGGAGGAGGGCTCCCGGGGCGAGGCGGACGGGGCGGGTGGCGACGCGGGTGCCGTCGAGTGCCGTGCCGTTCGTGGAGCCGAGGTCGGCGACCGAGACGCGGCCCTCGGGGGTGACCGTGACCGCGCAGTGCAGGCGGGAGACGTCGGGGTCGTCCAGCGGCACGTCCGCGTCGGCGGAGCGGCCGATGCGGATCTGGCCCCCGTGCAGGAGGTGGACGCCGCCCGCGTCGGGGCCCGCGACCACATGGAGCTGGGCGGCGCCGTCGTCCACGTCGGGGCCGGGCTCCGCGGGCGCGCCCAGGGACAGCACGGCGCCGTCCGTCAGGGGCGGCTCGCCCAGCGTGCAGCGCTGACTGTCGAGCCGCTCCGCACCCGCGTACAGCACGACCTGACTTCCCCCAGGCTCTCGGCTTCGCTCGAGCGGGGAGGTACCTCCATCCCCGCCGACCGCCGAGGCCAGGCCCGACGCGACCGCGGCCAGCGCCGTCCCGGCGGGTGCGGTGACCAGCACATCGCAGGCCGCGGCTCGCCCCCGCGGCTCCGAGGGCGGGCCCAGCGGGTCTACGACGGTCAGCCGGATCTGCATCGCCGTCAGCGGTCCCTTCCGCGCAGGTGTCCGCGACGAGGACGAGGCTGCGCTGCGGTCCCCCACCGCAGATTCCCCCACCGCACACGGGCACGTCGGCCAGTACTGGAGGCATCCTCGCACCTGCCACTGACAGCGCGCCCGCCCCCCACCCGTAAGTGATCTTGATTGGTCGGCTCTGCCCGTAAAAGTGCCTGACCAGTGCGCGACCGGTGCCCGCTTGAGATCGGTCACGCCCACCATTCGGCAACCAAGTGACCAGACCGAGCGTCTTTCCATCGAACACGCGCGGGAAGGCGTACGTAAGCGCTTATGCGAAGCACAGGCGCTCACGGGAAGCACAGAGAGACGACAGCCCAGTGCCGGGTACGGCGGCACTACAGTTGGGTCGGAACACCTGTACCACGGTGATCACGGTGGACGGACCAGGCAAGCAAGCAACAGGGAGCGCATGACGTGCGGCCGGTAGGGAGCAAGTACCTCCTTGAGGAGCCGCTTGGGCGCGGCGCCACAGGCACCGTCTGGCGAGCCCGCCAGAGGGAGACCGCGGGCGCCGAGGCGGCCGTGGCCGGACAGCCCGGCGAAACTGTGGCGATCAAGGTCCTGAAGGAAGAGCTCGCGAACGACGCGGACATCGTGATGCGGTTCCTGCGGGAGCGGTCGGTGCTGCTCAGGCTGACCCACCCGAACATCGTGCGGGTACGTGACCTCGTCGTCGAAGGCGATCTGCTCGCGCTCGTCATGGACCTGGTCGACGGGCCCGACCTGCACCGCTACCTGCGCGAGAACGGGCCCTTCAGTCCCGTCGCCGCGTCCCTCCTCACCGCCCAGGTCGCCGACGCGCTCGCCGCCAGCCACGCCGACGGCGTCGTACACCGCGATCTGAAGCCCGCGAACGTCCTGCTCAAGCAGGACGGCGGCCAGATGCACCCGATGCTGACGGACTTCGGCATCGCCCGGCTCGCCGATTCCCCGGGCCTCACGCGCACCCACGAATTCGTCGGCACGCCCGCGTACGTCGCGCCCGAGTCGGCGGAGGGGCGTCCGCAGACGTCCGCCGTCGACATCTACGGGGCGGGCATCCTGCTGTACGAGCTGGTCACCGGGCGTCCGCCGTTCGCCGGCGGATCCGCGCTCGAGGTGCTGCACCAGCACCTGAGCGCCGAGCCGCGCCGCCCGTCGACCGTGCCGGACCCGCTGTGGACCGTCATAGAGCGCTGCCTGCGCAAGAACCCGGACGAGCGGCCCAGCGCCGAGAGCCTCGCGCGCGGGCTGCGCGCCGTCGCCGCGGGCGTCGGTGTGCACGCGAACGCCGCGCAGATCGCCGCCGCCGAGGGCGTGGGCGCGCTGCTCGCCCCCGACCCGGCCCCGGCGACCGTCCCGGGCGTGCCCGGCTCGGCCGACCCCACCCAGGTGCTGCCGCAGGGCGCGGGCGCCTACGACCCGTATGCCGCGACCAGCGTTCTGCCGCACACCTCCGGAGACGCCGACCCCACGTCCGTCCTCCCGAACCGTGGTGCGGCCGACCCGACCGCCGTCATGCCTCCCGTGCCGCAGCACCAGCCGGGCGGACAGCAGGGTCAGGCGGGCCGGCCCGAGGACCCGCATCCCTGGCAGAGCCAGCTGCGCGCGGCCCGCGACCGCAATGAGCAGACGCAGGTCCAGTACCTCGACCCGAACGAGGATCCGCTGCGCCGTCGCCCGCAGCGGCAGGTCGCCCGGCCCCAGCAGCGGCCGCAGCAGCAGCGTGGGCAGCAGCCGCCGCCCGGGTACGGATATCCGCAGCAGCAACAGCCGCAGCAGTACGCGCCTCAGCACCAGCAGCCGCAGCGGTACGCCCCCGCGCCCCAGCAGCAGCCCCAGCCGCAGCGGTACGCGCCCGCTCCGCAGCAGCCTCAGCAGCCCGCGCCGCGTCAGTCGCGCGAGCCGCGGCAGCGCAGCGCCAACCCCATGAAGATCCCGGGGCTCGGCTGCCTCAAGGGGTGTCTGTTCACCATCCTCATCCTGTTCGTCGCGAGTTGGCTGATCTGGGAGTTCAGTCCCCTTCAGGACTGGATCGGCTCGGGCAAGGGGTACTTCGCCCAGCTGAAGGATTGGTACAACACCGTCAGCGGGTGGATCGGCGATCTCGGCGGGGGCGGCCCCTCCGGCAACTGACCCCGGAGCAACTGCCCCTCGGGCAGGCGACTCTGGGGATTTGTCGACATCTGACGGGTGATTTCCGTCTCCGCGGTGAAGATTGGCTCGTCGGGCGCGTAGTTTTGTCGGCTGGGGGTCCGGGGGCTGGCCCCCGGGATGGCCCAGCAGCGACAACAGGCGTCTCGGTGGGAGCAGTCTTGGCACGCAAGATCGGTAGCCGGTACACCGCGAACCAGATTCTGGGGCGGGGCAGTGCCGGCACGGTGTGGCTGGGTGAGGGGCCGGAGGGGCCCGTCGCCATCAAGCTGCTGCGCGAGGACCTCGCGTCCGACCAGGAGCTCGTGGGGCGCTTCGTGCAGGAGCGCACGGCGCTGCTCGGTCTCGACCATCCGCACGTGGTCGCGGTGCGCGACCTGGTGGTGGACGGCAACGACCTCGCGCTCGTCATGGACCTCGTCCGGGGGACCGATCTGCGGACCCGGCTCGACCGGGAGCGGAGGCTCGCCCCCGAGGCCGCGGTCGCGATCGTCGCGGATGTCGCGGACGGGCTCGCGGCCGCGCACGCCGCGGGGGTCGTCCACCGGGACGTGAAGCCCGAGAACGTCCTGCTCGACATGCAGGGCCCGCTGGGTCCCGGCGGATCCCACCCCGCCCTCCTGACCGACTTCGGTGTGGCCAAACTCATCGACTCGCCCCGCCGGACCCGGGCCACGAAGATCATCGGTACGCCGGACTATCTCGCGCCCGAGATCATCGAGGGGCTGCCGCCGCGGGCAGCCGTCGACATCTACGCCCTGGCGACTGTCCTGTACGAGCTCCTTGCCGGCTTTACGCCCTTCGGGGGCGGGCACCCGGGGGCGGTCCTGCGCCGGCACGTCACGGAGACGGTCGTACCGCTGCCCGGCATCCCGGACGAGCTCTGGCAGCTGATCGTGCAGTGCCTGGCGAAGGCGCCGGCGTCGCGGCTGCGGGCCTCGGAGCTCGCGGCGCGGCTGCGGGAGCAGCTGCCGTTGCTGGCGGGGATGCCGCCGTTGGACGTGGACTCGCCGGACGCGGAGTCGGCGGACGCGGACGAGGCGTACGAGGAGACGGCGGAGCCGTCCGCTCCCGCGGCGCGGGAGCGGCGGGGGGCCGTGCCGCTCGTGCCGGGCGCTGCGCCGGACTCGAACCGGGATACGCATACGTCGATGCGGGTGCCGGGGCCGGACGAGCTGGCGGGGGGCGCGCGCGGTACGGCCCGTGCGCCGCGGGCCGCGGGTGCGCCCCGGCCGGGGTCGGCGCGGCATCGGGCCTCCGCGCGGCGGCGTCGCATCACGCTCGGGGCGGCTGCCGTGGCCCTTGTCGCCGCCGTGGGCGTCGGCACCTGGCTCGCCACGTCCGGCGACGACGCGGGGGCGACGCCGCCGGACACGAAGAACTCGGCTCCGGCGTCCCCGTGACCGCCCGGTGGGGGTTGGGGGTGGGTTTTTCGCCCCCTCCGCCCCTACCCGTCCCGTACCGGCCCTTCCGCTGCGGGTGGGTGGGGGCTGGTCGCGCAGTTCCCCGCGCCCCTTCAGGGGCGCAGCCCCCGGGGGATGTGAACGGGTAGGGGTGGCGAGGGCGAGAAACCCACCCCAGCCGCTGTGGCGCCTGGCATGCCGGTCCTGTAGGGGCGAGCGGCGAGGCTCGCTTGTCGTAGCCGTTACGCTGGAGGCGTGGCAGTCGTCGATGTATCCGAAGAGCTCAAGTCCCTCTCCTCGACCATGGAGTCGATCGAGGCCGTCCTGGACCTCGAGAAGCTGAGGGCAGACATCGCCGTGCTCGAGGAGCAGGCGGCCGCGCCGTCCCTGTGGGACGACCCGGACGAGGCGCAGAAGATCACCAGCAAGCTGAGCCACCTCCAGGCGGAGGTCAGGAAGGCCGAGGCGCTGCGCGGGCGTATCGATGATCTGGGCGTGCTCTTCGAGATGGCGGAGGAGGAGGACGACCCGGACACCCGCGCCGAGGCCGAGTCCGAGCTCGCTTCCGTCAAGAAGGCGCTGGACGAGATGGAGGTCCGGACGCTGCTGAGCGGCGAGTACGACTCCCGTGAAGCCGTCGTCACCATCCGTGCCGAGGCCGGCGGCGTCGACGCCTCCGACTTCGCCGAGAAGCTGCAGCGCATGTACCTGCGCTGGGCGGAGCGGCACGGCTACAAGACGGAGCTCTACGAGACCTCGTACGCGGAAGAGGCCGGCATCAAGTCGACCACCTTCGCCGTCCACTCCCCGTACGCGTACGGAACGCTGTCCGTGGAGCAGGGCACCCACCGGCTCGTCCGCATCTCGCCCTTCGACAACCAGGGGCGTCGCCAGACCTCCTTCGCCGGTGTCGAGATCCTGCCCGTCGTCGAGCAGACCGACCACATCGAGATCGACGAGTCGGAGCTGAGGGTCGACGTGTACCGGTCGTCCGGGCCGGGTGGTCAGGGCGTCAACACCACCGACTCCGCGGTGCGGCTGACCCACCTTCCCACCGGCATCGTCGTCTCCTGCCAGAACGAGCGGTCGCAGATCCAGAACAAGGCCTCGGCCATGAACGTTCTGCAGGCCAAGCTCCTCGAGCGGCGCCGGCAGGAGGAGCAGGCCAGGATGGATGCCCTGAAGGGCGACGGCGGCAACTCCTGGGGCAACCAGATGCGTTCGTACGTCCTGCACCCGTACCAGATGGTCAAGGACCTGCGCACCGAGTTCGAAGTCGGCAACCCCGAGGCCGTGTTCGGCGGCGAGATCGACGGCTTCCTCGAGGCCGGAATTCGCTGGCGCAAGCAGCAGGACAAGTAGGCGGGCAACAGGCGGGCGTATTCGTGCCCCATTGAAGCCTCTTTGTCGACAAGGCAACTGCCGTCCATCGGACGGCAGTTGCCTTTTGTGTGGGGGTTGTCTGGGTTTTACGTCACAGTCACATGTCCGCACGGCAGGCAAATGATGTTGATCTGGACATCGCGTACGCAACGACCTTGACGTTGCTTTGAAAACTGGGAAGGCTAACGCGTGGCATGCGTATCTCTGGGGCGCATGTGAACCGGGGGGCTTGAGAGAAGCCACCTGTGACGCCGTGGCCCCGGGCGCTGCTCCATTGACGATGAGCTACTGGGGGTAGCAGGCAGATGACCAAGAAGACGCGGATCCGCGTGGCGCGGATAGCCGCCGGTACGATGATTGCCGCCGGTGCTTCGCTGACCGCCGCGGGTGCCGCTTCGGCGCTCGACCTCGGCGTGAACGTGGGCGGCCTGAATGTGGGCGTGAGCGCGGACGAGAACGGTGTCGGCGTGAAGGCGGGTCTCGACGACCCGACTCCGACCCCGACCGAGACGGGTATCCCGACCGAGGAGCCGCCCACGCCCACCGTGG
This sequence comes from Streptomyces sp. NPDC027189, assembly GCF_055566975.1. Lineage (NCBI taxonomy): Bacteria > Bacillati > Actinomycetota > Actinomycetes > Kitasatosporales > Streptomycetaceae > Streptomyces > Streptomyces sp. NPDC027189. The sequence continues at coordinate 72,911 of NZ_JBVHRI010000013.1, forward strand.
TGCCCACGGAGCCCACCGAGGAGCCGACCGAGCCCACGGAGGAGCCGACGGAGCCCACGGAGGAGCCGACGGAGCCCACGGAGGAGCCCACCGATCCGACCACCGAGCCGACCGACCCCGGCAACGGGAACGGCAACGGGAATGGGAACGGCAACGGGAACGGCAACGGCAACGGCAACAACAACACCGACCCCGACGGTGGCTCCTCCACCCAGGAGGAGGGCTCCTCGGCCCTCACCGATACGGGCTCGGACACCTCGACCCAGGGCAAGAACGACGGCGAGCTGGCCGAGACGGGTGCCGGTCAGACCACGTTCCTGCTGGTCGGCGCCGCCACGATGATCGCCGGCGGTATCGGCTTCCGCATGCTGCCGCGCCTCGCGGGCGGCCGCGGCGGTGCCGCAGCCTGACCGACACATGCGTGACGAAGGGCCCGGAGCAGCTCGCTCCGGGCCCTTCTCGTGTCAGGGACGCCTCACGGGCGGGCGCACCGCCCGCGCCCGTCTCACACCGTCTGGTGGGCCACCAGCGCCAGTGCCGCGATCAGCACGGCCAGCAGGGCGATCAATGCCATGGGGTTCAGGCCCGCGAAGGGGCTCTCCTGCTGGAGCCGCTCGCGGTTCGCGCGGCAGACGGGGCAGCGGCCCTCGCTCACGGGCGCCGCGCAGTTCGCGCACACCAATCGGTCGTACGTCATGCGCTCGCCCTCCTTGCGCCGTATCCCCGTACACAACGCTCTACATAACGCTGCGGGGGACGCAACCGTTCCCCCCTCCACTGTGCCAGGTTCCGCCGATTTCGGCGCGGTTCGCTTTATCCTGCCCCGCGCTCCGGGGGTCAGTCCCTGAAAACGGCACTCTGGGAGGGTGGCTGAGGGCGTTCTCGCGACTGCGGACCGTAGTGGGTCGTTCGCGCAGTTCTCCGTGCCCCTGCGGGGACGCTCCCCGAGGGGCACTTCCAAGCCCCGTACAAAACCGCACAAGCCCCTCGCAACCGCTACCAGAGCCTGCGCTTGCGCACCTGGGTCGCGTATGGTCACGCACACCTACCCCCGGCGACCCGTGGTGCATCCGTGATCCGATTCGACAACGTCTCCAAGGTCTACCCCAAGCAGACCCGCCCCGCTCTCAGGGATGTCTCCCTGGAGGTCGAGCGCGGAGAGTTCGTGTTCCTCGTGGGGTCCTCCGGCTCCGGAAAGTCCACCTTCCTGCGGCTGATCCTCCGCGAGGAGCGGTGCAGTCACGGTCAGGTGCACGTCCTGGGCAAGGACCTCGCGCGCATTTCCAACTGGAAGGTGCCGCAGATGCGCCGCCAGCTGGGGACCGTGTTCCAGGACTTCCGCCTCCTGCCGAACAAGACGGTCGCCGAGAACGTGGCCTTCGCCCAGGAGGTCATCGGCAAGTCCCGTGGCGAGATCCGCAAGTCCGTGCCCCAGGTGCTCGACCTCGTCGGCCTGGGCGGCAAGGAGGACCGGATGCCCGGCGAGCTGTCCGGTGGTGAGCAGCAGCGCGTGGCCATCGCGAGAGCCTTCGTGAACCGGCCCAAGCTCCTCATCGCCGACGAGCCGACCGGAAACCTCGACCCGCAGACCTCCGTCGGCATCATGAAGCTGCTCGACCGCATCAACCGGACGGGCACGACCGTCGTGATGGCCACCCACGACCAGAACATCGTGGACCAGATGCGCAAGCGCGTCATCGAGCTGGAGAAGGGCCGTCTCGTCCGCGACCAGGCGCGCGGCGTCTACGGCTACCAGCACTGATCATCGTCCACGGAAAGGTCTGAAGAAGACGCCATGCGCGCGCAGTTCGTTCTGTCGGAGATCGGTGTCGGTCTCCGCCGCAATCTGACCATGACCTTCGCGGTCGTCGTCTCGGTCGCCCTCTCACTCGCCCTGTTCGGCGGTTCGCTCCTGATGAGCGACCAGGTCAACACGATGAAGGGCTACTGGTACGACAAGGTCAACGTCTCGATCTTCCTCTGCAACAAGAGCGATGCCGAGTCCGACCCCAACTGCGCCAAGGGCGCGGTGACCGCCGACCAGAAGAAGCAGATCCTCGCCGACCTGGACAAGATGTCCTCGGTCGTGCAGAAGGTCAGCTATGAGTCGTCGGACCAGGCGTACAAGCACTACAAGGAGCAGTTCGGCGACTCCCCGCTGGCCAGCTCCCTCACGCCGGACCAGATGCAGGAGTCGTACCGGATCAAGCTGAGGGACCCGGAGAAGTACCAGGTCATCGCGACGGCCTTCGACGGGCGTGACGGCGTGCAGTCCGTGCAGGACCAGAAGGGCATCCTGGACAACCTCTTCGGGCTGCTCAACGGCATGAACTGGGCCGCGCGCGCGGTGATGGCGATGATGCTCGTCGTCGCACTGATGCTGATCGTCAACACGGTGCGCGTCTCCGCGTTCAGCCGACGGAGGGAGACGGGGATCATGCGCCTCGTCGGCGCCTCCGGCTTCTACATCCAGGCGCCGTTCATCATGGAGGCCGCGGTCGCCGGGCTCATCGGCGGTGGCGTCGCCTGCGGATTCCTGCTGATCGCGAGGTACTTCATCATCGATCATGGTCTGGCGCTGTCCGAGAAGCTGAATTTGATCAATTTCATCGGCTGGGACGCCGTGTTGACGAAGCTGCCGCTCATTCTCGCGACGAGTCTGCTGATGCCCGCGCTGGCCGCGTTTTTCGCGTTGCGCAAGTACCTGAAGGTGTGACGCATGCCAAGGGGGCCGTACTGCCAACCGGCGGTACGGCCCTTTGCGTTGTCCTAGACTCACCGGCATGTCAGGTCGTGACCTGTTCTGTGAGCCCCGCCGCATCCGCCGCGGGGCCGCCCTGACATTGCTGTTCGCGAGCGTCCTCGTCACCGGTGCGGCGACCGGATCATTCTCCGACCCCGGCCGGAAGTCTCCTTCCTCCACGGCCCGTTCGACCCCCACGGGCCACCACGAGGACGTCACCGAGGCCGCCGCCGAGGCGATGGCCGACGGCAAGTCGCCCATGGAGGCCGCCGAGCGCGCCGTCAGCCGCAGCGGCGACCGCTGGGGCGCGGTCTACTCTCAGGGCGAGTACGAGGAGTTCGAGGAAGCCCTCGACGGCCAGTACACCGGCGTCGGGCTCTGGGCCCGGCGCGAGCGTGACGGACGTATCGAAGTGGCCCGGGTGCAGACCGGCTCGCCCGCGGCCGCCGCCGGGATCCGCAAGGGCGACCGGCTGCGCAGCGTCGACGGCGAGAAGGTCGACGGCCGGCCGGTCACCGAGGTCGTCTCGTTACTGCGCGGCGACGCGGACGACGCGGCCGCCGGCACGGAGGTCGCCCTCGGCCTGGAGCGCGGCACGCGCGCGTGGAGCCGGACGCTGCGCCGGGCCAAGCTGTCCACGGACTCCGTGACCGTCCACAAGCTCTCCGGCGGCGTCACCGTGATCAAGGTCGCCGCCTTCACCAAGGGCTCGGGCGATCTCGTACGGACCGCCGTCGCCCAGACCCCCCGGCGGGCCGGAATCGTCCTCGATCTGCGCGGCAACTCCGGAGGCCTGGTCACCGAGGCCGTCACCGCCGCCTCGGCCTTCCTCGACGGCGGCCTCGTCGCCACCTACGACGTCAATGGCGAGCAGCGCGCCCTGCACGCCGACCCCGGCGGCGACACGGCCAGACCCCTGGTCGCGCTCGTCGACGGCGGCACGATGAGCGCGGCCGAGCTGCTCACCGGAGCCCTCCAGGACCGCGGCCGCGCGGTCGTCGTGGGCTCCAGGACCTTCGGCAAGGGCTCGGTCCAGATGCCGAGCCGGCTGCCCGACGGCTCCGTCGCCGAGCTGACCGTCGGGCACTACCGCACCCCCTCCGGGCGCAGCGTCGACGGCCGGGGCATCACCCCCGACCTGGAGGCGGACGACGGTTCCCTGCAGCGGGCCGAGACGGTACTGAGCGGGCTCGGGGACGAGTCGTAGCCGGCCTTCACGGTTCTCGTGACCGGCCGTTCGAGGGCTTCGTAATCGGCTTTCCCCCTGACCCCTCTGTAGTGCGAAAATGAGCAGCACTATGAGCAAGGGAATGTACGTACCGAAAGAGTCCCAGCCCAAGCAGGGCGGGGCGGCCTCCGCCAAGGCCAAGGACGGCAAGCGCAAGATCGTCGCGCAGAACAAGAAGGCACGGCACGACTACGCGATCATCGACACCTACGAGGCCGGGCTCGTGCTCACCGGCACCGAGGTGAAGTCGCTGCGCCAGGGACGCGCCTCGCTGACCGACGGCTTCGTCCAGATCGACGGGAACGAGGCGTGGCTGCACAACGCCCACATCCCCGAGTACAGCCAGGGCACCTGGACCAACCACTCCGTGCGCCGCAAGCGCAAGCTGCTGCTGCACCGCGAGGAGATCGACAAGCTGGAGTCGAAGTCCCAGGAGACGGGTCACACGATCGTGCCCCTCGCCCTGTACTTCAAGGACGGCCGCGCGAAGGCCGAGATCGCGCTCGCCCGCGGTAAGAAGGAGTACGACAAGCGGCAGACCCTGCGTGAGAAGCAGGACCGGCGCGAGTCGGACCGCGCGATCGCGGCGGCGAAGCGCAAGCAGCGGGGCCAGTAGCCGCGCGGCCGTCGGGAATACGCTGGCACCCGGCCGTGTTGGTCACGTACGATGGAGCAGTCCCGCTGGTGACGGGACGCTGGATTCGCCGAGTTTTCAGTGAGTCCACCTTTGAAAAATCAACATGGGGATGATCGGTTTCGACAGCGGCTGTTGAAGCAGGGGAAGCGTGTCGAGGAAGCGGCAATGATCTCGTAAACCATATGTCGCAAAAAATAATCGCCAACACCAAGCGCGATTCCTTCGCCCTCGCTGCCTAAGTAGCGACTTGCGAAGTGTCAGCCCGGGGCTGTTCCCGACCCGGATCCTGGCATCAGCTAGGGAACTAAACTCCTGGACCCGGTCACGGGGTGCAGGAGGAAATCAAACAGTGGCTGGGCCCGTCGGCGACTTGTTCGCGTGATCGCCGGGGCCGAGAAAATCGCAGCGAACTGCACACGGAGAAGCCCTGATTTTGCACCGTTGGACGCGGGTTCGATTCCCGCCATCTCCACTTCATCCCATGTGGGTCAAGCCCCGCTGCTGTGGCAGCGGGGCTTTTTCCTTTCGGTGAACCTTCGCTGCTTCAGCGGAGCGAGAAGGTCGACAGGCGCAGCCCCGCGCTCAGCACCAGGTACACATCCCGGCGGCCCTGCGCCGCCGAGGTCAGGGCGCTGGTCACGGTCTCGTAGTCATACGCCGATGCCGTGCCGTCCGTATGTGCCGTACCGACCAGCGTGCCCGTCGGCGACCCGAGACGGATCTCGACCGTGCCCGAGCCGGTTCCCGCCACCCGTGCGGTGAAGCGCGCCGCCCCCGAGCCGAGCCGGGCGTCCGCGAACTTCAGCCAGGCCCCGTCATCCGATGCGCCCACCGCCGTACCGCGCGCCTTCGACTCGTCGACCAGCCGGACGTCCGCGTAGTCGTCGAAGTTCTCCGCCCGGGTCACCCTGGCGAGATCCCGGGCCGGGATCGTCTCGCCGTGCGCCGTCAGCGTCGTACGAGCGCGGATGTCGGACGAGGACGCGCCGATCAGGACGTCGTACATGCCGCTCTCCACCACCCACCGCGAGCGCGTGACGTCCCAGTGCGCGAGGTCCTTCGTGCGCAGCTTCAAGGTCACCGTCTTCGTCTCGCCCGGCTTCAACGACACCCGCGCGTACGCCTTCAGCTGCTTCAGCGGCTGTTTGTCGCGCGAGATCCGCTGGTGCGTGTAGAGCTGGACGACCTCGTCGCCGGCGCGGTGTCCGGTGTTCGTCACCGCCACCTCGTAACCGCCGTCGACGCGCTTCGGCGCGCCATAGCGGAAGGAGGTGTACGAGAGGCCGTAGCCGAAGGGGTAGAGGGGCTGACCCTTGAAGTACTGGTAGGTGCGGTCGGACTTGATGATGTCGTAGTCGAGGATCGACGGAAGGTCGGACTCCGACCGGTACCAGGTCTGGGTGAGGCGGCCCGCCGGGTTCGTGTCGCCGTAGAGGAGGTCGGCGAGGGCGTTGCCGGTCTCCTGGCCCGCGTGGGTGGTCCACAGGACGGCCGGGACCTCCTTCTGGAGGGCGCCGAGGGTGGTCGGATAGCTGTTCTCGACGACCACGACCGTCTTCGGGTTGGCCGCGTGCACCGCCTTGACCAGGGCTTCCTGCGAGGGTGCCAGGCCCATGTCGGTGCGGTCGTGGTCCTCGCGGCCGTTGATCGAGGGCATCGAGCCGACCACGACCACCGCCGTGTCCCTGCCCTTCACCGCGGCCACCGCCTCGTCGACCCCGCTGCGTACGACGTCCTTCGCGTAGTGCGCGGCCTGTTCCTTGGAGACCAGACCGAGGGCGCCGTCGTCGCCGGTCGGACCGAGGTAGACGGGGTTCGACCACCAGGACTCGGCGGTCTCGTACCCGGCGTACCGGAGCAGGTAGCCGCCGTCGTCCTGGCGCTCCAGCTTGAACTGCTGCTGGACGTACCAACCGTTGGGCTGCACCTGGTCGTTGACGAAGTTCGCCCAGTTGTACCCGACGTACTTTCCGTTGGCGGCCGAGCGCAGCGTCACGATGCCGGAGCCCCAGTCGAAGACGTCGAACTGCGAGGCCGGGCCGGTCTCCGTGCTCTCCTTGAGAGCCGCTCCCGTGTCAGAGGTCCCCGCCGTGACGTACTTCCCCGTCGCCGTGTCCTTCAGCGCGATGCGGTCCGCGCCCTCGCTGCTCGCCACGGAGGTGCCGAGCTTCGCCTCGATGCCCTGCTTGGGGGTGACCGCGTACGGCAGCGTTCCCGAGTACCAGTCGGTGTAGAGGGTGTCGGCGAGGGGGCCCACGACGGCCACGTCGTTCGCGGACTTCTTCAGAGGCAGCGCGTTCTGGTTCTTCAGGAGCACCGCCGCCTCCGTCGCCGCCTCGCGGGCCAGCTTCCGGTGGGCGGGGCTGTTGATCACGGACTTGTCGATGGAGCCGTAGGTGCCGCCGTTCGGGTCGAATTCGCCGAGCCGGACGCGGACGGCGAGGATGTGGGAGACGGCCGTGTCGATGTCCGATTCCTTCAACAGGCCTCGCTCCAAGGCCGAGTTGACGGCCGTGACCGTCGGTCCGGAGTCCGCGCTGTTGTCCGTGAAACTGTCGATGCCGGCCTTCAGCGCGGCCGCGTCACCCTCGGCCAGCGTGGGGTAGTAGTTCTGGGTGGCGGGGAGCAGGTTGCCGGGGGCGAAGGCGTCGGTGACATTCAGCAGATCGCGCGACGTCCAGGACCGTACGACGTCGTTCAGGTCCGGATCGACCGTGTTGGGGCGGCCGTTGACCAGGTTGTAGGAGGACATGACGCCCGTCGCCGCGTCCGCCTCGATCGCCGGCTCGAAGGCCGCCTCGTCGTACTCGTGCAGCACGCGCGGGCGCAGGTCTGAGGACGTGGTCGCGCGGTGCACCTCGTTGTTGTTGGCGAGGTAGTGCTTGAGGGTGGGGGCCGTCTTGAGGTGGTCGGGATCGCCGCCGGTCAGGCCGTCGCCGTACGCCGTGGAGATCGAACCGGTGAGGTACGGGTCCTCGGAGTAGCCCTCCTCGTTGCGTCCCCAGCGCGGGTCGCGCAGCAGGTTCACCACCGGCGCCCAGAGGTTGAGGCCCCAGCCGTCCGGGCGCTCCTGCTGAAAGCCGCGCGCCTCGTCGCCGACCGCCGAACCGACCTGTTCGATCAACGCCGGGTCCCAGGTCGACGCGAGCCCGATCGCCTGCGGGAACACGGTGGTCCTGCCCAGCCAGGCGACGCCGTGCAGGGCCTCGGTGCCGGTGCGGAACGCCTGGATGCCGAGTCGGGGGATCGCGGGCTCGTACTGGTGGAGGAGGGAGATCTTCTCGTCGAGGGTGAGGCGGTCCAGCAGGTCGTCGACACGCCGGTCGACGGAGAGGTGCGGATCGCGGAAGGCGTACGTGGGGCCGTCGGCCGCGGCCGGCACGGTGGCGCCGAGCCCTGCGATCAGGGCCATCGCGACGACGACCGTGATTCTCTGTCTTCCCTTGTTTCGCTTGCCTTTCATGACACGGCTCCTTCGACTAGGGCCTTGCACTGGGGCGTTCAACGGCACTTCAGGGGGCCGCACGGCGGGCCGTGCTCGCCCGCTCCGTCAGCCGGGGAGCCAGCAGCGTCGCCTCGGGCACCTCCGCGCCGCCCAGCTTCTTCATCAGCAGCTCCACCGCCCGCGCCCCCACCTCGGCGGACGGGATGGCGATGGACGTGACGGGGACACGGACGCCCTCGGCGAGTTCGTCCGGGCAGATGGCAGTGACGGACAGATCGCCGGGGACCCGCAGACCGAGCTGCTCGAAGGCGTCGATCAGCGGCTCGAGGATCGGCTCGTTGTGCACGACGACTCCGGTCAACGCCGGGTGTTCGCGCAGCAGTTGCTCGGCGACCCGGCGCGCGGCGGCGGGCGAGGCCTCGCAGGGGTGGACCGAGGACGCGAGGCCGCCCCGGTCGGCGGCCGCCGTGAACCCCTCGACCACACGCTGGGCGAACGCCGTCCCCCGCACATACACCTCGGGCGGCGACCCGACCAGCGCCACGACCCTGTGCCCGAGCTCCGCGAGGCGCTCGACGCACAGCTCGCCCGCCGCCTTGAAGTCCAGGTCGATACAGGTGAGCCCGTCCGGGGCCGCGGGGAACCCGATGAGCACGGACGGCCGGTCCAGTGCGCGCAGCAACGGCAGCCGGGCGTCGTGGAGCTGGACGTCCATCACGATCAGCGCGTCCACCAGAGCGGTGTCGGCGACCCGGCGCAGCCCGTCCTCGCCCTCCTCCTGGGTGAGCAGCAGGACGTCGTGGTCGTGCCGGCGCGCCGCCGTCACCACCGACACCGCGAACTGCATCACGACCGGCACATGGATGCCCGCCCGCAGCGGCACCACCAGCGCCAGCACGTTCGAGCGGCTGCTGGCCAGCGCCCGCGCGCCCGCGTGCGGCCGGTAGCCCAGCTCGCGGATGCTCGCCGCGATGCGCTGCCGGGTCTCCTCGGAGATCGGGCGCTTGCCGCTGAGTGCGTACGAGACGGTACTCGGGGACACCCCGGCGTGCCGCGCCACATCGGTGATCTTGACCATGCTCAGTTCAGCTCCAACGACAGGAAGCCCGTCCCGGCCTTCGCCCGTGTTTCGCGCTCACCCGCGGCCAGCCCCCAGGGCGCCGAGGGGTCACTGGACGAAGCCCGCAGCGTGTCCCCTTCGCGTACGACGGTGAAGGTGACGCCGCCGACCGGCACCGTGACCTGCGCGCCGCGCTCCAGGCCGTACGCGCGCAGGGTGACCCCGTCCGTGTGGTCGTAGTCGGGCCGGTCGTCCACCGCGCCCACCGGGATCACCGCCCCCGGCCGCACCAGCAGCGGCACGCTCAGGAAGCCGTGCCGCTCGCGCACCCAGCGCGGACCGGCCACCGTCTGCCCGCTCAGGAAGTGGGTCCAGGTCCCCGCGGGCACGTAGTACGAGACATCCCCGTCGTCGCTGAAGACGGGCGCGACCAGCAGATCGGGACCGAGCATGTACTGCCGCTCCAGATGCGCGCACCCAGGATCGTCCGGGAATTCGAGAACCATCGCCCGCATCATGGGCACGCCCTCCGTGTGGGCGGCGCGGGCGGCCTCGTACAGATAGGGCATGAGGCCGAGCTTCAGCCGGGTGAACAGCCGCAGGACGTCCACGGCCTCGTCGTCGAACAGCCAGGGCACGCGGTACGAGGACGAACCGTGCAGCCTGCTGTGCGAGGACAGCAGCCCGAAGGCGATCCACCGCTTGAACAGCGCGGGCGTCGGCGTCCCCTCGAACCCGCCGATGTCATGGCTCCAGAACCCGAACCCCGACATCCCGAGACTCAGCCCGCCGCGCAGCGACTCGGCCATCGACTCGTACGTCGCCTCGCAGTCGCCGCCCCAGTGCACCGGGAACTTCTGGCTCCCGGTGGTCGCCGAGCGGGCGAAGACGACGGCCTCGTGCTCGCCCCTGTGTTTGCGGAGCACATCGAAGACGGTCTGGTTGTAGAGGTAGGTGTAGTAGTTGTGCATCCGCTCGGGGTCGGCGCCGTCCGCGTAGGCGACATCGACGGGGACCCGTTCGCCGAAGTCGGTCTTGAAGCAGTCGACGCCCTGGGAGAGCAGTGCTTCCAGTTTGGCCGCGTACCACTGCCGGGCCTCTTCGCTCGTGAAGTCGACGAGCGCCATGCCCGGCTGCCACAGATCCCACTGCCAGACGCTGCCGTCCGGCCGCCTGAGCAGATGCCCGAGGGCCCGCCCCTCCGCGAACAGCGGCGACCGCTGCGCGATGTACGGATTGATCCATACGCAGATCCGCAGCCCCTTGTCCTTGAGCCGCGCCAGCATCCCCTCCGGATCGGGAAAGACCCGTGGATCCCACTGGAAGTCGCACCAGTTGAACTCGCGCATCCAGAAACAGTCGAAGTGGAAGACGGAGAGCGGCAGTTCACGCTCCCGCATGCCGTCGATGAAGGACGTGACGGTGGCCTCGTCGTAGGAGGTGGTGAAGGACGTCGAAAGCCACAGCCCGAACGACCAGGCGGGCGGCAGAGCCGGCCGCCCGGTGAGTGCCGTGTACTTGCGCAGGATGTCCTTCGGGGTCGGGCCGTATATGACGTAGTACGTCAACTGCTGTGTCTCGGCGCTGAACTGGACCCGCGAGACCGCCTCCGAGCCGACCTCGAAGGAGACCAGGCCGGGGTGGTCGACGAAGACGCCGTAGCCCGCGTCCGTCAGATAGAACGGGACGTTCTTGTACGCCTGTTCCGTCGCCGTGCCGCCGTCGGCGTTCCACATGTCCACGACCTGGCCGTTCTTGACGAGCGGCCCGAAGCGCTCGCCGAGACCGAAGACCTGAGCGCCGACGCCGAGGTTCAGCTGCTCACGCAGATAGTGGGCGCCGGTCGCGTCCCGCATGATGCCCATGCCCTTGGGGCCGCTGGTGGTGAGGGTGCGGCCATGGGCGAGGAAGTCGATGTGCCAGGGTGTGGTGCGGGCGACCCGGACGGACAGCGCGCCCGCGGTGAGGGTCGCGTGCTCGTCGTCGTACTCGGCGTGGGGCGTGAACCCCGTGCCCTGGACCTCGAATTGGGGCCTCCTCGGCTCCTCGCCCTGGAAGTGCGTGAACGTGACGCCGATGACATCGGGCATCGGCGCGTGCGCGCTGATCGTCACGACCGGTCCCTTCAGCAGGTCGCCGCGGTGGCGGATGGGCTGCGTCGGCGCGTGGATCTCCAGGCCGCCGGGCCCGGAGGTCACATCGAGGACCTCGACCGGGTGGGCCGCGGTGACACCCTCGCGCAGCAGCCAGTAGCCGTCGGTGAACTTCACGCCCGCACCCCTTACTTGACCGCGCCCACGGCGATGCCGCGGGTGAGGGTCCGCTGGAAGACGAGGAAGAAGACGATGGCGGGGAGGACGCCCAGCAGGGCGGCCGCGTTCGTCATCGTGGCGTCCATCAGGCGCTGGCCCTGGAGGACGCCGAGCGCCACCGACACCGTCTGGTTGTCGTTGGAGATCAGCATGACCAGGGGCAGCAGGAATTCGTTCCAGGTCCAGATGAAGAAGAAGACGAGCAGCACACCGATGGTGGGGCGGCTGACCGGGACCACGATCCGCCACAGCACCTGCCACTTGTTCGCCCCGTCGATCCGGGCGGCCTCGATGATCTCGCGCGGGAACTGCCCGAGGACGGAGGAGAGCAGATACGTGCCGAAGGCCGCCTGGACGACCGTGAACACGATGATCACGCTGAGCCGGGTGTCGTAGAGGCCCGCCTGCTTGCTCAGGTAGTAGATCGGATAGACCAGCGCCTCCTGCGGCAGCATGTTCGCCAGCACGAAGAAGGCGAGGACCCAGGTGCGGCCTTTGATCCGGCCGATACCGATCGCGTACGCGTTGAGGATGGACAGGGCGGCGGCCCCGATCGCCACGGAGCCCGATATCAGTACCGAGTTGAGGAGCTTCTGCCCGAAGTCGACGCGTTCCCAGAAGTCCTTGAGGCCGTCGACGTAGAAGCCCTCGGGCAGGCTGAGCGGCCCGTGCTCCGCATACTCGGCGGGGGACTTGATCGCGTTGATCGCGACGATGAGGAACGGCAGCACCATGAACAGGGCCGCGATGACGAGCGCGACGAGCACCGGACAACGACGTAGGGAGGTCATGCGCGGATCCCTTCCTCGGCGTCCTCGGCGCGGGTCTGGAAGGTGAGGCCGATGAGCGCCAGGACGAGGGTGATCACCGTCAGCACGGTGGAGATCGCTGCGCCGTAGCCGACCTGGGTCTTCTCGAAGAAGGTGGTGAAGGAGAAGTAGGAGGGCACGTCCGTGGCGCCGCCGGGGCCGCCCTTCGTGAGGACGTACACCGCTCCGAAGACCTTGAGCGCGGCGATCGTGCACCACAGCAGCACGACGTAGATCTCCGGCCTGATCTGCGGCAGCGTGATGTGCCAGAAGCGGCGCCACCAGCCGGCGCCGTCCAGCTCGGCGGCCTCGTACAGCTGCGGGTCGACGCGCTGCAGCCCCGCCATGAAGACGACCAGCGGGAAGCCGATCTGCACCCACACCATCACCCCCATGACGCTGTAGAGGGCGATGTCGGGGTCGCCGAGCCAGTCCTGTTGCCAGGAGCCCAGGCCGATCGCCTTCAGCAGCTCGTTCAGGGAGCCGTTGTCGGGCGCGAGGATCCAGCTCCACACGATGCCGGCGACGGCGATGGGCAGGACTTGGGGGAGGTAGAAGCAGGCGCGGAGGGCCGCGGCTGTCTTCGTCCCGAAGTGCTTGCCGACGAAGTCGAAGAGGGCGGCGGCGAGGACGAGTCCGATGACGGTCGGTACCACGGCCATGGCGACGACCATGAACAGGCTGTGCCGGAAGGACGCCCAGAACTCGGAATCGTCCATCAGCTCGCGGTAGTTGGCGAGCCCCGACCACTTCGGGGAGCCGACGCCCTGCCAGTCGGTGAAGCTGACACCGGTGTTCATCAGGAACGGGACGACGACGACCGCGAGGAAGGCGAGGAAGCCGGGGAGCAGGAAGAGGGCGTAGGAGTTGCGGGGGCGGCGCGGGTGCCTCACTGCGTGCTGCTTGTGGATCACCCGGCCGCCCCGCTCGACGGTGACCGTCATGCCTTCGGTACGCCCTTGTCGTACGCCTTTTGCAACGCGCTCAGATAGGCATCCGGTTTCTCGCTCCCCGTGATCAGCTTCTGGGTCTCCGAGACGAGGACGTCGTAGAAGCCGGCGACGGGCCAGTCGGGATAGAAGGCCAGTCCGTCCTTGCCGGACAGGGTGTTGAAGTTGGCGATGAGGGACTTGGACCGCGGATCGGTGATGGCGGCGGGGTCGGCGGCCACGGGAACGCCGCCCTTGTTGCCCAGCAGGTTCTGGATCTTCTTCGACATGGTGATGTCGATGAAGTCGTAGGCGAGTTCCTTGTTCTTGGCGTTCTTGGGCACGACCCAGAGGTTTCCGCCGGAGCCGAGCGTGAGGTTGCTGCCCGGCCAGAGGAACGTGCCCCAGTCGAAGTTGTTCTCCGTCTGGAAGCGCCCGTACCACCAGCTGCCGCTGAACAGAATCGGACTCTTGCCCTGAATGAAGGAGACGCCCGCTTCCTCGGCCTTGGTGCCGGTGGACTTCTTGCTGATGTAGCCCTTCTTGACCCAGTCGGCGAAGGTCTCGGCGGCGTACGTCCAGGCGGCGTCGTGGAAGTCGGTCCTGCCCTTGTAGAGCTCGTACTTGTCGACCCAGGAGCGGTCGGCCTTCGACAGCGCCAGCTGGTAGAGGTACTGCTGGGCCACGTACTCGGCGCCGGCGTTCGCGAGCGGGGTGATGCCCTTCGCGACGAACTTGTCCATGGCGGCGGTCAGTTCGCCGAGGGTGGTGGGCTCGGCGATGCCGTACTTCTTGAAGAGGTCCTTGTTGTAGAACACCATCGTGTACTCGGCGTAGTTGGGCACGCCGTACCACTTGCCGGAGCCCATGACCCCGCTGGCGTCGTACTGGCTGATCGTCCGTACGCCGCCGCTGATCTCCTTGTCCCAGCCGCGCTTGGTGGCCTCGGCGGTCAGATCGGTGAGCAGGCCCTGCTTGGAGAGTGCGCCCGCGGTCGCGTTGCCCTTGTTGTACTCCATGATGTCCGGCGCGTCGTTCGAGTTGAGGACCATCGGGGCGGTCTTCTGGATCTGTTCGAAGCCCTTCTCCTCGAACTTCACCCGCACGCCCGGATGCTTCGCCTCGAACTCCTTGATGGCCTCCTTCCAGGCCACGCCCATCGCGCTGTCGGGTCCCTCGTAGTGCCACAGCTTCAACGTCTTGCCGTCGGATCCGCCGCTGTCCGAGCCGCCGCAGGAGGCCAGCAGCAGCGTCCCCACCAGGGCCACCGCCGTCGCCGCCGCACGCCTTCGTGTTGTCAACATCCACTGCCTCCAGGGGAGTTGGATGGGTTTCAGGTCCGTCACGCAGCACTCGTCGAATCGTTTCGATGCGTGACGTCGAAGCGCTTCGACGGGGGAAGGTATGTGGGGCCTGTGGACGCGTCAATGGGGTGCGCGGGAATTGGGGCGGGGGTTCGGTGGGTCGGACGGCGGGGACAGGGTTCTGTCCGCCCCGTAAGGGGCGCGGGGAACTGCGCGACAAGCCCCCACGCACCCGCAGCAAAAAGACAACCCAGGGGGTTCGGGGCGTAGCCCCAGGTACGGGACGGGTAGGGGCGGAGGGGGTGAAAACAAGGCGGGGTCAGCACCGATCAGGGTCCAGGTCAGGGTCTGTGCCCACCGGATTGCCCACGCCGCGCATGGGCGTCCGCGCTCAACGTCGTACCGCACGGCGCGATGTGTCGCGCACCGCATGGCGTACGGCGCTCGCCGTCGCGATCGCGAGCGCAAGCGCCGCCGCCGTGACCGGAACCCCGTACCCCGCCGTCGTCGACACGTGCTCCACCACCCACCCGCCGACCGCCGAGCCGCAGGCGATCCCGCCCAGGAGGCCGGTCACCGCGAGGGTCATGCCCTCGTTCAAGCGGCCCTCGGGGGTGCGGTGCTGGACCAGTGTCATACCGGTGACCATCGTCGGGGCGGTGGCCGTCCCGGCGACGAGCAGGGCGCCCGCGACGACCAGGAGGGAGCCCGTCAGGGCGGCCGCGAGCAGCGGCAGGGTCGTGATCGCCGTCATGGCGGCGACGCACAGGGGGTAGCGCCGTGCGACCGGACCGCCCGGCTTCAGGGCGCCGTAGAGCAGCCCGGCCGCGCACGAGCCCGCCGCCTGCAGCGCGAGGACCGCGCCCGCGGCCGACTTGTGGCCCTGCGCGTCCGCGAACGCGATCGTGACGACCTCCATCGAGCCGAAGACCGCGCCGGTGGCGAGGAATCCGAGGAGGAGGGCGGGCATTCCGGGGGCCCGGACGGGGGACTTGGTGGCTTTCGTGCGGGGCTGGGGCGGCGGCTGCGTCGAGCGCTGGGCGGCGAAGATCAGTACGCCGGTCATCATCAGGGCGCCCCCGACCAGCGTGCCCGCCTCCGGGAAGAACGTCCCGCACAGGAAGGCCGCGAACACCGGGCCCAGCATGAAACACAGCTCGTCCGCGGCCTGTTCGAAGGAGTTCGCGGTGTGCAGCGCGGCCGGCTCGCCCTTGAACAGGTGCGCCCAGCGGGCGCGTGACATGCCACCCGTGTTGGGCGTCGTGGCCGTGGCGGCGTACGCGGCGAAGAGGGTCCAGTCCGGCGCCCCGTAGTGCACGCACAGCACCAGCGCGATGCCGCCCAGCAGGGCGAACGCGGTGGCGGGCACGGCGATACGGGCCTGACCGTGCCGGTCGACCAGACGCGCGGTCCAGGGGGCGACCACCGCCGTCGCCGCCAGCCCGGTCGCGGTGACGGCACCGGCGAGCGCGTACGAGCCCCGCGAACCCGCGATCATGATGACCGCACTCACGCTGAACATGCCCATGGGGAGCCGCGCGATGAGATTCCCGAGGGTGAAGGCGCGGGCGCCGGGGGTGGCGAAGAGGCGGTGGTACGGGGACGAGGGTGTCCGGCGGCTTCGGACCGGCTGTCGACGCGGGCTGAAGTCGACGGCTACGAGGGTGTCTCCGGTGACGGTGAGGAGCGGCAGGGGGGTGTGGTCGTACCCCTGCTCGGAGGTCTGTTGCGGCATGGATCAACGGTCGCCCGGGCCGGCATGCGCGGTCCAACACCTACTCCGTAGCGATTGACGCACCTGCGTTGTAAGTTCGCGTGATGCCCGCGCCGCGAACCTTCACCGCTCACCTCGACCCCCGCCTCCTGCGCGCCTTCCTCGCCGTGGCCGAGGAGCTGCACTTCACGCGTGCCGCCGCCCGGCTGTACGTCGCCCAGCAGGCGCTGAGCCGTGACATCCGGCGGTTGGAGCGCGAGCTCGGGGCGGAGCTGTTCGTGCGGACCACCCGGCAGGTGACGCTGACGGCGGACGGCGAGCGGCTGCTGCCGTACGCGCGTCGCGCGCTGGAGGCGCAGGACGCGCTGCTCGCGGCGTTCGCGCGCAGCCCGCGGGAACAGCGGCCCCTCCTCGTCGACGTCAACTCTCCGGGGCTCATCTCCAGCCGCGTCCTCGAACGGGCCCGCGAACTCGCCCCCGGCAGTGAGCTGATGGCCCGCTTCGAGAGCGGGCTGACGGGCGCGGCGGGGGAGCTGCTCGCCGGTCGGCTGGACGCGTCGTTCGGGCGGTTCGGCGGGCTCGACCCGGTGGTGCGGGCCCGGCTGGAGCAGCAGCCCGTACGGTACGAGCCGATGGCCGTCGTACTGCCCGAGGAGCATCACCTCGCCGCCCTGGACGCGGTGCCGTTGGACGCGCTCGCCGGGGAGACCGTGTACGCGGGTGCGGGAAACCCCCGGACGCTGGAGTGGACCGACCTGGCACGTCAACTGTTCGAGGGACGCGGCATCGAACTCGCGCCACCCGCGCCGGTGGCCGTCGGCGCCGAGGAGTTCCAGCGGATCATGGCCAAGAAACGCAACCCCGTCCTCGCCGTGGTGGATTTTCCGGCCATGCCCGAAACGGTACTGAGACCCCTCATCGACCCCGTCCCCCTGTCACCCGTGTCACTGGTGTGGCGGAAGGGACTGGTGCACCCAGGGATCGACGCCCTTCGACGAGCGGCCGTCGAACTCGCGGGCGAGGAGGGGTGGCTCCAGCGCCCCGAGGGGGGATGGATTCCGGCCACCGATGCATTCAGCATGATGAGTCACAGATGAGACGCGAGCGCACATGTCCTCCACGTGCGCTACATTCATCGCCCGGGCGCAGTGTGGTAAAGGGGGCGCTCGGATCGGGTGGGGGCCCGGTCCGGACGACAATTGAGTAGTGCCCGGAGTCGTCGCGCACCCGAGAACTGTCCCGTGGGGGGATGTGCGTGCGCGTGGAAAACTGGCGGAATGACGCCCAACCGGATCGACGAGATGTCGATCAGCCGGAGGGGCGCGGAGCCGATCCGTCACCTTGGCAAGGAGCCGACGCATCGGACGCTCGGCGAGCCGACGACTCGGTCTTTCGGCACGGAGCCGACGACTCGAGCGTTCGGCGAGGAGCCGAAGAATCCGTGGTCCGGCCAGGAGCCGACGACGCTGTTGCCTGGCCGGAGGCCGGCGGTAGAACGGCGTCCTGGCCGCGGGCCGGGCAGCGCACCGAGCGTGATTCGGAGCCGGAGACCGAGGTGCTGTCGGACCCGTTTCCGGGCGCGGGCCTTGGCGTCGGCGCGGGCCTCGGTGCCGCCGCGGACCGCACCACCGGCGCCGGTCTTGGTGCCGAGGCCGATCCCTTCTTCGGGACGGCCGTAGCCCCGGACCCCGAGCGCCGGCGCGGTGGCCACCTCGGCGAACACCCCGCGTGGGAGGAGTCCGAGGACCCCGGCCACACCCACGATCCGCACGAGGTGACGATCCAGCTCGACGGCGCCGGACGCCAGTTGGAGGACTGGCTGGTCCAGCAGGCCAAGGACGCCCCGGGTGCCCAGGAAGGCTCGGACGGGCCGGTCTTCGTCGACGAGTCGGGCCGCCGCAGCCGCAGATTCCGCCGCTTCGGCATCCTTGTCGGCATCGCCTGCGCGGTCTACGCCGTGGTCATCGTCGCCACGCTCCTGTCGGGAAATTCCAACGCGCCCTGGCTCCCGGTGCCCGGCCAGCAGGACGAACAGCCGGCCGGACAGGTCGACACGTCGCCGCTGCCCGCCGAGACGGTGAGTCCGTCGGGTACGGGCAGCGCCTCTCCGGGCGCGAGCGCGACGGCGGGTGACGGTACGACGCCGTCGCCGGGCGCGAGCCCGACGCCCGACGCCTCGGGCAGCGCGGCCGACCTGGGCACGTCCAGCGACCCCAAGCCCTCGACGTCGGCCACGACGAAGCCGAACCCGGGCACGAGCACCACCAAGGACCCGGACCCCGGGACGACGCACCCGGTGGTCGACCCACCGACCCCCACACCCACGGACACCGGCACGGCCACGGCCGATCCCACGGAGAGCGCGGTCACCGACGGGTCCGGTTCCGGAACCGTCGCGGAGGGCTACGCCTCGCCCGTCGAGCAGGGCCCCCTGGAGCCAGAGCCGAGCACCACCAGCTCCTCGTACCCGGAGAACATCCTCTGATGGCATCCCGCACCAGCCGTCACGGTCCCGCACCCAGTACGCGGCGGCCGGAGCCCAACCCCAGGCGACGACGCCTGCCCATGCGCTTTCTGCTGCCCTCGCTCGTTCTCCTCGCCCTGATGGCGATGCTGATGCTGCGCGGTTACGTGCACAGCGAGATCCTTGCCGACCACCGCATCCAGCCCGAGGCGTCCACCGACAAGGTGCCGGAGAAGATCCTCAAGGGCGGCCCGGTCATCGACACCCGCAGCGGCCGCACGACCAGCATGACCGTGCCGGACCACCGCCTCGTCCTCACCTTCGACGACGGCCCGGACCCCAAGTGGACTCCCAAGGTCCTCGACGTCCTCGAGGCGCACCACGCGCACGCCGTCTTCTTCGTCACCGGCACCATGGCCTCGCGCTATCCGGAACTGGTGCGCCGCATGGTGGAAGAGGGCCATGAGGTGGGCCTGCACACCTTCAACCACCCGGACCTCTCCTACCAGTCCAAGAAGCGCATCGACTGGGAGCTGTCCCAGAACCAGCTGGCCCTGGCGGGCGCGGCAGGCATCCGTACGTCCCTCTTCCGGCCCCCGTACTCCTCCTTCGCCGACGCCATGGACGACAAGTCCTGGCCGGTGACGCAGTACATCGGTACGCGCGGCTACATCACCGTCGTCAACAACACCGACAGCGAGGACTGGCAGAAGCCCGGCGTCGACGAGATCATCCGCCGGGCCACCCCGCACGGCGGCAAGGGCGCGATCGTCCTGATGCACGACTCCGGCGGTGACCGCCACCAGACGGTGCAGGCGCTCGACAGCTTCCTGCCCGACCTGCAGCGCCAGGGCTACGAGTTCCAGAACCTCACCGAGGCGCTCCACGCCCCCAGCGCGCACACCGAGGTCACCGGCCTCGACCTGTGGAAGGGCAAGACCTGGATCCACCTGGTCCAGGCCTCCGAGAAGATCACCGACGCCCTCGTCATCGGCATCGCCATCATCGGCGTCCTGGTCTTCACGCGCTTCGGGATGATGCTCCTGCTCTCCGCCGCGCACGCCCGCCGGGTGCGGCGCCGGGACTTCCGCTGGGGCCCGGCCCCGATCACCGAACCGGTGTCGGTGCTGGTCCCCGCGTACAACGAGGCGAAGTGCATTGAGAACACCGTTCGTTCGCTGATGGCGAGCGAACACCCCATCGAGGTCATCGTCGTCGACGACGGCTCGAACGACGGCACGGCCCGCATCGTCGAGGGTCTGCGCCTGCCGAACGTACGCGTCGTACGCCAGCACAACGCGGGCAAGCCGGCGGCCCTCAACAGGGGCCTGGCGAACGCCCGTTACGACATCGTCGTGATGATGGACGGCGACACCGTCTTCGAACCGGCTACGGTCCGCGAACTGGTCCAGCCCTTCGCCGATCCGACGGTCGGCGCGGTCGCCGGCAACGCGAAGGTCGGCAACCGCGACTCCCTCATCGGAGCCTGGCAGCACATCGAGTACGTGATGGGCTTCAACCTGGACCGCCGGATGTACGACATCCTGCGCTGCATGCCGACCATCCCGGGCGCGGTCGGAGCTTTCCGTCGCTCGGCCCTGGAACGCGTCGGCGGCATGAGCGACGACACGCTCGCCGAGGACACCGACATCACGATGGCCCTGCACCGCGACGGCTGGCGCGTGGTGTACGCGGAGCAGGCCAGGGCCTGGACCGAGGCCCCGGAGTCCGTCCAGCAACTCTGGTCCCAGCGCTACCGCTGGTCGTACGGCACGATGCAGGCGATCTGGAAGCACCGGCGGGCACTCGTCGAACGGGGTCCGTCGGGCCGCTTCGGCCGCGTGGGCCTCCCGTTGGTGTCCCTGTTCATGGTCCTGGCGCCGCTGCTGGCGCCCCTGATCGACGTATTCCTTCTGTACGGGGTCGTCTTCGGCCCGACGCAGAAGACGATCGTGGCCTGGCTGGGCGTGCTCGCGATCCAGGCAGCGTGTGCGGCGTACGCGTTCCGCCTGGACCGAGAACGCATGACCCATCTGATATCCCTCCCCCTCCAGCAAATCCTCTACAGGCAGTTGATGTACGTGGTCCTCCTCCAGTCATGGATCACCGCCCTCACCGGAGGCCGTCTGCGCTGGCAGAAGCTGCGGCGCACGGGCGTGGTGGAGGCACCGGGATCGATCCCGCGGCAGCGGGCGGCACGCGGCGGGAATGATCGGAGGCCGGTGGGATGACGACGCACGAGTACACGGCGGGGGCGACACCGACACCGCCGCTCGGCGCACCCCAGGTAGTCCCTCAACAGGCCCCGGCACCCGCGCCCAAGAAGCCGGGCCGAGACCGCTACCTGGACCTGCTCCGCTCGATAGCCCTGGTCCGAGTGGTGGTCTACCACCTCTTCGGCTGGGCATGGCTGACGGTGCTCTTCCCCTCCATGGGCGTGATGTTCGCGCTGGCGGGATCGCTGATGGCGCGTTCGCTGAGCCGCCCCGCGCTGAGCGTGATCCGCGGCCGGGTCCGCCGACTGCTGCCGCCCCTGTGGGCGTTCAGCGCGGTGGCGCTCACCCTGATGTTCGCGGGCGGCTGGAGCGTGACGAAGGACCCGGACCACGGGGGTACATGGGGCCTGGTCGAGATGATCAACTACGTCATCCCCTTCGGAGCCCCGCCCTTCCCCTGGCACATCGGGGACAAGGCGGGCCTCCTGGAGGACACGTGGGCGGTCCAGGCGGTGGGCCCGCTGTGGTACCTGCGGGCGTACCTGTGGTTCGTGGTGGCGTCACCGCTCCTCCTGTGGGCGTTCCGCCGGGTTCCGTGGGCGACGCTGCTCTTCCCGCTCGCGTTGACCGCGATCGTCGGTACGGGCGTTGTGACCATCCCCGGGGAGATGGGCAACACCATCTCCGACTTCGCGGTCTTCGGCGGCTGCTGGGTCCTGGGCTTCGCCCACCACGAGGGCCTGCTGACGAAGGTCCCCCGCTACATCGCCGTTTCCTGCTCCAGCCTTGTGATGGCCTTCGGCCTGTGGTGGGCGTCGGGCCACCTGGGCCCCGACGGCTGGGACCTGAACGACATCCCGCTGGCTCAGGCGACGTGGTCGTTCGGCTTCGTGGTGATCCTGCTCCAATACTCCCCGTCGTGGCAGGAGTTGCCGGGCCGCCTGGCCAAGTGGGACACGTTGGTGACGCTGTCGAACAACCGCGCCGTCACGATCTACCTCTGGCACAACATGCTCATCATGGCCACGGTCCCGATCATCGACCGGGCGTACGACCTTCCGTTCATGCAGAGCGATCGGGCGGTGGGGGCGCTGGATACGACGTACATGCTGTGGATGTTTGTGCTGGTGTGGCCGCTGATCGGGTTGGCGATCGTCGCGTTCGGGTGGATCGAGGACATCGCGGCGAAGCGGAGTCCTCGGCTGTGGCCGAACGGGGCGAAGGGGCGGGGACGGGCCGCCCGGACCGCTCGCCCCGGTTCGCACCGGGGCTGACGACTTTGCAGCGGCCAAGGCGGTCACGATTCGGGCCCTGCAGCGTCACCCAATCGGTGCTTGTGGGCCCTGACTTGGCGAGCTTCTGTGCGTCTACGCCGGATTTGTCGCTCCCGTTGACGTAATTCGCTCTGGTGTCGCCACACGCGTCACCGATAGCGTGTCGGGGCCCTCACGAACCCCACGCCGCACAGGAGCCTGCCGTGAACCGCCGTCCCCGCCTGCTCACTTCAGCCGCCGTTGGTGCGGTGGCTGCGCTGCTTCTGACCGCGTGCGGTGGGGGCGGTGGCGGATCGAAGGGGAATGACAAGATCGCGGGGGCGGATACGGGGGGTGAGACTTCGGCGTCGCCTAGCGCTTCGGCCTCCGCGGCCGCCGAGCGCCCGAAGATCGAGCTGCCGTCCGATCTCACGTACACCTTCGAGTGGCCGAAGACGGGGGACAAGGCCAAGGACGCGGTCCTGAGCGACAGTGAGCAGTTCATCAAGGCCGTGGACATGGCCATTGCTGAGCAGGACCCGCTTCACAAGGCATACCGCTTCTACTCCGAAGGCACGGCGGCGGCCGGGAGTCAGAAGTTCATCCAGGAGTTCGTGGATTACAAGGACCGCATCACCGGAGCAAAGCGTTACTACAACGCCAACGTGAAGATCAACGCTGACGGAACGGCGGGCTTTGTCTACTGCGAGGACCAGAACAAGGCCTACAACAAGAGCCTGAAGACCGGCAAGACCGAGGTGACTCCGAAGTCGAAGGACAACTACGTCCTCTACAACAGCCGACTGCGGGTCAACAAGCAAGGCATCTGGATCACGGAGAAGCTGACGTCGCAGCGGGGGAGCAGCGCGTGCCAGTCTTGATGAAGTACAGGAACGCCGGAGCGGTCGCCTTCATTGCTTCCACGGCCCTGCTGCTGTGCTCGACTCAAGCGTTCGCGGGGTATGGCCATGGCGGCAGCACCAACGGCTCGGATACCAGCGCATCTGGTAAATCCGACGGTACCGGCGGCGTTTCCGCACAGGCTGGAGCCGTTGTCTTCGACCGTTCGAAGAACGGATCGGGCGAGTCGGCGGGACCGGTGACGTCCACGACGTCCACCTGGACCCCGCCCGCGTGCTATTACGCCCCCAAGTACACCCCGGACGAGCTGCAGAAGTACTTGGAGCCGATCTGGAATGCCGAGTCGACCGGGTCCCAGTGGGACTTGGAGCAGCGCAACAAGTACGTGAACGGCGGCGAGTACAAGGACTTCAACAAGGCCAAGGCCGGCAAGGGCTATTGGTGGGACTCGTACGTCACCAAGGGGCGTGAGGGTGACCCGGGCGCCCTCGACTGCGACAAGCCCATCTTCTGGGTGGACAAGGGCGATCCCCCGCCCGCGGACATCCCCGAGGCGATCACCCCCGAGATGCTGGCGCAGCTCGCGTACGCCGAGATACGCGTCCCGTCGACGAAGGTGGACCTTGCCCCGGCGGGCACCACGAAGGTGAACCTCCCGACGTGGGCGTGGCTGGACACGGCGAAGTTCAAGCCGGTGTCGGTGACCGCTTCGGTTCCTTTGCTCAATGTCTCGGCGACAACCACGGCGGAGCCGGTTGCGCTGAAGATCGAGCCCGGCACGGAAGACGCCGCGACGTACCCTGCCTCCGGCGTCTGCGAGTTCGACAACGGCCACATCGGCGAGGCCTACGCCAAGGGCAAGTCGGAGGAGACCCCGCCCTGCGGCGTGCGCTACCTGCGCTCCTCGGGCGACGGCTCGTACAAGCTCAAGGCCACCATCACCTGGAAGATCCACTGGACGGGCACTGGCGTGAACGAGGAACGGGGCCTGCCGGACGGCACGTTCGGGGCCGAACAGGACGTCATCGTCCAGGAGATCCAGTCCGTCAACCGCTGACCGCGGTCACCACCCGTGTCCGGTAAGTGCTCCCTCTAAAGAGGGGAGCACTCCACCGGACGCCACGAAAGATCGCCGACGTCGTTCCTCCCAATGGTGCAGGTGAACCGGGAGAGGGGACGGGGCGCATGGCGGAACGGCTGGTCGTGGACGGGGACGAGCTCACGCACTTCATGAAGCTGCTCAGGAAATCGACCGACTCGCTGAAGGGCCTGCGCAAGGCGCTGGAAGACGCGACGGTCACGGGCCTGGGTACCGATGATCTCGACACCGCCTGTGAGGACTTCCAGGACGACTGGAAGTACGGGACCGACCAGATCGGTGAACAGACCGAAGATCTGGCCAAGATCATCGGAAAGAGCAGGGACAGCTACCGCGAGGTGGACAAGGCTCTGGAGGAGGCCCTGAAGAAGTCCAGGGCAGGCAAGGGCAAGAGCGGGGCTTCGAAGTGACGTACCCGCCGGGGAATTCAGGAGCGGCCCTCGACCCGCAGTCCCGAGCCGACCGCGACAAACCACAAGGCCTCAAGTCCACCCCGCGCATCCCGAACCCCGACTACCCACACCTCGGCTTCAACCCGGTACCGGGCAGCACCGAGACCGTGACCGGCCTGCGCAAGAAGCTCACAGGGTGCGCGAAGGTCCTCGAAGAGACGCACGACCTGGTCACCAAGCTCATGGACGGCAGCTACTGGAAGGGCGACGCGGCCGTCGCCTTCCGCGAGCAGCTCGACGGCGGACCGCTGCCACTGAATCTGAAGAACGCCGCGCACTCGATCCGCAAGGCGGCCAAGCAACTCGACCGCTGGGAAGGCGAGCTCGACGACTTCCAACGTCGAGCGAAGCGACTCGAAGAAGACGCGAAGGACGCGCAGGCCGTAGTGGACCGGGCGAAGGGCCACGCCACCAAGGCCGGCAACAGCCCTGACCTGCACAAGAAGGGCGCCACGCATGACGAGGCGCACAAGGCCCTGACCAGGGCGAACGCGGCCGTGGACGACGCCGAGGACGCGCTCGAGAAGATCCGGAGCAAGGCCCGCAAGCTAGCCGACGAGCACGAGCTTCAAGCCCAGCACCGGGCCCGCAAGATCCGCGACGCCACAAAGAAACTGGCGCCACACGAGCCGGGCTGGTTCGACTCGGCACTCGACTGGCTCCACGACAATCTGCCGGACATCCTCAGCTTTGTTGCGGGTGCCGCCGGCCTGGTGGCGATCATCTTCTCGGGGCCGCTGGGTGTCGCGATGGTGGCGGCACTGATGCTGACGGCCTCGACGCTCAGCGCAACGGCGTTGGGGCTGCGAATCTTCCAGGACCCCGAGATGTGGGCGTCGTTGAAGGACGGCTTCACCAAGTGGGAGTTCGACGCCGACTTCTTCAGCAACCTGGTCACCGTGGGAGGCGACGCCATGGGTGCGCTTCCGGGGCTTGGAGCAGCGGTGGTTGGAACCCGAGGAGCGGTAAACGCCATTCGTACGGGAAGCGAGACCCTCTCAATTGGGCAGAAGGCTGGCGTCTTCGGTTCCAAGATCATGGAAGGGGCCCAAGGCGTCTCACGCCTGGAAAATCCGCTGACCGGATGGCTGGTGCGCGGTGCAAGCGACACCGAGAAGGCGGAGAAAGCGGTAGCCGCCACGTCGGGCTTGATTGGTGTGGGTACCGGTGGCTTCGGTCTGGGCAACAGCATGGTGGATGCGGACGACGACGGCATTAAGGACGGCTCTGTTGCCGGAATTGACGGGACGCGGCTCATCCTCGACAACGGTGGAATCCTGAACCTCGTTGGCCATGCCTTTTGACCTTATTCCCGCAGAGAGAGCGCTCCAATGAACCCTGTTGACTACACCATCGCCTGGGGCCACCCGCTTACCCACCGGGCCTGGGCGCGCCACATGGCCATTAACGTCGCTGGCCTCATCGGATGGCTCGCCACTTGGATTGCTCTGCTAGCCGTGCTGGTCAGATTCCTGACTCCAGGATTTGCGTTCTTATTCCTACCGTTTCTGCTCTATTCCTTGTACCGAGCTGTGCTCCAAGTACGCTATTTTCCTGCAGCGCTCCGCATGCGGCGCATCTTGCAAACGTACCCGTGGCAAATTCTCCGCGGCGTACCTTCTGGGCTGACCAAGCACCCAGAGGTCCTCGGGAGACAGTACGGATGGTTCGAACTCCCCAATCCGGCCCACCCGGAGCAGCGACTTCCGTTGGTGTTCGCCGAGCATCTGCGCACGGAGTGGTGGAGTCGCCGTTTGGCCCCCCGTGCCAAGCCCGAGCTGAAGGCACAGATTGAGGTGGTGTGGTTCGCCGGCGACCCTCGCTTCATCGGTCTCGTCGCCGCGCCCACTCCGAATGGCGAGGCACCTCGCCGCCTGCATGTCCTTCAGCAGCGGTTGAGGGAGGAAGACGGCCGCAGTTTTGCGCACTGGAGCGCTACACCTGAGGACATCGAACGTGGCCGACGCGTCGGCATCCACCCCGCCCAGTCCTGATACGCGCCAGGAAGAGGCACCTTGATGGCCGTCCCCACCTTCACCCTCCACGACTCCGCCAAGGACCCCGCCACCGAACTCTGGTTCGCCGAACCCCCAGGCTTCGCCGCTCTACCGCTCGACGCCCTGTTGCCGGCGCCCGACTCCCCGGCTGCCGACGCACTACGCACCGCCCTCGCCCCATTCCTCGACGCGGCGCCCGAGGAGATGATCCGCCAGCAGTTCATCGCTCAATTCGCCCAGGGCCAGCAGTTGCTGAGCGCCCTGCGCGAGGTCGGCACCGTCCACTGCTCGATCGGCCTGCACCGCGACGACATCGACGACACGGGCAACAGCAGTGGTCGGCCCCTGCTCTCCCTCTTCACCCTGTCTTGGCGTAACACTGCTCTGGTCTCGCGTGCCGTCACCGCGGCCCGCGCCGTGACGTCGGCTCGAGGCCACACCCGATTCGAGTACCTCGAACTTCCCTGCGGCCCAGCCACCCTCAGCGAGACCGTACTTATGCCCTCGGTGGACAGCGGACTTCGCCAGGCACCCCTGATCCAGATCCACGCCCACCTCCCGCACCCGGACTGCAAACGTCTCGTCGTCCTCACGCTGAGTACGACGGCTGTGCACCGCCGCGAGCAGTACCGCGCGATCCTTCGGGAGATCGGCGAGACTGTCAGCTTCGACAATCCACTGGAGCCCGGCATGAGCGAGACGCATTCCTGAGGCTGCTCGTCGGCAAGTGGCAACCTTGGGTCAACGGGGAGTGCGTCTTCCCCTGTTGGCCCTGTGCCCGAGGGATGACCGAGTGGCGCAAAGCTGCCAATCAAATGAGGCGCTTTGCAGGGCCCCGACGGCGCGAACTGCGTCCGCATTGCCCGCCACTCCCCAGGCGGTTACGAGTGGGGGTGTGGGACATCAGTGCGCACATCCCCGGCCGCCCTTCGGTAAGCCGCCCGGAGATCGGGACCGCCCTGCTCGGCGGGACGCCGACGGCGGGCGCCGACTGCTCTTCGTACAGGAATGCGCGAACTCGTGGGGTGGCTGGCCCTCGACGACGACCTACTTGAGGGGGGAGCCGGGAAGCCGCTGTGGTTCGAGGTCGGCAGGCCTGGCAATACCCCAGGCCGGAGTTTCTTCGACCCGGAATCCGGCCTCCACTACAACCACCACCGGCAGAGTAGTCCAGGAAGGCTGACGGAGAACCTCTGAAATGTTGCACGAAATCGAGGACATCGAGCAGGAGAAGCGCCGGCTGACACACAGGCCGCCGGTGCAGGACGCTCCTCCCGTCCTGTGCGCGTTCGATGTCCTGACGAACAGCCCAGTCGAGAAGTACAGCGCCAGGATTCGGTACGTACTGAGTGCCGCCCTGGACCTGGCTGTCTCAGAGTCATTCGATGGCGACGACCTCCCCGCCGACGCGGTCCCCGAGTGGGTGGCTGTCGCCAGCCGCAGCTCGTCCTCGACGATCCCCGAGTTCGCTCAGCACGGCATGGATCGCTACGCGGCAGCCATCAAGGGTGGGGCGTGGGAGCTGCAGGAGTGGTTGTTCCAGTTCGACCCGGATTCCGAATTCCGCGGCTGGGCCTGGTGGGATCTGACGCGGACCGGCGAGGGCAGGGTGCGAATCTGGGTGGACACATGGGGTGAGTCTTTCTTCGCCTGCGACGAGCTTCGCTGGCTCGCTTACACCGCTGGCGCCTGCGAGGTGAGCGGCCCGATCCTGGTGAGGACCTCCAACTGGGTTTCCGCAGTTGCTCCTTGACAAGCAATGATTTTGGAGATGACGCGGCGTAATGGTCAGAGTTTCATTGGGATCGAGGTTGCGCTGTTCCCGTCAACGCCAGGTCAAGGCCCGGTAAATCAGGTTGCCCTGCCGTTCTGTGGAGGTGTGGGCGCGTGAAAGGCTGGGCCGGTTGCGGATGTGAACGGGTGGGCCCGGTGGGGAGTTGGGGCGGCATGAGCAAGCGGCAGATTCGGAAGATGTTCCAGTTGATGGCCGCGGGGGAGGCGGTTCAGCTCACGAGTCCCATGGCCTCGGTGAAGAAGCTGGCTCGACTCGCCTTCATAGCCCAGCAGTTCGGGTACGAGTACGCCGACGTACGTCAGGGCAGCGGGCGGAACAACGCGCTCACGATGCTCATCGTGCCCGACCCCAGCCCGCAGGCCCAGGCACGGGCCGCGCAGAACTGGGCGCAGTTTCCGCAGGCCGGGGACGGGCAGTCGCTGCCGCCCGTCATTCCGGACGCGCTGGAGCTGCTCAAGGCCCGCATCAACTTCGACCTCACCGGCAAGAACGCCGAGAAGCGGATGCTGTACGGGGTGGTCGGCGTCACCGTCGGCTGTGTCGTCCTGGCGGTCCGGGCCGGTGGGGATTCCGTCGCCTTCGCCGTGGCGGGCGCTGTGTGGGCGGTGCTCATGGCCGTCTTCGGCATCGGCCTCGTCGTGACGCGCAAGCGCAACGCCAAGTTCGCGGCGCGGCTGCAGGCCGCCGGGTTCGCGCCCGTCGCGGAGGAGGGCGGCCGGGTGCGGTATCTGCCGCCGGCGCCGTACGCGCAGCAGGTCGCCGGACCAGGGGCATACGCTCCGCAGGCGCCGGGCCCATACGGTCAGCAGCCGGTGCCCGGCCAGTACGCCCAGCAGCCGGTACCCGGCCAGTACGCCCAGCAGCCGGTTCCCGGCCAGTACGGTCAGCCGCAGGCACCGGGGCCGTACGGCCAGCCGCAGGCTCCGGGCCCGTACGGCCAGCAACCGACCCCGGACCCGTACGGCCAGCCGCAGGCACCCAGCCCGTACGGACAACAGCAGCCCCCCAGCCCGTACGGACAACAGCAGCTCCCCAGCCCGCCGTACTACGGCCGGCCGGCCCCGGGCTCCTACCCCCAGCCCCAGCCCGGACCCCAGCCCGGCCCCGTCCCCCCACAGCACTGAGTACCGAGAAGACGAACCGCGCCCTCACCGCCGCCCCCGCGGCCGAGTGAGAGCAACGTTCCCTTCCGGTCACCCACAGCCACAGGCCGGAAACGCGCCCTCCCTACCTTCGGGTGTCATCCCCAGGCAAGCCCAGGAATGACACGAGCACCGCACCGGAGAACAGTGGAGGCGTCATGACAGCCCCTAGTACAGCCCCCGCACGGAACAGGGGAGGCCGCTGGATCGAGCAGTGGGATCCGGAGAACGAGGCCTTCTGGCAGGAGACCGGGGAGAAGGTCGCCCGGCGGAATCTGTTCTTCTCCGTGCTGTCCGAGCACATCGGGTTCTCGATCTGGACCCTGTGGTCGGTGATGGTGCTCTTCATGGGTCCCGAGTACGGGCTGACCCCGGCCGACAAGTTCCTGCTCACGTCGATGGTGACGCTGGTCGGCGCGGTCGTGCGGGTGCCGTACACCTTCGCCGTGGCGATCTTCGGCGGGCGGAACTGGACGGTGATCTCCGCCGGCCTCCTCCTCATCCCCACCATCGCCGCCTTCACGGTGATGAAGCCGGGGACCTCGTTCTCCACCTTCCTGTGGATCGGTCTGCTGGCCGGTATCGGCGGCGGCAACTTCGCCTCCTCGATGACCAACATCAACGCCTTCTTCCCGCTGAGGAAGAAGGGATGGGCGCTCGGTCTCAACGCCGGCGGCGGCAACATCGGTGTGCCGGTCATCCAGCTGATCGCTCTCGCCATCATCGGCGCGAGCGGCGGACCGAGGGTCCTGCTGGGCATCTACATCCCGCTCATCGTCGTCGCGGCCGTCCTCGCCGCCCTCTTCATGGACAACATCGCGTCCGTGAAGAACGACACCGGCGCCGCCAAGGACGCCGCGAAGGACGCGCACACCTGGATCATGTCCTTCCTCTACGTCGGCACGTTCGGGTCCTTCATCGGCTACGCCTTCGCCTTCGGGCAGGTGCTGCAGGTCCAGTTCGGCCGTACGCCGCTCCAGGCCGCGTACCTCACCTTCATCGGTCCGCTGCTCGGCTCGCTGATCCGGCCCGTGGGCGGCTGGCTCGCCGACCGGTACGGCGGCGCGAAGATCACGCTGTGGAACTACGTCGGCATGGCCGTCGCCACCGCCAT
This sequence comes from Streptomyces sp. NPDC027189, assembly GCF_055566975.1. Taxonomy (NCBI): domain Bacteria; kingdom Bacillati; phylum Actinomycetota; class Actinomycetes; order Kitasatosporales; family Streptomycetaceae; genus Streptomyces; species Streptomyces sp. NPDC027189. Next base: position 103,485 of record NZ_JBVHRI010000013.1, read on the forward strand.
CCTGGTCGTCGCCAGCATGCAGAAGTCGCTGCCGCTGTTCGTCACCGTCTTCATCGTCCTGTTCGTGCTCAGCGGGCTCGGCAACGGTTCGACGTACAAGATGATCCCGGGGATCTTCCAGGCCAAGGCTCTTGCCAAGGGACTGGAGGGTGAAGAGGCCGCCGGCTACGGGCGCCGTCTCTCCGGGGCCTCGATGGGACTCATCGGAGCCGTGGGCGCGCTCGGCGGCGTGGGCATCAACCTCGCCTTCCGGCAGTCCTTCCTCTCCACCGGCTCCGGCACCGGCGCCTTCGTCACCTTCCTCGCCTTCTACGCGGTCTGCTTCGCGGTCACCTGGGCCGTATACCTTCGCCGCCCGACCGCCCAGGCTCAGGCCAAAGCTGCCCTCTCCGAGGCGAAGCCGCAGCTCAGCTACGCCGAGGTGTGACGTAACACCAGCGACATGAAGCCGAACCGAGCCTGTCACGCACCGTTGACAGGCTCGGTCGGCATCTAGGTGCCATGCCTCCAGCGCGAGACGAGAGCCATGTACGACGAACAGCAGCAAGCAGCCACCGGCCCCCTCGCCGGATTCACCGTGGGCGTGACGGCCGCGCGCCGGGCCGACGAGCTCGGGGCGCTGCTCCAGCGGCGTGGCGCCTCCGTCGTGCACGCGCCGGCCCTGCGTATCGTGCCGCTCGCCGACGACAGCGAGCTGCTCGCCGCCACCAAGGAACTGATCGACCAGGCACCGGACGTCGTGGTGGCCACGACCGCCATCGGGTTCCGGGGCTGGGTCGAGGCCGCCGACGGGTGGGGGCTCGGCGAGGACCTGCTCGCCCGGCTCCGCGGGGTCGAGCTGCTCGCCCGCGGGCCCAAGGTCAAGGGGTCGATACGGGCCCAGGGCCTGACCGAGGCCTGGTCTCCGTCCTCCGAGTCCATGGCCGAGGTCCTCGACCGGCTCCTGGACGAGGGGGTCGACGGGCGCCGCATCGCCATCCAGCTGCACGGCGAGCCGCTGCCGGGATTCGTGGAGTCGCTGCGCGCCGCGGGCGCCGAGGTCGTCGGGGTCCCCGTGTACCGGTGGATGCCGCCGGAGGACATCGGGCCCGTCGACCGGCTGCTCGACGCGGCCGTCACCCGGGGCCTGGACGCGCTCACCTTCACCAGCGCGCCCGCCGCCGCCTCCCTGCTGTCCCGGGCGGAGCACCGGGGACTGCTTCCGGAACTTCTCGCCGCCCTCCACCACGACGTGCTGCCCGCCTGCGTCGGCCCGGTCACCGCGCTGCCGCTGCAGGCCCTGGGCGTCGACACGGTCCAGCCCGAACGCTTCCGGCTCGGCCCCCTCGTACAGCTGCTGTGCCAGGAACTGCCGGGGCGGGCCAGGACTTTGCCCATCGCCGGGCACCGGGTGGAGATCCGCGGGCACGCCGTGATGGTGGACGGGGCGCTGCGACCCGTGCCGCCGGCCGGGATGTCGCTGCTGCGGGCCCTGTCGCGGCGGCCCGGCTGGGTGGTGGCCCGGGCCGAGCTGCTGCGCGCGCTGCCGGGTGCCGGGCGGGACGAGCACGCCGTCGAGACGGCGATGGCCCGGCTGCGTACGGCACTGGGCGCGCCCAAGCTCATCCAGACGGTGGTCAAGCGCGGCTACCGGCTCGCGCTCGACCCGGCCGCGGACGCCAAGTACGCCGACGCGTAAGACCTTCCGGACCTTCCGTACAGAAGGAGCGCGCGTGCCAGGCACGCCAGCGCGAGCGTCGAGAGCAGAGCCCGTACGACGTTCCAGGCCACCCATGTGTCCTCGAACTTCTCGCGTACGGCGGCCGGGTCGGCGATCTTCGCCGGGTCGCCGGCGTTCGCGAGGTCGTTGTTGAGCGGGATGTTCACGACGACGGTGAAGAGGAAGGCCAGCGCGTACGCGGCGAGGGCCGCGAACACCCACCACCGGTACGGGGAGTTCCGCAACTGCCAGGCGGAGATCGCCGTCAGGGCCGACGCGCCCATGAAGCTCAGGAAGAACACCGGGTTCTGGATCACGTCGTTGATGTTCTGCATGACCTCGATGAAGACGCGGTCGTCGCTGCGGGCCAGCGACGGCATGACGTCGCAGGCGAATATGTAGAAGACCCCGGCGATCAAGCCCATCGCGACCGTGGCCGCGCCCAGTACACCTCCGGCGGTCGTACGCCGCCCCGTGCTGTTGTCTGTCATGTCCTTGAGTCAACCGGCGCCGCGGCACGGGTGACATGGCTCAGACGCGCGGCCCCATAAGCGCGCGTCCAGCAGATGAGCGGTATTGAGTCTTCCGGCCACGCGTGCGGGCATGCACTGTAGGGGGTACGACAGCGGGTAACCCCAAGGCGGTGACAGGCACATGGCATCGGGCATGGCCACGGCCTCGTACGAGCTGCGGTTCGACTCCGGGCGGATCTGCCTGGACCTGACGGCGACCACCCATCCCGAGGAACGGCTCGACTCGGCCGCCCGGCTGCGCGCCTGGATCGCCGCGTCGGGACTCGTGCCCGCGGGGACGCCGCTGGCATCGGTCGACGCGACATGGCTGCTCGGCTTCCGTGAACTGCGCGGACACGTCGCCCAGTTGGTGCGCGGCGAGCTCGACGCGCGGCCCGCCGACGCGGCACTCGCCCGCGTCAACGCGGTCGCGCTGGACACCCCGCCCGCGCCCTGGGCGGTACGCGCGGACGACGGTTCGCTGCACCGCAGGCTGCGCACCTCGCCCGGCTGCGCCGAACTGCTCTCCGTCGTCGCCCGGGACGCCCTGGAACTGCTCACCGATCCGGTGGCGCGGGCGAGCCTGAGGCAGTGCGAGGGGGACAACTGTCCGATCGTCTACCTCGACACCTCCCGGGGCCGGCGCCGACGATGGTGTTCCAGTGAGGTGTGCGGCAACCGGGAGCGGGTGGCCCGGCACCGCCGCCGGGCGGCTCTCGCACGTGCGTGAGCGGGCGCCCCGTGTCCGCGCGTGATCCTCCGGACCCTCCACGTACGGGACATTCGGACGTTCCGCGGGATGTGATCCTCCCCACTCCGGCCCCGAGTGGTCCTTCCGGTCGTGGATCAGCGCGCGGGCCCGGATGTGACCCGTACGTGACCCCCCGACCGCATCCAGTTTTCAGAAAGCCCTTCAACTCCCTCTTCACACCCTGACCAAGAAATATGTGCGACCACTTTGAACACGCGCCCGCCTGCGCACGTACCCGGAGATGAGCGACCGACTGGGGGAACCCCCGGACACCGGAGGTAGGCGTGCGCAAGGATTCCGCCGTGGCTGATGAACGAAGGCCAAGGGCCCGACATCGCATGTCCCAGCAGTCCTCGTCGACCGAACCCGACGAGGAGCTGATGCGTGCGTTGTACCGGGAACACGCGGGACCCCTGCTTGCCTACGTGCTGCGGCTGGTCGCCGGAGACCGGCAGCGCGCCGAGGACGTCGTGCAGGAAACGCTCATCCGTGCCTGGAAGAACGCCGGTCAGCTCAATCGTGCGACCGGTTCGGTACGACCCTGGCTGGTGACGGTTGCCCGGCGCATCGTCATCGACGGCCACCGCAGCCGGCAGGCCCGGCCGCAGGAGGTGGACCCGTCACCGCTGGAGGTCATCCCCGCGGAGGACGAGATCGACAAGGCGTTGTGGCTGATGACACTGTCGGACGCGCTGGACGACCTGACCCCTGCTCACAGGGAAGTTCTGGTCGAAACGTACTTCAAAGGGCGTACGGTCAATGAGGCGGCCGAGACGCTCGGCATACCCAGCGGCACCGTGCGCTCCCGGGTGTTCTACGCCCTGCGCTCGATGAAGCTGGCGCTGGAGGAGCGGGGGGTGACGGCATGAACACGTACGGGGGTTACGGAACGGGCGGTCCAGGGGCCATGCAGGGACCACAGGGACAGCAGAACCCGGGTGACAACATCCACGAGACCGTCGGCGCCTACGCGCTCGGGATTCTCGACGACGCCGAAGCAACCGCTTTCGAGGGACACCTCGCCACCTGCGAGTGGTGCGCCCAGCAGCTCGACGAGCTTGCCGGGATGGAACCGATGCTCGCCGCGCTCGCGGATCTGCCCGCCTCCCAGGGCACACCGGCCATCGGTGAGTCGCTGTCCGCCCGCCCGAGCCCACGGCTTGCGGAACGGCTGGTCGACGAGGTCTCCGAGCGGCGCGCCCTGAAGCGCCGGCGCGGGATGTACCTGGTGGCGGCCGCGGCCGCGCTGATCATCGGCGGTCCGCTGACGGTGATGGCGGTCAACGGCGGCGGTACCAGCAATGAGGCCGGGATGGCGCACCCCACGAGCCCGGCCAGGGCCGCCTTCGACGTCATGAAGGACAGGGTCTCGGCCACGGACCCGAGCACCAAGGTCAACGCCGTGGTCGCCGTCGAGAAGAAGGACTGGGGCACCCACGCCGTCCTCCAGCTCAAGAACGTCAAGGGCCCGCTCAAGTGCTCCCTGATCGCCGTCGGCAAGAACGGCGAGCGCGAGACGGTGACCTCCTGGGCGGTCCCGAAGTGGGGTTACGGCGTCCCCAACGCCAAGACCGAAGAGGCGAAATCCCCGCTCTACGTGCACGGCGGCGCGGCCTTCTCGCCCAATGAGATCGACCACTTCGAGGTCATGACCTTCGACGGGAAGCGGCTCGTGGAGGTGGACGCGTGAGCGAACCCCTCGCGCGCACGTAGCCTGGCGGGGCCCCCTTCGCGTACGGTTGACGGCTGCCCAGCACGTCAGAAGGGGGCCCGGTGGCCGCTCAGGCTCAGCAGGAAACCGCGCTCGGCTCGGTCCGCGAATCCGCGAAGGACGACTCCGTCAAGGACGACTCCGTACGGGACCGGGAGATCAGCGTCGAACAGGAACATCTGGACCGGGTGTACCGGCGCCTCGAGGAGAAGATCCACGAGGCGGAGTTCCTGATGAACGACGCCGCCAAGCGCGGTCAGGTCGGTACGCCGGGGGCGCTCGCGGAGCGGGACGCCCAGGTGTTCCGCGCGGGAATTCACCTCAACCGCCTCAACAACGAGTTCGAGGACTTCCTCTTCGGCCGTATCGACCTGCTCCTGGGGAAGGACGGCAAGAAGGGCCCGGACGGCGCGTACACGGCGGTGGAACCGGCCGAGGGCGCCGTCCGCGAGGACAACAGCGCCGACATCGCCGAGACGCTCCACATCGGCCGGATCGGCGTCCTCGACGCGGACTACGCGCCACTGGTCATCGACTGGCGGGCGCCCGCCGCGGCCCCCTTCTACCGCTCCACGCCGGTCGACCCGGGACGTGTCGTACGCCGTCGGGTCATCCGCTCCAAGGGGCGCAAGGTCCTCGGTGTCGAGGACGACCTGATGCGCCCGGAGCTGAAGGCCGCCCTGGACGGCCGTGAACTCCCGGTGATCGGCGACGGCGCGCTGATGGCCGCGCTCGGGCAGGCCCGCAGCCACACCATGCGCGACATCGTGGCGTCCATCCAGGCCGAGCAGGACCTGGTGATCCGGGCGCCCGCCGCGTCCGTGACGTACGTGGAGGGCGGCCCGGGCACGGGCAAGACGGCGGTGGCCCTGCACCGGGCGGCGTACCTGCTCTACCAGGACCGTCGCCGTTACGCGGGCGGCATCCTGATCGTCTCCCCGACCCCGCTGCTGGTTGCCTACACCGAGGGCGTCCTCCCCTCCCTCGGCGAGGAGGGCCAGGTCGCCATCCGCGCGATCGGCTCGCTCGTCGACGGCGCGGAGGCCACGCTGTACGACTCCCCGGCGGTGGCCCGCGCCAAGGGCTCGTACCGGATGCTGAAGGTGCTGCGGAAGGCGGCGCGCGGGGTGCTGGAGGGGCCCGGCGGCGGCTCCGGGCGTTCCGCCGGGGGTACGGACACCATCCACGGCAGGACCGACGCGGCCGGAGTCTCGGGGAACGGCGGCGTGGACGCACTGGGCACCGGCCTGCGGGCCGGCGACCGCGGCCCCCACGCCGAGCAGCTCGCCTTCGGCGAGGAGGCCGGGGCCGCCGGGCAGGGCGGCCCGGAGGGTGGGGCCCCCGCCGGTCCGCCCACCCGCCTTCGCGTCGTTGCCTTCGGGCGGCGGCTGGAGCTGGAGGCGGCCGAGCTGGACCGGATCAAGCGCAACGCACTCGGCGGGACCGCGCCCGTCAACCTGCTGCGACCCCGCGCCCGCAAGCTGCTGCTCGACGCGCTGTGGGCGCAGTCGGGCGCCGGGACGCGGCACACGGACCCGGAGCTGGCCGCCGAGCTGCGGTCGTCGTTCGACGAGGACATCACGTCCGAGCACGACTTCATCGAGTTCCTGGACGCGTGGTGGCCGGAGCTGACCCCCCGCAGCGTGCTGGCCGCCATGGCCGACGAGCGGCGGCTCGGACGCTGGGCGCGGCGGATCCTCAACCCCGGCGAGATCCGCCGGGTGGCGCGCTCGTTCAAGCGGGACGGTTTGTCCGTTCATGACGTGGCCATCCTTGACGAGCTCCAGGCGATCCTCGGCAGCCCGGCCCGGCCCAGGAAGAGGCGCGACCTCGATCCGCTCGACCACCTCACGGGGCTCGAGGAGCTCATGCCCGCACGCGAGGAGTCGCAGCGCGAGCGCGCCGAGCGGCTGGCGCAGGAGCGGACCGAGTACGCGCACGTCATCGTCGACGAGGCGCAGGACCTCACGCCCATGCAGTGGCGCATGGTCGGGCGGCGGGGCCGGCACGCCACCTGGACGGTGGTCGGCGACCCGGCTCAGTCCTCGTGGTCCGACCCGGACGAGGCCGCCGAGGCCCGTGACGAGGCCCTCGGGACCCGGCCCCGGCGCCGCTTCACCCTCACCGTCAACTACCGAAACCCCGCCGAGATCGCCGAGCTGGCCGCCAAGGTCCTCGCCCTCGCCATGCCCGGCTCCGAGTCCCCGTCCGCCGTACGCTCGACCGGCGTCGAGCCGCGTTTTGTGACGACGAACCATGGACACAGCGCCGTCGTGAGGCACTCACTCGCGCAGGCGGTGCACGCCGAGGCGGCGCGCCTCCTCGACCGGGTGGACGGCACCGTGGGTGTCGTCGTCGCCATGAACCGGCGCGAGGAGGCCGCACGCTGGCTCGCCGGGCTCGGCGACCGCGTGGTGGCGCTCGGCAGCCTGGAGGCCAAGGGGCTGGAGTACGACGCGACGGTGGTCGTCTCGCCCGCGGAGATCGCCGACGAGTCGCCCGCGGGGCTGCGCGTGCTGTACGTGGCCCTCACCCGGGCTACGCAGCAGCTGACCGTTGTTTCCGGTGAGCGGGACCAAGCCGACGCGAACGGGGTGCCTGATCTGCTCCGGGACTGATGTGAGCGCCTTTGTCCTGCCCACCCATCCGTCTCGCCCCACTGGAAAGAACTCTCGGGACGGGAATTGCCTTACGGGGATCGTTTGTTACCGTTGACGTGGCACCGGCCCGATCCAAGCCCCCGGGCCCAACCTTCGTCGCTACGAGCGACCACTTGCCGCGAGGCGAGCATGGCGGGTCGGTGTCATTGAACGTCCGAGAGGCCCACGTCACCACGTGACGTGGGCCTCTTTTGTTGTGCTCTCGCTTCTCGTATGGTGGAAGAAGTTTTCCGAAAGTTTCCGCCGCTCACGAACAAAACGTTCGCAATCCGGGGCGGCTACCGCGTACTCGACGGTAGGTGCGACGATCGGACGGCATACCAGCGACACGGTGAAAGCAGAGGAAGTCGGCCATGGCAACGGCGCCCAGCGTCTCCTACTCGATTACGGTCCGGCTGGAGGTGCCCGCGAGCGGAACCGCGGTGTCCCAGATCACCACGGCCGTAGAGTCCCACGGAGGCTCGGTGACCGGCCTCGACGTGACCGCCTCCGGCCACGAGAAGCTCCGGATCGACGTCACCATCGCCGCGACCTCCACGGCCCACGCCGACGAGATCGTCCAGCAGCTGCGCGGCATCGAGGGCGTCACGCTCGGCAAGGTCTCCGACCGTACGTTCCTCATGCACCTCGGCGGCAAGATCGAGATGCAGTCCAAGCATCCGATCCGCAACCGTGACGACCTGTCCATGATCTACACCCCGGGTGTGGCCCGGGTGTGCATGGCGATCGCCGAGAACCCCGAGGACGCCCGCCGTCTGACCATCAAGCGCAACTCCGTTGCGGTCGTGACGGACGGCTCGGCCGTGCTGGGTCTCGGAAACATCGGGCCCAAGGCCGCCCTCCCCGTCATGGAGGGCAAGGCGGCCCTCTTCAAGCGCTTCGCCGGCATCGACGCCTGGCCGCTGTGCCTGGACACCCAGGACACCGACGCGATCGTCGAGATCGTGAAGGCGATCGCCCCCGGCTTCGCGGGCATCAACCTGGAGGACATCTCCGCGCCGCGCTGCTTCGAGATCGAGGCGCGGCTGCGTGAAGCCCTCGACATCCCGGTCTTCCACGACGACCAGCACGGCACCGCGATCGTCGTACTCGCCGCCCTGACCAACGCACTTCGCGTGGCCGGCAAGGCGATCGGCGACATTCGCGTCGTCATGTCCGGCGCGGGCGCGGCCGGTACGGCCATCCTCAAGCTGCTCCTCGCCGCGGGCGTCAAGAACGCCGTCGTCGCCGACATCCACGGCGTCGTGCACGCCGACCGCGCCGACCTGGTGGACGCCACCCCGGACTCGGCGCTGCGCTGGATCGCCGACAACACCAACCCCGAGGGCCTCACCGGCACGTTGAAGGAGGCCGTGCGCGGCGCCGACGTCTTCATCGGCGTCTCCGCTCCGAACGTGCTCGACGGCGATGACGTGGCCGCCATGGCCGACGAAGCCATCGTGTTCGCGCTCGCGAACCCCGACCCCGAGGTCGACCCGGCAATCGCCCGCCAGACGGCGGCAGTTGTCGCCACCGGCCGCTCCGACTTCCCCAACCAGATCAACAACGTCCTGGTCTTTCCGGGCGTCTTCCGTGGCCTCCTGGACGCCCAGTCGCGTACGGTCAACACGGAGATGATGCTGGCCGCCGCGACCGCCCTCGCGGACGTGGTGACCGAGGACGAGCTCAACCCGAACTACATCATCCCCAGCGTCTTCAACGACAAGGTCGCGGGCGCGGTCGCCGGAGCGGTGCGCAACGCCGCGCGGGCGGCGGGGGTGACGGAAGCGGACAACACGACCGTGTGAGCGCGGCCGTGCCGCGGCTGTGACGGGTGCCACGACCGCGCCGGATCCCGGCGCGTCGTGGACGCGGGACCTGTGGCCGCCTTTAGGGTGGCGGCCAGGCTCAGCCCTGCCCAGGCCTCTGCAGGGCCTTTTCGTGTGACTCCCAAGGGTGTTCGTGTGACTCCCAGGGGTGCCGGATTGGCTTTCCCGCCGCAGGTGGGGGCAGGATGCGTCTTCGGGCGCGAGGGTCTGGCTACGGACCCGGGTCCGGGGACCGACCGAGGACCCTGGCAGCATCGACTCCGCTGTGCCCAATATGCGGCTCCGCCGCGTGGCACGCCTCAACGGCAAGAAGAACACGGGAGTAACAACATGAACCGCAGTGAGCTGGTGGCCGCGCTGGCCGACCGCGCCGAGGTGACCCGCAAGGACGCCGACGCCGTTCTGGCCGCGTTCGCCGAGACCGTCGGCGAGATCGTCGCCAAGGGCGACGAGAAGGTCACCATCCCCGGCTTCCTGACCTTCGAGCGCACCCACCGTGCCGCTCGCACCGCGCGCAACCCGCAGACCGGCGACCCGATCCAGATCCCGGCCGGCTACAGCGTGAAGGTCTCCGCGGGCTCCAAGCTCAAGGAAGCCGCCAAGGGCAAGTAAGCCCACCTGTACGTTCCCGTACGCCACGGGACGCGTACGAGGCGCCAGTAACGCCAATGGGGCGGCCCCCTTCACCGGGGGCCGCCCCATCGTCGTACGTACGACTGCCGCTGTTACCCGAGCGCCTTGCCCGGCAGCTCCACCTTCGCGCCGAGCTCCACGAGCTTCTCCATGCTGTGTCTATCCGGGGGGTAACCCCCGGCCCCCAGCCGGGAGCGGCGCTGCCCCCGGGCCGGGGGTGAAGCGACTGCTGTTATCCGAGTGCCTTGCCCGGCAGCTCCACCTTCGCACCGAGCTCCACGAGCTTCTCCATGAAGTTCTCGTAGCCGCGGTTGATGAGGTCGATGCCGTGGACCCGGGAGGTGCCCTGGGCCGCGAGGGCGGCGATCAGGTACGAGAAGCCGCCGCGGAGGTCGGGGATGACCAGGTCGGCGCCCTGGAGCTTCGTCGGGCCCGAAACGACGGCCGAGTGCAGGAAGTTGCGCTGGCCGAAGCGGCAGTTCGAGCCGCCGAGGCACTCGCGGTAGAGCTGGATGTGCGCGCCCATCTGGTTGAGCGCGGAGGTGAAGCCCAGGCGGGACTCGTACACCGTCTCGTGGATGATCGAGAGGCCGGTCGCCTGCGTGAGGGCGACGACGAGCGGCTGCTGCCAGTCGGTCTGGAAGCCGGGGTGGACGTCCGTCTCCAGGGCGATCGACTTGAGCTGGCTGCCCGGGTGCCAGAAGCGGATGCCCTCGTCGTCGATCTCGAAGGCGCCGCCCACCTTGCGGTAGGTGTTCAGGAACGTCATCATCGAGCGCTGCTGGGCGCCGCGGACGTAGATGTTGCCTTCGGTCGCCAGCGCCGCGGAGGCCCAGGAGGCGGCCTCCAGGCGGTCCGGGAGGGCCGCGTGGGTGTAACCGCCGAGGCTGTCCACACCCGTGATGCGGATCGTCCGGTCGGTGTCCATGGCGATGATCGCGCCCATCTTCTGCAGGACGCAGATGAGGTCCTCGATCTCGGGCTCCACGGCGGCGTTGGCGAGCTCGGTGACGCCCTCGGCCAGAACGGCCGTCAGCAGCACCTGCTCGGTGGCGCCGACGGACGGGTACGGCAGCCGGATCTTGGTGCCGCGCAGCCGCTGCGGGGCCTCCAGGTACTGGCCGTCCGCCCGCTTCTCGATCTTCGCGCCGAACTGCCGCAGCACCTCGAAGTGGAAGTCGATCGGCCGCCCGCCGATGTCGCAGCCACCGAGCCCCGGGATGAACGCGTGCCCCAAACGGTGCAACAGCGGGCCACAGAACAGAATCGGGATGCGCGACGAACCCGCGTGGGCATCGATGTCGGCGACGTTCGCGCTCTCGACGTGCGACGGGTCGAGCACCAGCTCACCCGGCTCCTCACCCGGACGGACCGTCACACCGTGCAGCTGCAGCAGACCGCGTACGACGCGCACGTCGCGGATGTCGGGGACATTGCGCAGCCGGCTCGGCGCGCTGCCCAGCAGGGCGGCGACCATGGCCTTGGGTACGAGATTCTTCGCACCGCGGACACGGATCTCGCCCTCAAGCGGGGTTCCGCCGTGGACAAGCAGGACATCGTCGTTGACGGTCATGTATCTCGCGTTCCGGTGAGTTGGGCAGGTTCGAGTCGTCGGCAAGCCGGTTTGCGGGAGCCGATGAGCAAGGGTAATAGCCGCCCACCCCCCTTCAGTAAGCCCAAGTACCACCCAGCTACGTCATAGCTTTGCCACAACACGAACCGTTCCGAATCGGGCACACGGGGTCACCGGTTCGGGCGTGCGCGGGGGTCGCTTCTTTGCGCCCTGAGCTGCATTCACTCCCGTACCGGCATTGCCTCCCCACATGAAGGGAAGATGCGGGATCATGTCTGGCATGACCGAGGTGTCCTCGCTCACAGGGCGGCTGCTCGTGGCCACGCCCGCCCTGGCGGACCCGAACTTCGATCGCGCGGTGGTGCTGCTCCTCGACCACGACGAGGAGGGCTCCCTGGGCGTCGTCCTCAACCGGCCCACACCGGTGGACGTCGGCGACATCCTGGAGGCCTGGGCGGACCTGGCCGGCGAGCCCGGCGTCGTCTTCCAAGGCGGCCCGGTGTCGCTGGACTCGGCGCTGGGCGTCGCGGTCATCCCGGGCGGCGCGTCCAGTGAACGCGCGCCCCTCGGCTGGCGGCGTGTGCACGGTGCGATCGGCCTCGTCGACCTGGAGGCCCCGCCCGAGATCCTCGCCTCGGCCCTCGGCTCACTGAGAATCTTCGCCGGGTACGCGGGCTGGGGCCCGGGTCAGCTGGAGGACGAACTGGTCGAGGGCGCCTGGTACGTCGTCGAGTCCGAACCCGGAGACGTCTCCTCCCCGTCACCCGAACGGCTCTGGCGCGAGGTCTTGCGCCGCCAGCGCAATGAGCTGGCGATGGTGGCGACGTATCCGGACGACCCGTCGCTCAACTGATGCGCGCGGGCTTCAGTACCCTTGCACTCATGAGCACTCTTGAGCCTGAGACCCAGCCCCAGCGAGGCACGGGGACGGGGACCCTCGTAGAGCCGACGCCGCAGGTGTCGCACGGCGACGGGGACCACGAGCGCTTCGCCCACTATGTCCAGAAGGACAAGATCATGGCGAGCGCCCTCGACGGCACGCCCGTCGTGGCCCTCTGCGGCAAGGTGTGGGTCCCGGGCCGTGACCCGAAGAAGTACCCCGTGTGCCCCATGTGCAAGGAGATCTACGAGTCCATGGGTGCCGGCGGCGACAAGGGCAAGGACGGCAAGGGCGGCGACAAGAAGTAACGCCCCCGGGTCGCCCGGCGCAGTAGGCCGCGTAGACCGAGCACGGCCGCGGTGCCCCAGGTCAGGGGCGCCGCGGTCTTGTCGTACCCGGGGGTGGGGCGTGGAGTTGTTGCTGCGGGCGCGGGAGCTGGCGGAGGCGCGGAAGTACCGCGAGAGCCGGGCGCTGGTGGAGCGGGCGGAGCCGGAGAGCGCGGAGGAATTGAGCCTGGCCGCGCTGGTGCTGGTGGAACTCCGGGATCCGCAGGCGGCCTTGCCGTTGGCCCGGCGGGCGGTCGCGCTCGCTCCGGACTGCTGGCAGGGGCATCTCGCCCTCGCCGATGCCGCCGGTCAACTGCGGCGGTGGAAGGAATCGGTCGCCGCCGGCCGTACGGCCGTGGCGCTGGCGCCGGAGGAGGCGGCGGCGCATCGGGCGTTGGCCGTGGCCCTGAACAGAACGCTGGGCGGCGGCCGAGAGTCCAGACAGGAAGCGAAGCGCGCCAAAGAGCTGGGCGGTCGCCGTGCGATGCGGATGCCGGGGCGGCACAGTCCGTGGCTGCTCCTCATGCTCGTGCCGGTGCTGCTCTCCGGCACGCTGCTGCTGGTGCGTGACTGGTCGGACGGTGTCGAGAACGTGCTCCAGCTGTTGCGCATCGTTCCGATGGGGGTGGTTCTGCTGTGTGTGGTGGCGCCCAGTCGGGCCGGCCTCACCTGGCGCGAGCGCATCGCCGAGATACGGGCCGCGAACGATGAGCGGTACGGCGGAGGGGGCCGCGCGGCACGCGGGCGGGCCGGTCTTGCCGCGGCTCCCTGGGGGTTCGCGGTGGGCTTTGGCACCGGAGCGCTCGCCCAGTTCGGGAAGTTCGGGAGCCCGTTGCCCGCGTCGTTCGCCGTGCCGGCGGTGCTGGTCGGCGCCTGCGTGGTGCCGATGCTCGCACGGCGCACCGTACGTCTCTGGTACGGGGAGCGCTTCCTGCGTGAGGTGTTCGTGCCGAGTCTCGCGGTGCGGGTCCATCTCGTCGCCGCCGGCGGGCTCGGCGGGGGCGTCCTGCTGCTGACGCTCGGGGACGCGCCGCGGGAGACATGGCAGGTGCTGCTCACGTCGACCGTTGTGTGGGGGCTGTTCTGCCTGGTGTCCGTACCGTTCCTTCCGGGGCCGGAGGAGGCCGAGACGAAGGCGGACCGGGGGGCCGGGGAGCAGGTCACCGACGCCTGACCGTTGCGTCGCGACAGGGCCGCCGATGGTGTGACCGTTGCACGGAGTGCGTCCCGTGGTCACAGAGTGGTTGAGACCTCTTGTGGGCATGTTCATGTACTCCATAGCCTCCGGAGTGTTGTGCAGAGCAAAACCGCCATTGCGCATGTTGCAACGCACCCCCACCGGAGGATGCTCGATGAAGCTCTCTGCGAAGCTCCCTGTCCGAACCGCCGCCGCCCTCGCGGCCCTTGTCGTCGCCACCGCCTGCGCCCCCCAGACCTCCGACAACTCCTCCTCCGGCAAGGACGAGAAGACCGGCACTCTGCGCGTCTGGCTCTTCCAGGAGGTCAACAACGCGCCGAAGCAGAAGGTCGTCGACGCGGCGCTCGACACCTTCAAGAAGGCCCACAAGGGCACCAAGGTCACCGTCGAATACATCCCCGTGGAGACCCGCGCCCAGCGCATCAAGGCCGCCTTCAACGACCCCAAGAGCGCCCCGGACGTCATCGAGTACGGCAACACGGACACGGCCGGCTACGTGAAGGACGGCGGACTCGCCGACGTCACCAAGGAGTTCACCGACTGGAACGAGGCCAAGGACACCGACCCGACGGCCAGGCAGTCGGTGACGGTGGACGGCAGGATCTACGGCGCCCCGTACTTCGTCGGCGTACGCGCCCTCTACTACCGCACCGACGTCCTCAAGGGACTGGGCCTCGAAGTCCCGAAGACCCAGGCCGAGTTGGCCGATACCGCCCGGAAGATCCACGCGGCGAAGCCCGACCTGTACGGTCTCGCGGTCGGCGGTGCCTACACCTACGGCGCGATGCCGTTCATCTGGTCCAACGGTGGTGAACTCGCCGAGGGCAAGGGCGGTTCGTACGCCTCCACCATCGACAGCGCGGACGCACAGAAGGGCATCAACGCCTACACCTCGCTCTTCGGCGACGACAACTGTCCGGCTGCCAAGTGCGCGGGCATGGGCGGCAACGACACGGTGACCGCCTTCGCCTCGGGCAAGGCGGGCATGGCCATCGGCGGTGACTTCAGCCATGCGGCGATCGAGGCCGGGAAGGTCAAGGGCAAGTACGCGGTCGTACCGCTGCCGGGTCTGAAGGCGGGCGAGATCGCCCCGGCGTTCGCGGGCGGCAACAACATCGGCGTTCTGAAGAGCACCTCGCACCGCACGCTCGCGGTCGACCTGATGAAGCAGCTGGCGTCGAAGAAGACCCAGAGAGAGCTCTTCGACGCGATGGGCTTCCTGCCGACGTACGGCGACGTGCGCGACGACGTCGCCGAGAAGGAAACGTTCGTCGCCCCCTTCGTGAAGACGCTCGCCGCGGGCGCCAAGTTCGTGCCCGCGTCGCCCGCCTGGGCGCAGATCGACGCCTCGCTCGTGCTGCCGACGATGTTTCAGGAGATCGTCAGCGGCAAGAAGGACGTGGTGGCGGCTTCGAAGGACGCGGCGAAGAAGATGAACGACGCGTTCAGCTCCGCTGGGTGAAGCCGATGAAGAAGCGCGCAGCGTCGACGGGCATCCCGCCCGAGGGCGACTCGGGCACTGACTCCGACGTCGGCCGCGGGTCCGGCTCTGGCACCGGATCCGACTCCGCGGCCGGCACCGGATCCGACCCTGGCGCCGGATTCGAACCCGGCACTGGATCCGACTCCGGCGCGGGCAGCGGCTCCGGCTCCAGCTCCGGCTCCAGCTACGGCGCGGGCCGCTCCGGTGAGCCCGACGCGGCCGCGTCCGGCCAGGTGGCGGCGGGTCCTCCGGCGCCGCGGAGCGGCGGCGCGCCCGTGCGCGACCTGCTGCCCGCGGCCGCCCAGGGGGTGCCCGGGCACCCCGCCGGGCCCGGCAGATCCGGGCCCGGGACCGGCAACCTCCGTCGCGGGACCGCCCATCCCCGCCTCGGCCCCGGTAAGTTCCGCCGCACCCGGGCCGGTTGGACCCCTTGGCTCTACCTCGCGCCCGCCCTCCTCGTCCTCGGCGGCCTGCTCGTCTACCCCATCTACCAGCTCGGCCTGATCTCGTTCCTGCACTACACCCAGGCCCAGGTCAGCGGCGGTGAGCCGACCACCTTCGAGGGCTTCGGCAACTACACGACGCTCTTCGCCGACGACCAGTTCTGGCAGGTGCTCCTCGCGACGCTGGTGTTCGCGGCGGCCTGCGTGGTCTCCACCCTGGCCGTCGGCTGCGCGCTCGCGGTGCTCCTCACGCGCGTGCGGGCCGTACCGCGTCTCGCGCTGATGCTGGCCGCGCTCGGCGCCTGGGCCACCCCGGCCGTCACCGGCTCCACGGTCTGGCTGTTCCTCTTCGACCCCGACTTCGGCCCCGCCAACCGGGTCCTCGGGATCGGCGACCACTCATGGACGTACGGGCGTTACAGCGCCTTCGCGCTCGTGCTGCTCGAAGTGGTGTGGTGCTCCTTTCCGTTCGTGATGGTGACGGTGTACGCAGGGATCCGCGCCGTACCGGGTGAGGTGCTGGAGGCGGCGGCCCTGGACGGTGCCTCGCAGTGGCGGATCTGGCGCTCGGTGCTCGCGCCGATGCTCCGGCCGATCCTGGTGGTCGTCACCATCCAGTCGGTCATCTGGGACTTCAAGGTCTTCACACAGATCTACGTGATGACGAACGGCGGTGGCATCGCCGGGCAGAACCTCGTGCTCAACGTGTACGCGTACCAGAAGGCGTTCGCCGCCTCCCAGTACAGCCTC
The DNA here is from genome assembly GCF_055566975.1 of Streptomyces sp. NPDC027189. Taxonomy (NCBI): domain Bacteria; kingdom Bacillati; phylum Actinomycetota; class Actinomycetes; order Kitasatosporales; family Streptomycetaceae; genus Streptomyces; species Streptomyces sp. NPDC027189. The sequence continues at coordinate 119,912 of NZ_JBVHRI010000013.1, forward strand.
GGCTCGGCGATCGGCGTGGTGATGCTGGTGATTCTGCTGGCGGTCACATTGGTCTATCTGCGGCTGCTGCGCAGACAGGGGGAGGAACTGTGAGCTTCCCGACGGTGAACTTCCTACGGGGTGTCGTACGGCGTCCATGGCTGCTGGCCGCCGAGGCGTCCGCGCTGCTGATCGCGGCCGTCGTCGCCCTTCCCCTCTACTGGATGGTGCTCAGCGCCTTCAAACCGGCCGGAGAGGTCGAGTCGACCGAGCCCCGCCCCTGGACGCTTTCGCCCTCCCTGGATTCCTTCCGGCGCGTCTTCGGACAGCAGGAATTCGGCCGGTACTTCCTCAACAGCCTTGTCGTAGCGGGCTCCGTGGTCGTCGTCTCGGCGCTGATCGCGTTTCTCGCGGCGACGGCCGTGACACGATTCCGCTTCCGTTTCCGGACCACCCTGCTGATCATGTTCCTGGTCGCGCAGATGGTGCCCGTCGAGGCTCTGACGATCCCCCTCTTCTTCCTCATGCGGGACTTCGGTCAGCTGAACACGCTGGGCTCGCTGATCCTGCCGCACATCGCCTTCTCGCTGCCCTTCGCGATCTGGATGCTGCGGGGTTTCGTAAAGGCCGTGCCGGACGCGCTGGAGGAGGCCGCGTACATCGACGGGGCGAGCCGGGCGCGATTCCTCTGGCAGATTCTGTTCCCCCTGGTCTTCCCGGGCCTTGTGGCCACGAGCGTGTTTTCCTTCATCTCGGCCTGGAACGACTTCCTGTTCGCCAAGTCCTTCATCATCAGCGACACCTCGCAGTCCACCCTGCCGATGGCCCTTCTCGTCTTCTACAAGCCGGACGAGCCCGACTGGGGCGGGGTGATGGCGGCCTCCACCGTGATGACGATTCCGGTGCTGATCTTCTTCGTACTCGTACAGCGACGACTGGTCTCCGGCCTCGGCGGAGCGGTAAAGGACTAGCGGTAAAGGACTGATGGCATGACGGACATGCAGCTGATTCCGGCGCCCCGGGAGCTCAACTGGTCACCGCCCGCCCCGGGGTACGAGAGCCTGGACGCGGAGACGACGATCGAGGCGCGGCCGGGCACCGGGGGCGTGGCGCGCTGGCTGCGCTCCACGCTGGGCGCGGCCACCGGGTTTCCGCTGGCCGACGGCCAGGACACCGACAACCGCATCGTCCTCGCCATCGATCCGGAGCTCGCCCCCGAGGGCTATCGCCTCGTCGTCGACGGGTCCGCGCGTCGCATCGAGGGAGGCAGCGCCGCCGGAGTCTTCTGGGGTGCCCAGACCTTCCGGCAGCTGCTCGGCCCCGACGCGTACCGACGGGCTCCGGTGCGGCCGGGACGGGACTGGGAACTTCCGATGGTGACCATCGAGGACGCGCCCCGATTCCGCTGGCGCGGCCTGATGCTCGACGTCGCCCGTCACTTCATGCCCAAGGACGGAGTCCTCCGCCATCTCGACCTCCTGGCCGCGCACAAACTCAACGTCTTCCACTTCCACCTCACCGACGACCAGGGATGGCGTGTCCAGATCAAGCGCTACCCGAAGCTGACGGAGGTCGGATCCTGGCGGGCGCGCACGAAATTCGGCCATCGCGCCTCTCCGCTGTGGGAGGAGAAGCCGCACGGGGGCTTCTACACGCAGGACGACATCCGCGAGATCGTCGCGTACGCCGCCGAGCGGCATATCAGCGTCGTCCCCGAAATCGACATCCCGGGCCACTCGCAGGCCGCCATCGCCGCGTATCCGGAACTGGGCAACACCGACGTCATCGACACGACCTCCTTGACCGTCTGGGACAACTGGGGCGTCTCCAAAAACGTACTTGCCCCCACTGACAACACCCTGCGCTTCTACGAGGGGGTGTTCGAGGAACTCCTGGAGCTCTTCCCGGCGGACGCCGCGCCGTTCTCGGGGTTCGTCCACATCGGCGGCGACGAGTGCGCCAAGGACCAGTGGAAGCAGTCGCCGACGGCCCAGGCGCGCATCAAGGAACTCGGGCTCGCGGACGAGGACGAGTTGCAGTCCTGGTTCATCCGGCACTTCGACAACTGGCTCTCATCGCACGGGCGTCGGTTGATCGGCTGGGACGAGATCCTGGAGGGCGGGCTCGCGGACGGCGCGGCCGTGTCCTCGTGGCGCGGCTACCAGGGCGGCATCACGGCCGCCCGCGCGGGCCACGACGTCGTCATGTGCCCCGAGCAGCAGGTGTACTTGGACCATCGTCAGCACGCGGGCGAGGACGAACCGGTGCCCATCGGCTATGTCCGCACCCTGGAGGACGTCTACCGCTTCGAGCCGGTGCCGCCGCAGCTCACCGAGGCGGAGGCACGGCATGTGCTGGGTACTCAGGCCAATGTGTGGACCGAGGTGATGGAGGACCACACGCGCGTGGACTACCAGACGTACCCCCGGCTCGCCGCCTTCGCCGAGGTCGCCTGGAGCGCCCTGCCCGCCTCCGCCGAACGGGACTTCGCGGACTTCGAGCGCCGGATGACCGCCCACTACGCGCGACTTGACGCCCTGGGAGTGGCCTATCGCCCGCCCGCGGGACCGCTGCCGTGGCAGAAGCGACCCGGTGTGCTCGGACGCCCGATCGAGGGGGCGCCCCCAAACGTGTGAGGTGACTCCCAACCGGTGTGTCCCGTCGTGTTCACCCTGCCACGGTCGCCTCACAAGGCAAAAGGCACCCAAGGGTCACCGAAGAGTGGCAATTCACTCTCACCGGTGATGCCGTGCCAAAACGGACCATCTCCCTGGTGAGAGGGGCGAATGCCTCCTAGCGGACCCCCGCGTCGGCGGTCGGGGAAGATGTGCCAGAGTTGCCACGTCCGCCCTGTCAGCACGTACCGTACGGCAGCACAGGTGGGACCAGGTGGGGCAGCGGGAAGGGGCAGCCGGTTTGACCACGCACGCACCGCAGGCGGCGCAGGCCGTGACGCTGCCCGCCTCTCTGGACGAGGCAGTGGCGGCGCTGGCCGCCATGCCCGCCGCCGTCCCGGTGGCCGGCGGCACCGACCTCATGGCCGCGGTCAACTCCGGACAGCTGCGGCCCGCCGCGCTGGTCGGCCTCGGCCGGATCAGCGAGATCCGCGGCTGGCAGTACCAGGACGGCCACGCGCTGCTCGGGACGGGCCTCACCCACGCCCGTATGGGGCGCCCCGACTTCGCGGCCCTCATCCCGGCGCTGGCCGCCGCCGCGCGCGCGGCCGGACCGCCGCAGATCCGCAACGCGGGCACCCTGGGCGGCAACATCGCTTCGGCAGCCCCTACGGGGGACGCGCTGCCCGTACTGGCCGCCCTGGAGGCCACGTTGATCATCGCGGGCCCGGGCGGAGCCCGCCGCGAGATCCCTGTCTCGCACCTGCTCGCGGGCGTGGAAATGCTCCGCGGCGGCGAACTCATCGGCTACGTGCGCGTGCCGCTGCTGCACGCGCCGCAGGTCTTCCTGAAGGCGACCGGACGCACGGGGCCCGGGCGCGCGATCGCGTCCGTGGCGCTCGTCCTCGACCCCGCTCGGCGCGGAGTGCGGTGCGCCGTCGGGGCCATAGCGCCGATGCCGCTGCGGCCGCTGGACGCCGAGGCGTGGGTCGCCCAGCTCATCGACTGGGACGGGGAGCGGACGCTCGTGCCCGAGGCGCTGAACGCCTTCGGGGAGTACGTCGCCGCGGCCTGCATCCCCGACCCCGTCCCGGCCGAGGACGGCTCCGTGCAACCGCTTCCACCCGCCGTACTGCACCTGCGGCGCACCGTCGCCGCGCTGGCCCGACGAGCACTGGGGAGGGCACTGTCGTGACCGACGACCAGCACGGAGAGGGCACTCCGCAGAGCGGCGGCCGATGGGATCCGCTGCCCCAGGGCGACTACGACGACAGCGCGACCGCCTTCGTCCAGCTCCCCGAAGGCGGTATCGACGCCCTCCTCGCCGACCGGGACAGCCCGCTCGCGGCGCCCGGGCACGGTTACGTGCCCCCGCAGATCACGGTCGCGCCCACGGCGCCCGGGGCGACGGACCCGGCGGCCACCGGCACCTGGGCGGTGCCCGCCGAGGCCGTCCAGTGGCCGGATCCGAACGCCGCGCCCCAGGCGGGCGAGCCGCAGCAGGGCGCGAACGACCGGTTCTCGTACCACCCGGGAGCCACCGGGCAGTGGGACTTCGGTCAGGCGGTCGCACAAGAAGCCACCACCGATGGGCATTCCGGGCACTCGGAACCCTCCGGATATTCGGCGCACTCCGGGCATGACGTGACCGGGCAGTGGTCGATTCCGGTCGCCGGTGGTGATCTTCCGGACGAATCGGGCGAGTTCACCACATCGGCGCTCGTCGAACAGTGGGGTGGAACACCGCCCGCCACGCTCCCCGGCGGCGCGGCCGCTCCCTGGGCGACGGAGGCCATCGGACAGGCGTGGTTCGCCGAGCCGGAGAAAACGGCCGCTGAGGCTCCCGCGGAGCCTCCGGCGCAGTCGCATACGGAATCGCCCGCGCAGGCCGCCCAGCAGGCCGCCGGGCCCGTCCACGGGGCTCCCGAGCCGGTCGCCGGGCCCGGGCCCGTGGCCGGCGAGCCTGCACAGGCACCCGAACCGGACCCGGCACCCGAGGATCGCGAAGCCCCGGAGACCTCCGAGAGCGCCGTCGCCGAGGAGGCACGGGACGCGGACACCCCCGCCTCGGCCCCGCACGACGAGCACCCCCTCGCCTCGTACGTCCTGCGCGTCAACGGCGCCGACCGTCCCGTGACCGACGCCTGGATCGGCGAATCGCTGCTCTACGTGCTGCGCGAGCGGCTCGGCCTCGCGGGCGCCAAGGACGGCTGCTCGCAGGGCGAGTGCGGCGCCTGCAACGTGCAGGTCGACGGACGGCTCGTGGCGTGCTGCCTGGTGCCCGCCGTCACCGCCGCCGGCAGCGAGGTGCGCACCGTCGAGGGCCTGGCCGCCGACGGGCAGCCCTCCGACGTGCAGCGGGCGCTCGCCAAGTGCGGCGCCGTGCAGTGCGGTTTCTGCGTACCGGGCATGGCGATGACCGTGCACGACCTCCTCGAGGGCAACCCCGCGCCGACCGAGCTGGAGACCCGCCAGGCGCTCTGCGGCAACCTGTGCCGCTGCTCCGGCTACCGCGGGGTCCTGGACGCCGTGCGCGAGGTCGTCGCCGAACGCGAGGCGCACTCCGCGGCCGCCGCCGAAGCCGCGCCGGACGCGGACGAGGCACGCATCCCGCACCAGGCGGGCCCCGGCGCGGGCGGCGTCCACCCGTCGGCGTACGAGGACACCGCTCCGTACGATCCCCAAGCGCCGCATGAGCAGCCGTACGGCCAGGACGGAGGCCAGGCGTGAGCAACGAAGCCGCGACCGCGACACCGGCGGCACCCGAGACCGGCCCCGAGCCCGTGCCGCACGGGCTCGGCGTCTCGCTGCCCGCCGCCGACGCCCGCGCCAAGACCGAGGGCACCTTCCCGTACGCGGCCGACCTGTGGGCCGAGGGCCTGCTGTGGGCCGCCGTGCTCAGGTCGCCCCACCCGCACGCGCGCATCGTGTCCATCGACACCAGCCACGCGCGCGAGATGCCCGGCGTCCGGGCGGTCATCACCCACGAGGACGTGCCCGGCAGCGCGCTGCACGGCCGCGGCAGGGCGGACCGCCCGGTGTTCGCCTCCGAGGTCGTACGCCACCACGGGGAGCCCATCGCGGCCGTCGCCGCCGACCACCCGGACACCGCGCGCATGGCCGCGGCCGCCGTCATCGTCGAGTACGAAGTACTCGACGCGGTGACCGACCCGGAGCAGGCCTTCGAGGCCGAACCCCTGCACCCCGACGGCAACCTGATCCGGCACATCCCGCTGCGCCACGGCAACCCGGCCGCGGCCGGCGAGATCGTCGTCGAGGGCCAGTACCGCATCGGCCGCCAGGACCCGGCCCCCATCGGCGCCGAGGCCGGCCTCGCCGTGCCCCGTCCCGACGGTGGGGTCGAGCTCTACATCGCCTCCACCGACCCGCACACCGACCGTGACACGGCCGCCGCCTGCTACGGCCTGGAACCCGAGCGCGTGAAGGTCGTCGTCACCGGCGTCCCCGGCGCCACCGCCGACCGCGAGGACCAGGGCTTCCAGCTCCCGCTCGGCCTGCTGGCCCTGAAGACCGGCTGCCCGGTGAAGCTCACCGCTACGCGCGAGGAGTCCTTCCTGGGCCACGCCCACCGGCACCCCACTTTGCTGCGCTACCGCCACCACGCGGACGCCGATGGCAAGTTGGTGAAGATCGAGGCGCAGATCCTGCTCGACGCGGGCGCCTACGCGGACACCTCCGCCGAGTCGCTGGCCGCCGCCGTCTCCTTCGCCTGCGGCCCTTACGTCGTCCCGAACGCCTTCATCGAGGGCTGGGCCGTACGCACCAACAACCCGCCCTCCGGCCACGTACGCGGCGAGGGCGCCATGCAGGTGTGCGCCGCCTACGAGGCGCAGATGGACAAGCTGGCGAAGAAGCTCGGCATCGACCCGGCGGAACTGCGCCTGCGCAACGCGATGGCCACGGGGGATGTGCTGCCGACGGGCCAGACGGTGACGTGCCCGGCTCCGGTCGCCGAACTCCTGCAAGCCGTGCGGGACTTCCCGCTTCCCGCCCTCCCCAAGGACACGCCCGAGGACGAGTGGCTGCTGCCCGGGGGCCCCGAGGGCGCGGGCGAACCGGGTGCCGTACGCCGTGGTGTCGGCTACGGCGTCGGCATGGTCCACATGCTCGGCTCCGAGGGTGCGGACGAGGTCTCGACGGCCACGGTGAAGGTCCACGACGGCGTCGCCACGGTGCTCTGCGCGGCCGTCGAGACCGGCCAGGGCTTCACCACGCTGGCCCGGCAGATCGTCCAGGAGACGCTCGGCATCGACGAGGTGCACGTGGCGCCGGTCGACACCGACCAGCCGCCGGCGGGCGCGAGTTGCCGCGGCCGTCACACATGGGTGTCGGGCGGCGCGGTGGAGCGGGCCGCGAAAATGGTCCGCACACAACTGCTCCAGCCCTTGGCGCACAAGTTCGGCATGTCCACGGAGCTGCTGCAGATCACGGACGGCAAGATCACGTCGTACGACGGTGTGCTGTCGACGACTGTCACCGAGGCGATGGACGGCAAGGAGTTGTGGGCCACCGCGCAGTGCCGCCCGCATCCGACGGAACCCCTGGACGCCGCCGGGCAGGGCGACGCCTTCGTGGGCCTGGCTTTCTGCGCGATCCGCGCGGTGGTGGACGTCGACATCGAGCTCGGCTCGGTCCGTGTCGTGGAACTCGCCCTCGCCCAGGACGTGGGCCGGATCCTCAACCCGGCGCAGCTCACCGCCCGGATCGAGGCAGGCGTCACCCAGGGCGTCGGCGCCGCGCTGACGGAGAACCTGCGCACGGCCCGCGGCCTGGTCCGCCACCCCGACCTCACCGGGTACGCCCTCCCCACCGCGCTGGACGCCCCCGACATCCGCATCGTCAAACTGGTCGAGGAACGTGACGTGGTCGCTCCCTTCGGCGCGAAGGCGGTCAGCGCGGTGCCGGTCGTGACGTGCCCGGCGGCGGTCGCGTCCGCCGTCCGCGCGGCGACGGGTCGCCCGGTCAACCGGCTCCCCATCCGCCCCCAGGCCGCGGTGGTGACGCCGTCATGAGCGTTCCCGAGCCCGAGCCGCCGCGCTATGAACCTCCGCCCAGCGTCGGGAAGCTGATGCTCTGGGTGCTGCTGTTCGTGTTGGCGGCCGTGGTGGTCGTCGTGGGTGGCGTGTACCTCAGCTGAGGGCTCGGTCGAGGGCTCGGTGGGGTGGGCGATTTTTTCGCCCCCTCCGCCCCTACCCGTCCCGTACCTGGGGGCTGCGCCCCCAGACCCCCGCTCAAAAGATCGCGCAGTTCCCCGCGCCCCGTTCAGGGGCGCGGGGAACTGCGCGACCAGCCACCACGGGTAGGGGCGGAGGGGGCGAAGAACAGGGCCCGGGCGCGGGTGGTCCGGGCCGGGGCCGGGGGTTCTGGGGCGTATGTTTCCCCGGTGTGGGCGGCCCGTTCCTGCGTGTTTCTGGCGTTGTCAGTGGTGCGGCGTATGGTTCTCGGTCAGTGGGGAACTGCCGCTGGGCGGCGGGGTGTTCCCACCCGGGGGAAGCACGATGCGTTCACATGCGCGGGGGAGCCATGAGTACGACTGACACCGATGTCGGCGGCGTGATCACACTGACCGACGACGAGCTGGAATCGTTTGTCACGCACGCGGCGACGCGGCGTTGGCTGACGGGCCCAGGACTGCCGTCCGACGGCGCGCTGCTGGGGTTCGGCACGCTGCGGGAGCACGGGCTGCGAAGGCTCGCGGACCTGGCCGGCGACGCGGAGAAGCTCGCCGAGGAGCTGAGGGACCAGCTCGTCATAGGGGCGCTGCGGAACCTCGACAGGGACCTGGAGTCGATCGTGCTGGACGGGACGACGGGGGAGGTCTCCACGACGTACGTGTACCGGAACCCGGCCCTGATGGACCTGTCTCCCCTCGCCCCCTCCCTGGAGGCGCTGCTGCGCTTCGCCGCCGCGACGGAGGAACTGACGGCGTCCCGAGGCCAGTTCGGCCCGAAGGCGGTCACGGAGGCGTCGGACCGTCTGACCGCGGTCTTCGAGTCGGGCGCGGGCAGCGAGGTGCCGGCGTACTGGCGGATGGCCGCCCTGATCCGCCCGCTGGCCCGGATCGCGGGCCCGGGTGACGGACTCGTCCTGGACCTGCCGAAGCGGCTGCTGGACGAGGAGTTCGGCGCGGGCGAGATCATGCGCTTCGAGGACGTCGACTTCCCGTCCGCGCTCGCGCACGAACCGACACGCCGGTTCCTGCGGGAGACGGGCCTGCCCGAGGACGGGCTCCTCTTCCAGCTGGACACGGAGGTGCCGCTGCCGGCTCTCAGTGAGTACTACGCGGACGAGCGCCCCGGCGACTTCACCGCCGACGAACTCCCCGCCGCCGCGGACCGTCTGATACGCCTCGGCCATCTGCTGGAGGACACGAGCCTCGTCGTGGACGGCACCACGGGCGCGGTTCTCGCCTGGAGCGAGCCGGACCTCACCCTCCGCCCCCTCAACTCCGACATCTCCACCCTCGCCTTCACCCTCTGGCTGCTCCACCGCGAGAAGACGATCGACGCGGCCCACGACCTGACCGACTCCTACGAACAACTCGCCGCCACGATGGCCCAGACCCTCGCCACGGTCGACCCCGTCGCCTGCGACCCGACCCCGTCCCTCCCCGGCGACGACGGCCGGCGCTACTGGCCCGAGATATTCGAGGACCAGGCGGGCGGAACGATGTACGCGTAGCCGGACGCCGACCGCACGCCCCGCACACGCGGATCGGCCGCCCCCTGGACGGGGACGGCCGACACCATCGGGAGGCCGTGGCGGGGATCGAACCCGCGTAACTCGCTTTGCAGGCGAGTCCCTGAACCACTCGGGCACACGGCCGTATGCATCGGCCGTGGCGGGAATCGCACCCGCGTCACTTCCCGCGGGCGGAGCCCGCTGATGGATGCGGCGCAGGCGAGTCCCTGAACCCTCGGGCGCACGGCCGAACACATTGGCCGCCGCTCACGCGGACGGCCAATGTCAGGTGCGGCACGGCTCACTCGTTCCGAACCTGATGAGAAGACCGTAGGCGGGGGCACGGGCGGGGCTCAAGGGATGGGCGGGCGCTGCAATGGGACTGCCATACGCCGTTCATGAACCGCCCGGTGGCCCGGGTCCGTGGCTGGTCGTACGACCAAAGGCCCAGTCGATCACCGTCTCCGGACAGGGGTCAATGTCAGTTGCGCCCCTTACGCTGACAGTCATGGCAGCCCTGGAAACGAGTGATGTCGCGACGGCACCGTCGGAGGTGGAAGGCGGTGTGCTGAGCCGCCCGTACCGGGCGCTCAGTGTCGGGATCGTCTCCGTCGTGCTGGTGATCGCCTTCGAGGCGACTGCCGTGGGGACGGCGATGCCCGTGGCGGCGCGGGAGCTCGACGGGGTGTCGTTGTACGCGTTCGCGTTCTCGGGGTACTTCACGACGAGCCTGTTCGGGATGGTCCTCGCGGGGCAGTGGTCGGACCGGGACGGGCCGCTGGCGTCGCTGACCGCGGGGATCGGGGCGTTCGCGGCGGGGTTGTTGCTGTCCGGGACGGCGGCGTCCATGTGGGTGTTCATCCTCGGGCGGGCCGTGCAGGGGCTCGGCGGCGGGCTGGTGATCGTCGCCTTGTACGTGGTGGTCGGGCGGGCCTATCCGGAGCGGTTGCGGCCGTCGATCATGGCGGCGTTCGCGGCGGGGTGGGTGGTTCCGTCCGTGGTCGGCCCGCTCGCGGCGGGCGCGGTGACCGAACACCTGGGCTGGCGCTGGGTGTTCGTCGGGATTCCCGTCCTGGTCGTCTTTCCGCTGGCGCTCGCGCTGCCCCAGATACGGCGGCGTACGTCGGCAGGGGCGGGGGAGGCCGTCCCCGCGCCCCTCGACCGGCGGCGTATCCGGCTGGCGCTCGGGATTTCGCTGGGCGCCGGGCTCCTCCAGTACGCCGCCCAGGACCTGGCATGGCTGTCGCTCGTCCCGGCCGCCGCCGGTGCCGCGCTGCTCGTCCCGGCCGTCCTCGGGTTGCTGCCGCGCGGTACGTACCGGGCGGCGCGCGGGCTGCCGTCCGTGGTGCTGTTGCGCGGGGTCGCGGCCGGGTCGTTCATCGCAGCCGAGTCCTTCGTGCCGCTCATGCTGGTCACCCAGCGGGGGCTCTCGCCGACACTCGCCGGGTTCTCGCTCGCGGCGGGCGGCGGGACCTGGGCGCTGGGTTCGTATGTGCAGGCGCGGCCGCGCGTGGAGCCCTACCGGGACCGGCTGATGTTCCTCGGCATGGTGCTGGTGGCGGCCGCCATCGCCGCCGCGCCCAGCGTGCTGATCCACGCCGTGCCCGTGTGGATCGTCGCCGTCGCCTGGGGGTTCGGCTGCTTCGGCATGGGTCTGGTGATCGCCTCGACCAGTGTGCTGCTGCTCCACCTCTCGGCGCCCGAGGAGGCCGGCGCCAACTCCGCCGCCCTGCAGATCTCCGACGGGCTGTCCAATGTGCTGCTGCTCGCCGTGGGCGGCGCGGCCTTCGCGGCGCTGGGCGGTGGCACGGTCACGGACGCGGCCACGTCCGCCTCCGGTTCGCATCCCGCCGCCTTCGCCGCCGTGTTCCTGCCCATGGCCGCGGTGGCGCTGGTGGGCGCCTGGGTGACGACGCGGCTGCGGGAGCGGTGATCGTAAAACCCGTCGGAACGGGCCGGTGCCGTGCTTTAGCTTCTTCGCATGGAACTTCGCCTCGACCCCGCCCTGGCGCAGGCGCTCGACGACCTCGCCGACGCGCAGGACCGCCTGCCGGAGGAGATCGCCCAAGCGGCCGTACGCGGGTATCTGCGGGAGGAGGGCGCGCACGTCCGCGCCCTCGCCACCCGGCTCGCGAAGGAGCACGCCGAGCTGTTGAGGAGGCTGGGCGAATGACCGGCACCCACACCCGTCACCTGACCGTCGCCGAGGTGACGGACCTCGCGGAGGTCGCCTTCGGCGGCCGCGCGCCCGAGGCCCGGGAGCCGGGGCTGCTGGCCTCGGCGGTCCACCGCCCCCGCGCCCGGATGCTCGGCGTCGCCGCGTACCAGGACTTGCACGAGCAGGCCGCCGCGCTGTTGCACGCCATCGCCGCCAACCACCCCCTCGTGGACGGCAACAAGCGGACCGCCTGGCTCGCCGCCGCGACCTTCCTCGCCGTCAACGGCGTCGACCTCGTGTCCTGCGACCAGAACGCGGCGTACGACCTGGTCATCGATGTGGCCTCCGGTGAGGAGAGCGACATCGGGGTGATCGCGGACCGGCTGCGCGGTCTGTGAGGTGGATCCCATCCACGGGTGACCCGGCGTCGTCCGCGCGTTGACACATCCGGGCCGCCGGTAGGGTGGCCCGGTTGTCATACGTAGCCGAGCTGCCCGCCCGTCGCCCGCCACCGCCCTACCTGACGCGCTGTGCGCGGCCCCTTCCATTCGACACCCCACGGAGACCGTGACTACCACCGCCGCCAGTGCCTCCTCCTCGCATCACCTCTCACCCGCCTTCCCCGGCCGCGCCCCCTGGGGCACCGCCAACAAGCTGCGCGCCTGGCAGCAGGGGGCGATGGAGAAGTACATCCAGGAGCAGCCGCGCGACTTCCTCGCCGTCGCCACGCCCGGCGCCGGTAAGACGACGTTCGCGCTGACGCTCGCGTCCTGGCTGTTGCACCACCATGTCGTGCAGCAGGTGACCGTGGTCGCGCCGACCGAGCATCTGAAGAAGCAGTGGGCGGAGGCGGCCGCGCGGATAGGGATCAAGCTGGATCCCGAGTACAGCGCGGGTCCGCTCAGCAAGGAGTACCAGGGCGTCGCCGTGACGTACGCCGGTGTGGGCGTGCGGCCCATGCTGCATCGGAATCGGGTGGAGCAGCGCAAGACGCTCGTCATCCTCGACGAGATCCACCACGCCGGTGACTCCAAGTCCTGGGGCGAGGCCTGCCTCGAGGCCTTCGAGCCCGCCACCCGCCGGCTCGCGCTCACCGGTACGCCCTTCCGGTCCGACACCAACCCCATCCCCTTCGTGACGTACGAGGAGGGGAACGACGGGATTCGGCGGTCCGCCGCCGATTACACGTACGGATACGGGTCCGCCCTCGGCGACGGCGTCGTGCGGCCCGTCATCTTCCTCTCCTACAGCGGCAATATGCGGTGGCGTACGAAGGCGGGGGACGAGATCGCGGCGCGGCTCGGCGAGCCGATGACCAAGGACGCCATCAGCCAGGCCTGGCGTACCGCCCTCGATCCGCGCGGCGAGTGGATGCCGAGTGTGCTGCGCGCCGCCGACCAGCGGCTGACCGAGGTGCGCAAGGGCATTCCGGACGCCGGTGCCCTCGTCATCGCCTCCGACCAGGACTCGGCGCGCGCGTACGCCAAGCTCATCCGCGAGATCACTGGCACGAAGGCGACCCTCGTCCTCTCCGACGACACGGGTGCCTCGAACCGTATCGACGAGTTCAGCCACAACGGCGACCGGTGGATGGTCGCGGTGCGGATGGTGTCCGAGGGCGTCGACGTGCCCCGGCTGGCGGTGGGGGTCTACGCGACCACCATCTCCACCCCCCTCTTCTTCGCCCAGGCCGTCGGTCGTTTCGTACGGTCCCGGCGGCGCGGTGAGACCGCCTCCGTCTTCCTCCCGACCGTCCCCGACCTCCTCGGCTTCGCCAACGAGATGGAGGTCGAGCGCGACCACGTCCTCGACAAGCCCAAGAAGGAGGGCGAGGAGGACCCGTACGCCGAATCCGAGAAGGAGATGGAGGAGGCGAACCGGGAGCAGGACGAGGACACCGGGGAGCAGGAGCAGTTCTCCTTCGAGGCGCTGGAATCGGAAGCGGTCTTCGACCGGGTCCTCTACGACGGCGCCGAGTTCGGGATGCAGGCCCACCCGGGCAGTGAAGAGGAGCAGGACTATCTCGGGATTCCGGGACTCCTCGAACCCGACCAGGTTCAGCTGCTGCTGCAGAAGCGGCAGGCCCGGCAGATCGCGCACAGCCGCAAGAAGCCGGACGAGGAGGCCGATCTCCTCGAACTCCCGGCCGAGCGGCGGCCCGTGGTCTCCCACAAGGAGATGCTGGAGCTCCGCAAGCAGCTCAACACCATGGTCGGCGCGTACGTCCACCAGAGCGGCAAACCGCACGGCGTCATCCACACCGAGCTGCGGCGCGTGTGCGGGGGGCCGCCGAGCGCGGAGGCGACGGCGGGGCAGCTGCGGCAGCGGATCGCCAAGGTGCAGGAGTGGGCCACCCGGATGCGGTGACGCCGGGCGCTGTGCCTGAGCGCGTGGGTGGCTTCGGGGCGCGGAGCGTGTGACCTTCCCGCGTTCGGTGCGGGTGCGGGCGTCGCGTACGGGCGGGTGTTCCCGCCATACAGGCGTCCTGCCACAGAGGCGTTCCGCCTACAGGCGTCCTGCCACAGAGGCGTTCCGCCTACAGGCGTCCTGCCGCAGAGGCGTCCCGCCTACAGGCGTTCCGTCATACAGGCGTGTGTTCCCTCCGTCATACAGGCGTGTGTCCCCTCCGACGGGCGCGTGTTGTGCCGTGTGCGCTGTGTGCAAGGGTGGTGCACGCCCAGTGGTGGGGTGCCGTGCGTAACGGGGCAAAGAGAAAGAGTCCGTACCAGCCAACGCCCGGATTCTGGACGGAGACTTCCGCTGAGCGGACCGGCTCGCTACTGTCCCGCTACGCACACGCCCCGTGGCAGCGCCGCCGCGGAGCGCAGCCGTGAAGCGACTCGCGCCCGGGAAGAACTCGGGTCGTCAGCCGACCGGCGGCCTCTGAAGCGCGTCGCCGACGGGACTCGGTGTCGCAACCGCCGCGAGGGGGCCGTCGACCTCACCACTAAGGAGTGGGCGTCGTGACCGCGGAGACCTCTCAGACGCTCGACCGGGGACTGCGCGTCCTCAAGCTGCTCGCTGACACGGATCACGGGCTGACCGTAACCGAGCTCTCGAGCAAGCTGGGTGTCAACCGGACTGTTGTGTACCGGTTGCTCGCCACGTTGGAGCAGCACGCGCTGGTACGCCGTGATCTGGGTGGCCGGGCCCGGGTCGGGCTCGGGGTGCTGCGGCTGGGCCGCCAGGTGCATCCGTTGGTACGGGAGGCCGCGCTGCCCGCGTTGCGGTCGCTGGCCGAGGACATTGGGGCCACCGCTCATCTCACGCTGGTCGACGGGACCGAGGCGCTGGCCGTCGCGGTCGTGGAGCCGACGTGGACGGATTACCACGTTGCGTATCGCGCCGGGTTCCGGCATCCGCTGGACCGGGGGGCTGCGGGGCGGGCGATTCTTGCGGCTCGGCAGGCGCCGGTGGGGGAGCCGGGGTACACGCTTACGCATGGGGAGTTGGAGGCGGGGGCCAGTGGGGCTGCGGCGCCGCTGATCGGGGTGACGGGTGTTGAGGGCAGCGTCGGCGTCGTGATGCTCGCCGACTCTGTGCCCGAGCGGGTCGGGCCTCGCGTTGTGGACGCGGCCCGGGAGGTTGCGGACGCCCTGCGCTGACGCCGATCCAGCCTTGCGCTGACGCCGGTTCACTGGGTGCCCGGCGTCGGGGCTGGGCTCGGGGCAGGTCGCGCAGCCCGGCCGTTGCGGGGTGCCGCTTTCTTTGGGATGGGCGTCGCCCCTGGCGGCACGCATGCCCACAGCTACGTGGGCTTTGGCCGACCCGACAAAGCCACCCCCGTAACTCTGGCCGATACGCCCACCGTCCATCTGGCTCTCCTCCGCATCATCAGGGCACTGATGGCGGAACGGCGGAGGGAGTGGCCCGGTGGAGACAGTGCGTACGCGGGCGGATGTCGGGCAAGAGGGCGGGTGGGCGGCTCGGCTGACGCGGCGGCAAGGGGTTGGGGCGCTGGTCGCCGAGGCTGCCGGGAGTCCACTCAGGCGGACCATGGGGGTCGGGCAGCTCACGTTGCTCAGTGTGGGGGCCACGCTCGGGACCGGGATCTTCGTCGTGCTCGGGGAGGCCGTTCCCGAGGCCGGGCCCGCGATCGTCGTGTCGTTCGTGCTCGCCGGGGTGACCGCGCTGTTCTCCGCGCTGTCGTACGCCGAGCTGGCCGGCATGATCCCGGGCTCCGGGTCCTCGTACAGCTACGCCTACGCGACCCTCGGCGAGCTCGTGGCCTGGGTCTGCGGCTGGTGTCTGATCCTGGAGTACGGGGTGTCCGTGGCGGCCGTGGCCGTGGGCTGGGGCCAGTACGTCAATGAGCTGCTGGACCTGACCGTCGGGGTGACGCTGCCCGATTCCCTCAGTGCGCCGCCCGGTGACGGCGGTGTGCTGAACATCCCCGCTGCCGCCATTGTCGTCCTCGCCATGGTCGTGCTGCTGCGGGGCGCCCGGGAGAGCGCCGTCGCCAACACCCTCATGGTCGGCGTGAAGATCGCCGCCCTGGTCATGTTCTGCGCGGTCGCCTTCACCGCCTTCCGCGCCGGGAACTTCACGCCCCTGTTCCCGCTCGGCACGGCCGGCATGAGCGCGGGCGCCGCCTCGCTCTTCTTCTCCTACATCGGCTTCGACGCCGCGTCGACGGCGGGCGAGGAGGCCAAGAACCCGCAGCGCGATCTCCCTCGCGCGATCATCCTCTCCCTGGTCCTCGTCACCGCGCTGTACGTCCTCGTCGCGGTCGCCGCGCTCGGCGCCATGCCGTGGCAGAAGTTCGAGGGGACCGAGGCCACGCTGAGCGAGGTACTCGTGCAGTCGGTGGGCGGCGGCAGTCTCTGGCCGATCCTGCTCTCCATCGGCGCGGTCGTCGCCACCACCAGCGTCGTCCTCACCGTCCAGTACGGGCAGATCCGCATTCTCTTCGCGATGTCCCGGGACGGGCTCGTACCGTCGCTGTTCTCCAAGGTGCACCCCACCACCGGCGTGCCGCGCGCGAACACGGTCATCGTCTCCGGCTTCATCGCCGTGCTCGCCGCGCTCGTCCCGCTGGGCGCCCTCGCCGATGCCACCAGCATCGGCACGCTCTTCGCCTTCATGCTGGTCAACCTGGCCGTCATCCTGCTGCGCCGCCGCAGCCCCGAGGCGCCCCGCTCCTTCCGGGTGCCCTTCTCGCCGGTCACGCCGATCCTGGGCGTCGGCTTCTGCGCGTACATGCTGTTCAGCCTGGGGACGGACACGTGGGTCGCGTTCGGCGTGTGGATGGCCGTCGGCCTGGTGATCTACCGGCTGTACGGGATCAAGAACTCCAAGCTCGGCCGCGAGGCGCCCGACGGACACGCGGCGCACGACGCACACGAGGAGCCGGCGTGACCTCCCTCGACCTCACCACCGACGTAGTCACCCTCACCCGTGCCCTCGTCGACATCCCCTCCGAGAGCGGCGAGGAGGCCCGGCTCGCGGACGCAGTAGAGGCGGCCCTCACCGCGCTCCCGCACCTCACCGTCGAACGCGTCGGCAACTCGGTGGTAGCCCGCACGGACCTGGGCCACCCCGAACGGGTCGTGATCGCGGGCCACTTGGACACCGTCCCCGCCGCCGGGAACCTGCCCTCGCGCCTGGAGGGCGACCTGCTCCACGGCCTCGGCGCCTGCGACATGAAGGGCGGCGTCGCGGTCGCCCTGCGGCTGGCGGCCACCGTCCCCGCGCCGGCCGCGCGCGACATCACGTACGTCTTCTACGAGTGCGAGGAGGTCGAGGGCGACCGCAACGGGCTCGGCAGGATCGCCGCCGAGCGGCCGGAGCTCCTCAAGGCCGGCTTCGCGATCCTCATGGAGCCCTCCGACGCCGGGGTCGAGGCCGGCTGCCAGGGCGTCCTCATGGCCGACATCACGGTGCGCGGCGAGCGCGCGCACACCGCGCGCGCCTGGATGGGCGCGAACGCCGCGCACCGCGCCGGGGCCGTCCTCCAGCGGCTGGCCGAGCACACACCCGCGCGGGTCGTGATCGACGGCCTGGAGTACCGGGAAGGGCTGAATGCCGTCGCCGTGCGGTCCGGCGTCGCGGGCAATGTCGTCCCCGACGAGTGTGTGATCACGGTCAACTCCCGTTTCGCGCCGAGCCGTTCGCCGGATGAGGCGGAGGCGTACATACGGGACCTCTTCCCGGAGTACGACGTCGAGGTCACCGAGGTCGTGCCGGGCGCCCTGCCCGGGCTCGGCCAGGAAGCCGTGGCCTCGCTCGTCGGCGTACTCGGCGTGACGCCCCGTCCGAAGCTCGGCTGGACCGACGTCGCCCGGTTCGCCGCGCTCGGTGTCCCGGCGCTCAACTACGGCCCCGGAGACCCGGTGTTGGCGCACACGGCGGGCGAGTACGTGCCGGTGGCGCAGCTGCACGGGTGCGAGGAGCGGCTCAGGAGCTGGCTGGCGGTGTCGCCCTGAGCCCCGCCAGCGTCCGCAACTGCAGCCACAGCACCAGCCGTTCGTCGGGATCGTCGAGGTCGATGCCGAGCTGTTGCTGGGCCTGCCGGAGGCGGTAGCGGCAGGTGTTGGGGTGCACGGCGAGCAGCCGGGCCGCGCCCGCCATGTCGCAGCCGGCGTCCAGCCAGGAGACGAGGGTGCGGGCGTAGTCGGTGCCGTGCTCTGTGTCGTACGAGAGCACGGTCCGCCACGCCCCGGCACTCAACTCCCGCCGCTCGCCCAGGACTTCGGTGAGGCGGAGGAGGGTGACGCGGGGTCGTACCTCCGCCACACACGCCACCGGCAGCTCCGGTCCGAGGACGCGCAGGACGAGGTCCGCGTCGGCGCGGGAGGCCGTCACCTCCGCGAGCCCGGGCACGACATCGCCCAGCCCCGCCCGCACCGGAACCCGCAGCGCCAGTCCGGCCCGCCGCACGATGTCCTCGGCGAGCCGCTTGTGGCGCGCCCCGCCGCGCTCGCCGAGCGCGGGCAGCAGCGCGTACACGACTCCGTCGACGAGGACGCACGCGTGCCGCCCGTAGCGCGCTTCGCACTGGAGCCGTACGAGATCCAGGAGCCGTAGCGCGGTCTGCTCGACGTCCGCCGCCGAGACGGCCGAGTCGAGGACGAAGGCGGCCACGCGGACGGGCGCCGGGTTTCCGTCCGGGTCGAGGCCGAGGCCCAGGCGGTGGGCCGCGCCGGCCGGGTCGGCGGTGCCGTCGAGCAGGCGGCGCAGCAGGTCCCCGTTCTGGTGCCGGGCCAGCTCCTGCGCGGCCCGCGCGCGCAGCATGAGCAGCGCCGCCGTGGACGCGCCCTGTGCGAGGGCCTCCTCGGCGTCGGGCGCGAGGTTGCCGTCGTCCACGACCCAGAGCGAGCCGAGGGTCTCGCCGCCGGCGCGGACGGCGACGGCGAGGCGGGCGAGGAGACCAGCCGGGTCACCCGGGTCGCCGCCGTCGAGCGCGGGCAGCCGGACCGGGCCGTCGGCCGCGAACAGCACCCGGTACTGCTCCGAGTTCTCCGGGCTGGTCGGCACCCGGAGGCCGAGGATGCCCTGCCTGCGGTCCTCGTCGACCGGCTGCCCCGGCACGGTCGAGTACGCGAGGATCCGCTGGCGCGGGTCCTCGACGGCCGTGGCACCGCCGACGGCCGTGGCCACCGCGTCGGCCAGCGCGAAAAGGTCCCCGAGCCCGGTCCCCGCGGTCGATGGACGGGCGCCGATCGCCGAGGCGAGCAACAGATGCACGTGGTGCCAGGCGGCGTCCTCGTCCACCGAAAGCAGGGCCACACCCGCGGACTCCGCCTCCGCGAGCGGGCCGTCCGGGCCGCGGACCACGAGCCCGCTCATCCCCGCCTCCGCCGCGGCCCGCGCCAGCGACCCCGCCGCGGACGCGCGCACCCCGACCGCGAGCAGCAGCGCCCCGGGCGCACGGGGCAGTGGGGCGTGGGCGTCGTACAGCAGCGCCTCGGTGACCGGCACGGCGAGCCCGGCCGGCGCGGTGTGCAGGCGCACGGAGGGGCCGCCTATGACGTCCAGCAGGTCGCCGAGAGTGCAGGCATCCATGGGGCTCCTTCTCCGGGGTTGGCCGATCGGGGTCGGACGTTCGGGGTCGGACGTTCGGGGTCGGCCGACCGGGATTGGCCGACCGGGATTGGCCGACCGGGATTGGCCGACCGGGATTGGCCGATCTCATCAGGAACGTACGCGCGTGTTGTCCTGATGCACAACGCGGGAGTCGTCGTCAGCTCCGAGACTCGACCCCATGACAGGAGACGGCATGGCAGGCGGCCTCATGGCGGGCGACCCCGTGGCAGACGGTTTCGGGGCCGACGGTTTCGTGGCAGTGGCGACGGACTCGGCGCCGGGCGAGGCAGCGGCGACCGGTGTGCGAGATCTCGCGTCGGCCGCCGCCGACGCGGCAGGCGTCACCCTCCGCACCGTCCACGACGTCACCGGCATCGCCGCCGTGGCCGACTTCTTCAGCGACGTCTGGCAGACCCCGCGCAGCACCCCGCCGTACCCGGCCGAGGTGCTGCACAGCCTCGTCCACGCGGGCGGCGCGGTGCACGCCGCGTATTCGCCGGCCGGCGAGCGGCTCGCCGGAGCCTCCGTGGCCGTCTTCGGGCCGCCCGGCGACGCGTACGTGTACTCCTTCGTGGCCGCGGCCCTCGCCTCCGACCGCGGAGTCGGGTACGCCGTGAAGCAGGCCCAGCGTGTCTGGGCCCTGGAGCGCGGCGCCCGCACCATGCGCTGGACCTTCGACCCGCTGGTCGGCCGCAACGCCCGCTTCAACCTGGTCAAGCTGGGCGCCGCGGGCACGGAGTACCTCGTCGACTTCTACGGGCCGATGGCCGACGGCGTGAACGACGGCGACGAGAGCGACCGGCTGACGGTGACCTGGGACCTCGCCGTAGCCCCTTCCCGTACCGCCGTGGAAGGCGACCGCGACGCCGCGCCCGCCACCCACCGCGCCCCCGACGGCGACCCGCTGGCCCGCCGCGACCTCGCCGACAGCCGTGTCTGGTGCCGGGTACCGGACGACATCGTCAAGCTGCGCGCCGCCGACCCGCTGCTGGCACTGCGCTGGCGGCATGCCGTCCGGGAGGTCTTCACGGAGGCCTTCGCGGAGGGGTACGCCGCCACGGGGATGTCCAGGGACGGCTGGTACAGCCTCACCCGCCCGTCCAAGGAAGGCCGCGCATGAAACTCGAACGCGTCGAAGTCGTCCACATCGCCCTGCCTCTCGTCACACCCTTCCGTACGTCCTTCGGGACCATGACGACGAAGGACACCTTCCTCCTGCACGTCGTCACGGACGCGGCCGAGGGCTGGTCGGAGTTCGCCGCCGACCCCGAGCCGCTGTACTGCTCGGAGTTCGTGGCCGGCGCCGAGATCGTGCTCCGCGACTTCCTGCTGCCGCGCGTGGCCGCCCTCCCGGAGCTCACGGCGGCCGCGCTCGCGCCCGCGATGGCGAAGATCAAGGGGCACGAGCTGGCCAAGGCGGCTCTGGAGACGGCCGTCCTCGACGCCGAGCTGCGCGCGCACGGCATGCCGCTGGCGACCTACCTCGGGGCCGTGCACGACCGTGTACCCGCCGGGGTGTCCGTCGGCATCAAGGAGTCCGTCCCGGCACTCCTCGACGACGTCGAGCGCTACCTCGCCGAGGGGTACGTCCGTATCAAGCTGAAGATCGAACCCGGCTGGGACCTGGAGCCCGTACGGGCCGTGCGCGAGCGCTTCGGGGAAGGGCTGCCCCTCCAGGTGGACGCGAACACGGCGTACTCGCTCGCGGACGCCGAGCACCTGCGCCGGCTCGACGCGTTCGGGCTGCTGCTCATCGAGGAACCGCTGGAGGAGAACAACCCGCATGCGCACGCCCAGCTCCAGAAGCGCATCGCCACCTCCGTCTGCCTCGACGAGTCGCTGCACAGCGCCCGCGACACCGCGTCCGCGATCGCCATGGACGCCTGCCGGGTCGTGAATGTGAAGCCCGCCCGGGTCGGCGGCTATCTGGAGGCCCGCCGCATCCACGACGTCGCGCACGCGCACGGGCTGCCGGTGTGGTGCGGCGGCATGCTGGAGACGGGCATCGGCCGCGCCCCCAACCTCGCGCTCGCGGCCCTGCCCGGCTTCACCCTCCCCGGCGACACCTCCGCCTCCAGCCGCTACTTCGCCGAGGACATCACCGAGCCGTTCGTCCTTGAGGACGGCCATCTGCCGGTCCCGCGGACGCCCGGCATCGGCATCGAACCGCTCCCGGAGGCGCTGCGCCGCTTCACCACCGCACGGCGGGACCTGTACGGGGGCCGGGCTCAGCGGTGACGTTGGATTGATCCGGTCCGGGGGGCCGGGCTCAGCGGTGACGTTGGATTGATCCGGTCCGGGGGGCCGGGCCCAGTGGTGACGTTGGATTGATCCGGTCAGGGGAGCCGCGTCGAGCGGTGACGTTAGATTGATCCTGTGCTCTCTCGCCTCACACGCCCCAAGGCCGTCGCCCTCTGCGCCCTTCCCGTCGTGGCTCTGCTCGCCACGGCGGTGTTCGCGCCGCTGCCGTTCTCCGTGGCGCAGCCCGGCATGACGGCGAACGTCCTCGGCGAGAACAAGGGCGACCCGGTGATCACGATCAGCGGGGCGCCCACGCGGGACACCAGCGGGCAGCTGCGGATGACGACGATCGAGGCGACGGGCCCGGACGCGAGCGTCTCGCTCAGTGATGTGCTCGACGCCTGGTTCGCCACCGACCAGGCCGTGTTGCCGCGCGACTCGGTCTACCCGAGCGGGAACAGCGTCAAGGAGATCGAGCAGCACAACGCCGAGCAGATGAAGGAGTCCCAGGACACGGCGACCGAGGCGGCGCTCTCGTACCTCCACGAGAAGAACGACGTCAAGGTCACCCTCAAGCTCGCCGATGTCGGCGGTCCCAGTGCGGGACTGCTCTTCTCGCTCGGCATCGTCGACAAACTGGACGGCGACGGCAGCGGCGGCGACCTCACCGGGGGCCGCACCATCGCGGGTACGGGGACGATCGACGCCGACGGCAAGGTCGGCGCGGTCGGGGGCGTCGCCCTGAAGACCCAGGCCGCCCGCCGCGACGGCGCGACCGTCTTCCTGGTCCCGAAGGCGGAGTGCTCGGACGCCAAGGCGGAGCTCCCCAAGGGGCTGCGGCTGATTCCGGTGATCACCCTGAAGGGCGCGGTGGACTCCCTGGTGGCCCTGGAGAAGGGGAAGGGCTCGGTACCGAGCTGTTAGGCGACCGCCGGTTTCGGGGCCGCGGCGAGGCGGAGGCCGACTTCTACCAGGGTCCAGCCGAGGCGGGTGCGCAGTTCGCCCGGCTGCCTGGCTTCGGCCGCGAGCCGGTGGGCGTCGGCCTCGGCGCGGAGCTCGGCGGCGCGGGTGTGGTGCAGGGCGAGGTGCGTGTCGGGGTGCAGCATCGGTGCCTCTCAGTCCTGGTTGATGGGAAAGACGTGGGTGTGGATGCGGACCTGCTCGGTGTCAGGGGTGTCCTCGGCGGGAGCCGACGCACGGTAGTTCTCCATGAGTTCGTGCATCCTGGCGACGAGCTCGGTGGCGAGCTCGGGCGTCAGCCGTAGCGTCATGTCGCTCATGTCCGTGGCCCCGGACCAGGCCGTGGGCCATTCGTCCCGGGTGGCGATCCAGGTGGACAGCTCGCGGGTGTGGGTGTTCGCGATCTCGTGCAGGAAGGTGTCCACCGCTCCGCGCAACTCCGGGTCGGAGCCCGTGAACCGGGTGCTGTCGTAGATCAGCCCCTGGTGGACGGCCTTCCACCAGCGCTCTCGCCCCTTGCCGTGTTCCGGGGCGTCCTCGACGAAGCCGTGCGCGGCGAGCTGGCGCAGGTGGTAGCTGGTCGCTCCGCTGGACTCGCCCAGTTTCGCGGCCAGTTGGGACGCGGTGGCCGGTCCGCCGCGCCGCAGCGCGCTCAGCAGCTGCATGCGCAGCGGGTGCGCGAGGCCGCGCAGCGAGCGGGCGTCGAGGGTGCGGGGGGCCAGTTCGTTCGAGGCCGGTGTCGTCGGTTCTTCGCGCTCCTGCATGCATGCAAAGGTAGCGTTGCAAAGAAGTAGTTGCAAGGGGTTCTTTGCAACTACTTCTTTGTACGCGTGTCGGGCGCCCGGTCCCCGGCCGTACGTGTCACCCCTCCTTGACGAACCCCTCCTGCGTCATCCAGTCCAGCGCCACCTCGTGCGGATCCTGCCCCTGCACGTCCACCTTCGCGTTCAGCTCCTGCGCCACCGTGTTGTTCAGCTTCTTCGTCACCGGCTCGATGACCTCGGCGATCGCCGGATACCTCTTCAGGGCCTTGGAGTTGATCACGGGCGCCGCGTTGTAGTTGGGGAAGAACTTCTTGTTGTCCTGCATCACCACCAGGTTCATCGACTTGATGCGCCCGTCGGTGGTGAACACCTCTCCGTACGTGCAACTCCCCTTCGCCACCTGGGTGTAGATGATCCCGGTGTCCATCTGCGTGATGTTCTTCGCGGGCACGCTCATCCCGTACGCCTTCTCCATGCCCGGCAGCCCGTCGGCCCGGTTGGCGAACTCGCTCTCCACGCACAGCGTGACCGCGCTGGGATCCGACTCCGACAGCGCGGCCACGTCGGAGAGCGTCTTCGTGCCGTACTTCTTGAAGTTGGCCTGGTTCATGGCAAGCGCGTACGTGTTGTTGAGGGCGGACGGTGGCAGCCACGTCACCCCGTTCTTCGAGTCGGCGTCGTGCACGGCCCGCCACTGCTCCTGCGGGTCCGGGATCGGCTTGCCGTTGCCGAGGTAGGTGATCCACGCCGTGCCCGTGTACTCGTACATCGCGTCCGCGTCCCCGTTCTTGACCGCCTCGCGGGAGCCGATCGACCCCTGGATGCCGGTGCGGTCGAGCACATCCGCGCCGGCCGCCTGGAAGGCGATGCCCATGATCGCGCCGAGGATCAGCTGCTCGGTGAACTCCTTGGACGTCACGGTGAGATGGGCGCCCTTGAGTGGCTGCCCCTGCCCGATGGAGCCGGGCTCGACGTCGTCGGCCATCGGGGAGCCGCTGGTCAGCCCGCAGCCGGAGGCCAGCACCAGCCCACCGGCGACCGCGCAGGTCACGAAGCGCCTCATGTCCCCGCCTCCAACCCGTGCGGCCTCAGCAGCAGTTCCGCCAGCGATGCCAGCCAGTCGACGAGCAGCGCCAGGGCGACGGTCAGGATCGAGCCAAGCACCAGGACCGGCATGCGCTGGGTGGTGATCCCGGTGGTGATGAGGACGCCGAGACCGCCTCCGCCGCCGAAGGTGGCGAGGGTCGCCGTGCCGACGTTCAGGACCAGCGCTGTCCGTACGCCGGCGAGGATCAGCGGGACGGCCAGCGGGAGTTCGATGCGGCTGAGCACGCCCAGCGGCGACATACCGATGCCGCGCGCCGCCTCCAGCAGCGTCGGGTCGTTGGCCTTCAGCCCCGCGATCGTGTTGGAGAGGACCGGCAGGATGGCGTAGATGGTGATGCCGATCAGGGCCGACTTCTCGCCGGTGCCGAGCCAGATGACCAGCAGCGCCAGCAGGCCGATCGCGGGGGTGGCCTGCCCCATGTTGGCGATGGTCATCGCGATCGGGGTCAGCTTCCGGAACGCCTTGCGGGTGAGCAGGATGCCCAGCGGGATGGCGATGATCAGCACGAAGAACGTGGAGATCGCGGCCAGTTGGACGTGCTGCCACAGGGCCTTCGACACCTGGCCGTTCGACAGCGCGTTCTCGGAGATCGCATCGAGGGTCGCCTGCTGGAACCAGAGCCAGGTGGCGAGCAGCAGGGCCGTCAGGGCCGCCGGCATGAAGGTCAGCCGTTGCCAGGAAATCCGGCGCTTGAGTGTGACGGGCGGCGGCGGTGCCTCCTGCTCGGCCTCGTCCTCGTCCCGGAAGGCGAGCCCCTTGACGTCGTGCTCGCCCTCGGGCCGCTGATCGGTGGGCGGTGTGTTCACGCCTTCGCCTCTCCGGCGTCCACGCCCTCCTGCTCGAAGTGGGTCTGCTGGGCGCGCGCCTCCTCCAGCTCGTGCTGGGCCTCCATCGCCTCCAGTCGGTCTGCCTCAAGGAGCTCGTGCACGGAGTTCATCAGCGTCTCCATGTCGACGACGCCGATGTACTCGCCGCGCCGCCCGGTGACCGCGACCCGGCCCGTGTTGTCCGTGAGCACCGCCTCCAGGGCGTCCCGTAGCGTGGCGTCCCTGGTCACCGTGTCGTGCACCAGCGTGCCGGCCCGCGCCAGCGAGCCCTTGGCCCGCATCAGGTCGCCGCGCCGCAGCCACTTGTACGGGCGCCGGCGCTTGTCGAGCAGCAGGATCTCGTTCGTACCGCTCGCCCGGAGCAGGTTGAAGATCGATTGGAGGGGGTCGTCGACGGTCACTGTCGGATAGTCGGTGATCTCCACATCCCGTACGCGCGTCAGATTGAGTCTCTTGAGAGCCGCCCGCGCGCCCACGAACCCCGACACGAAGTCGTCGGCCGGGTTGGTGAGGATCGCCTCCGGGGTGTCGAACTGCGCGATGTGCGAGTGCTCGCGCAGCACCGCGATCCGGTCGCCCAGCTTGATCGCCTCGTCGAAGTCGTGGGTGACGAAGACGATCGTCTTGTGCAGCTCCTGCTGGAGCCGGATCAGCTCGTCCTGGAGGTGGTCGCGGGTGATCGGGTCCACCGCACCGAACGGCTCGTCCATCAGCAGGACGGGCGGGTCGGCCGCCAACGCGCGTGCCACGCCCACGCGTTGCTGCTGCCCGCCGGAGAGCTGGCGCGGATAGCGGCCGTGGAACTCGGCCGGGTCGAGCCCGACCAGGTCCAGCATCTCCTCGACCCGCGACCTGATCCTCGGCTTGGACCAGCCGGCCATCTTCGGTACCAGCGCGATGTTCTGGGCGACCGTCATGTGCGGGAAGAGCCCGGAGGACTGGATCGCGTACCCGATCTTGCGGCGCAGCTTCACCGGGTCCATGTGGGTGACGTCCTCGCCGCCGATGCGGATGCGTCCGCCCGTCGGCTCGATCAACCGGTTGATCATCTTCAGGGTCGTGGACTTGCCGCATCCGGACGGGCCCACGAAGACGACGAGTTCGCCCGCCCTGATCTCCATGTTGACGCTGTCCACGGCGGGTTCCCGGCTGCCGGGATAGCGCTTGGTGAGGTGCTCCAGTTCGATGGTGGCGCCGGCCGTGGACGTGTGCCCGCCAGCGGCTTTCCCGGCGGTCCCAGTGGTCCCAGTGGTCTCAGTGGTCTCAGGCACGGATCCCCCGCGGAATGGTCAGCCGCCCGATGAGGACGTACGCGGCGTCGAACAGCAGCGCCAGGATGATGATCCCGATCGTGCCCGCGAGAACCTGGTTGAGCGCGTTCTTGCTGCCCAGGGAGCCGATGCCGCGGAAGATCTCGTTGCCGAGGCCGGGCCCGGAGGCGTACGCCGCGATCGCCGCAATGCCCATCAGCATCTGTGTCGAGATCCGGATGCCGGTCAGGATCGGCGGCCAGGCCAGCGGCAGCTCCACCCTCACCAGCCGGGCAGGCCGCGACATCCCGATGCCCGTCGCCGCGTCCACGAGCGAGGGATCGACCCCGCGCAGGCCGACGATCGAGTTCCGCACGATCGGCAGCAGCCCGTACAGCGTCAGGGCGACCACCGTCGGCGGCACGCCCAGGCCGACGATCGGGATCAGCAGACCGATCATGGCGAGCGACGGGATGGTCAGGATGGTGGCGGTGGTGGTCGTGGCGAGGCTGCCGGCCCACTCGCTGCGGTAGGTGACGACGCCGATCAGCACGCCGATGGCCGTCGCCACGACCATGCACTGGAAGACCGCGCTGGCGTGCTGGTACGCGTCCGTGAGCAGCTGCTGGTGGCGGCTGCTGAGGTACTCCCAGAAGGTCACGCCACCTCACCCCGGTCATCGGTCAGTGCTCGGTCGCCGCCTGCTCCACCAGCGGGATGATCCGCAGCGGAACGGGGTTCTCCATGACGATCGCCGTGGAGGCCCGGACGATGCCATCAAAACCGACAACCCGGTCGATCACACGCTGGAGATCGGCGTTCGAGCGGGCCACGAGCCGGCACAGCATGTCCCCGCTGCCGGTCGTGGTGTGCAGTTCGAGGACCTCGGGTACGGTCGCCAAGTGGGCCCGCACGTCGGCACCTTGCCCCTGCCGGATCTGCAGGGTCGCGAACGCCGTGACCGGGTAGCCGAGCGCGGCCGGGTCCACCTGCGGCCCGAAACCCCGGATGACTCCATTCGATTGAAGCCGGTCGAGCCGGGCCTGCACCGTGCCGCGGGCGACCCCGAGCCGCCGGGACATCTCCAGGACGCCGATGCGCGGTTCCTCGGCGAGCAGCACGAGGAGCCGGCCGTCCAGATGATCGATCGCCATGGGGGCCTCCGAGATGGTCATCCTGTACAGAACGCCCGCAGCAACGAGCGATCGTCTGGGCAGATTGTCCAGCCGACACGCAAACTATTGCGCACCTTGCGGAACGGAGGGAGTCTGCGGCCATGACTCAGACCACCCACCACACTCCCGAAACCGCCCGGCAGGCAGACCCCTTCCCGGTCAAGGGAATGGACGCGGTCGTCTTCGCCGTCGGCAACGCCAAGCAGGCCGCGCACTACTACTCCACCGCCTTCGGCATGCAGCTCGTGGCCTACTCCGGACCGGAGAACGGCAGCCGCGAGACGGCGTCGTACGTCCTCGAGAACGGCTCGGCACGCTTCGTCTTCACCTCCGTCATCAAGCCCGCCACCACCTGGGGCCACTTCCTCGCCGAGCACGTGGCCGCGCACGGCGACGGCGTCGTCGACCTCGCCATCGAGGTCCCGGACGCGCGCGCCGCGTACGCGTACGCCGTCGAGCACGGTGCCCGCTCGGTCGCCGAGCCGTACGAGATCAAGGACGAGCACGGCACGGTCGTCCTCGCCGCGATCGCGACGTACGGCGAGACCCGCCACACCCTGGTCGACCGCTCGGGCTACGAGGGCCCCTACCTCCCCGGCTTCGTGGCCGCGAAGCCGATCGTCGAGCCCCCGGCCCGCCGCACCTTCCAGGCCATCGACCACTGCGTCGGCAATGTCGAGCTCGGCCGCATGAACGAGTGGGTCGGCTTCTACAACAAGGTCATGGGCTTCACGAACATGAAGGAGTTCGTGGGCGACGACATCGCGACCGAGTACAGCGCGCTGATGTCGAAGGTCGTCGCGGACGGGACCCTGAAGGTCAAGTTCCCGATCAACGAGCCCGCGATCGCCAAGAAGAAGTCCCAGATCGACGAGTACCTGGAGTTCTACGGCGGCGCGGGCGTCCAGCACATCGCGCTGAACACGAACGACATCGTCGAGACCGTACGCGCCATGCGCGCCGGGGGAGTTCAGTTCCTGGACACGCCGGACTCGTACTACGACACCCTCGGCGAGTGGGTGGGCGACACCCGCGTCCCCGTCGACACGCTCCGCGAACTGAAGATCCTCGCCGACCGCGACGAGGACGGCTATCTGCTGCAGATCTTCACCAAGCCGGTCCAGGACCGTCCGACCGTGTTCTTCGAGATCATCGAGCGGCACGGCTCGATGGGCTTCGGCAAGGGCAACTTCAAGGCCCTGTTCGAGGCGATCGAGCGGGAGCAGGAGAAGCGCGGCAACCTGTGAGTCCGTAGAACCTGCGACCGCGGGCGCCAGTCGAGACGCTCATGTCCTGTGGGCGCCGGGGGGCGCCCACAGGACATGAGGGCGACCGTGCCTCCGGCACACCGAACTACCGCGTCCATGACCTCGACGCGTTCGTCGCCGGCGACTACTCGACCCACCTCGCCGGCTTTCCGCGGGCTCGCCTCCGGCGACGAGGGGGCCCGCAAGTGCTCGATCCACCACAAGCCGTACGCGCCCACGGAGTCGTAATCTGACCGCATGGCCAGGATCAACGACGTGGGCGGCATGCAGGGGTTCGGTGCCATCGACACCACCGACGACACCGAGCCCTTCCACGCGGACTGGGAGGCGCGGGTCGTCGGACTCTTCAACGCCCTGCGCGCCCAAGGGGTGTTCAACACCAACGAGTTCCGGGACGCGATCGAGTCGATGCCGGCCAAGGAGTACCTGGCTGCCTCGTACTACGAGCGGTGGTTCACCGCGATCTGCGCCCTGCTGGAGCACAAGGGCGTGATCGAGCCGGGCGAACTGGACGAGCAGGGTGCGCCGGCTGCGCCGACCGAGCTGGAGGCGCGCGATGGCTGACCGCTTCGCGCCCGGCGCCCGGGTCCGGACCTTCCACCACGACCCGCCGCACCACACCCGCCTGCCGCGGTACGCGCGCGGCAAGCGGGGCGTCGTGGTCGAGCCGGAGGGCCGGGCGGAGCTCGCCGACGTCAGCGCGCAGGGACGCGGGGACGCCCCCGTCGAGCAGGTGTACGCCGTCCGCTTCGCGGCCCGCGATCTGTGGGGCGAGGGCGACCACCATGTCGTACTGGACTTGTGGGAAAGCTACTTGGAAGAGGACCGGCACGATGAGCGGTGACCATCACGACGACGCGCCGGTCTCCCGGCGGGTGCGGCGCCTGGAGACCCTCCTGGAGGAGAAGGGGGTGCTCTCGGGCGGGGCGCTGGACGAAGCGATCGACGCGTTCCTGGCGCAGTCCTCCCCGGCGAACGGCGCGCGGGTGGTGGCCCGCGCCTGGGCCGACCCGTCCTTCAGGTCCCGTCTGCTCGCCGACGGCACGGCGGCGGTCCAGGAACTCGGCTTCATGGACGGTTCGTATCAGCGCCTGAGGGTCGTCGAGAACACGGAGAGCGTGCACAACGTCATCGTCTGCACCCTCTGCTCCTGCTACCCGCTCCGCCTCCTCGGCCCCTCCCCGAGCTGGTACAAGTCCGAGTCCTACCGCTCCCGCGTCGTCCGCGAGCCCCGTGCCGTCCTCGCCGAGTTCGGCCTCGCACTCCCGTCCGGCACGGAGATCTCCGTGTGGGACTCCAGCGCCGAGACCCGCTACATGGTCCTCCCACGCCGCCCCGCCTACACGGAGTCCCTCCGGGAGGAGGAACTGGCGGCCCTGGTCACCCGCAACGCGTTGATCGGCACGGCGGCGCTCTGATCGCGCCCGCCGCTCAGCGCGACCCCGAGGGCTTCGGTGCGGGCGTCCGTGCGGGGTTCGGTGCGGGCGTACGCGCGGGTTTCGGTGCGGGCGTACGCGCGGGCTGGGGCGCCGGCTCCGGTGCCGGCGGTTCCGTGTACTCCTCGGGCTCCTCCTCCAGCGGCTCGGGCGGCCCGACCGCGGGCGGCTCGCCCAGACCCTCCAGCGTCTCCTGGGCCAGCGGCACGAAGAGCGGCGAGAAGTAGGGGTTGATGAGCAGGGCCTCGGTGAGATGGCGGCGGGCCGGGCCGGAGAGGTCCAGGGCGCGTTCGATCTGGCCCAGGTGATACATGTACAGCGCGCTGCGCACACCGCCCCCGTGCTCCTTGTCCAAGACCTTCGTCGCGAACTTGACCGCCTCCTCGTCCGCCCCGGTCCGGTGCAGCGCCCAGCCCAGCGCGTCCGCCACGGGAATCGCGGGGCGCCGCTCCCACTCATCACGCAGCCGCCGCACCGCTTCCGCCGGGTCACCGTGGTCCGCCTCGAAGAGCCCGAGGACCAGCTCGTCGTCCGCACCCCCGGCGGTTTCCTGCTGCACCCGCTCCCGCAGCAGGTCGTACTGCTCGCGCGCGGCCTGGTCGAGCCCCAGCTTCTCGTACAGCTCGCCCAGCTCCAGCGCATACCGCGGCGCGGGCCGCTTGCCCAGCGCCGTCCGGTACGCGCGCAGCGCGTCCGCCGTACGCCCGAGCGCCGCCAGCGCGCGCCCCTGACCGGCGAGGGCCCCGGGCGCGTCGGGGTCGGCGCCCAGCGCGGCCTTGTAGTAGCGCAGCGACTGCTCCGGGTCACCGCGCTCCCATGCCAGCTCACCGGCCTGCTGGAGAAAGTCCGCCTCCTCGGCGGGCGTCTGCGCGCCCGCCGCTGCGTCGGCGATCGTGGCCATCGCGTCCTCGCGCCAGCCGCGGTCCCAGTAGACCCGCGAGGCCTGTGCCTGCACCGCCGGTCCGGAGTGCAGTTTCTGCAGCTTTTCGAGGGTCCTGCGAGTGGCCTTGAAGTCCCCGAGGCCGGTGTACGCCTCGATCAGCAGCGGATACGTCGTCCACCGCTTCGGCGACTGTTTCACGGCCGCCTCGCCCCACTCCTTGGCCTTCTGGAAGTCGCCCCGCGCGTTGGCGAGCGCGGTCAGGCCCTCCAGCGCTTCCGCGTTCCCCTCCGGTCTGACCTGCAGCGACGTTCGCAGCGCCTTCTCGGCCTTGGAGTAGTACGCGGGCGTCGCGGTTCGCCGCGCCTCCTCCACATACGCGCCGCCGAGCACCGCCCACGACTGCTCGTCACGCGGATGGGCCCGCAGATGGGCCTCGCGATCCCCGATGAGCGCCGCCAGATCGGGCAGCGAGGCGGGCACCCCGGCCGCGACCGCCCGCTGCGCCCGGGTCACCGGGCCGGGCCCCGCCGAGGGCGGCACCACGGCCTGCCGCGCCGGGGGCAGCAGCACCAGCACACCGCCCAGCACGACACCGCCCACGACCACCCCGATCAGCACGCGCTTGGCGACGGGGGAGAAGCGTGGCCCGCGGGGTTCCTGGGGCTGCAGCCCGGAGAGAACCGGCTGCCGCTTTTCGATCTCCATGCCGCTCACTGTGCGCCAGTACGAAGACCACATCCCGGCAGCAAAAGCCTCGGGCGGACGGGGTTCACACCGATGGCCCCGAGTGCGACGCTGTGATCATGAGCCGTATCGAAGCCCCGCACGATGAAGACACGGCAGCGACCGGCAACCTGGTCGACCGCCTGCTGAGCGGCCTGCCGGCCGAAGCCGTCCTCACCGACCCGGACGTCACGGCCTCGTACGCCAACGACATGGCGAGCTTCTGCGAGGCGGGCACGCCCGCCGTGGTCGTCATGCCGCGCACCGTCGAACAGGTCCAGCACGTCATGCGCACCGCGACCGAACTGCGCGTCCCGGTCGTCCCACAGGGCGCCCGCACCGGTCTGTCGGGCGCAGCCAACGCCTCGGACGGCTGCATCGTGCTGTCCCTGGTGAAGATGGACCGGATCCTCGAGATCAACCCCGTCGACCGCATCGCCGTGGTCGAACCCGGCGTCATCAATGCCGCGCTCTCCCGCGCGGTCAACGAACACGGCCTGTACTACCCGCCGGACCCCTCCAGCTGGGAGATGTGCACGATCGGCGGCAACATCGGCACGGCATCCGGCGGCCTGTGCTGCGTGAAGTACGGGGTGACGGCCGAGTACGTCCTCGGACTGGAGGTCGTCCTCGCCGACGGACGGCTCATGAACACCGGCCGCCGTACGGCGAAGGGCGTCGCCGGGTACGACCTCACCCGCCTCTTCGTGGGATCGGAGGGCTCGCTCGGCATCGTCGTGCGGGCGATTCTGGCCCTGAAGCCGCAGCCGCCCCAACAGCTCGTGCTGGCCGCGGAGTTCGGGTCGGCACGCGCCGCCTGCGACGCCGTCTGCCGGATCATGGAGGGCGGCCACGTGCCCTCCCTGCTCGAACTCATGGACCGTACGACGGTGAAGGCCGTCAACGACATGGCACACATGGGCCTGCCGGAGACCACCGAGGCCCTGCTCCTGGCCGCCTTCGACACCCACGACCCCGCCGCCGACCTCGCCGCGGTCGGCGCGCTGTGCGAGGCGGCGGGCGCCACCCAGGTCGTACCGGCGGAGGACGCGGCCGAGTCCGAACTCCTGCTTCAGGCGCGGCGGTTGTCGCTCACCGCGCTCGAAGCGGTCAAGGGCACGACGATGATCGACGACGTGTGCGTGCCGCGCTCCCGGCTCGGCGACATGCTCGAAGGGATCGAGCGCGTCGCCGACAAGTACGCCCTGACCATCGGGGTCTGCGCGCACGCAGGCGACGGCAACACGCATCCCACCGTCTGCTTCGACGCGTCCGACCCCGACGAGTCCCGGCGCGCCCGCGAGTCCTTCGACGAGATCATGGCGCTGGGACTGGAACTCGGCGGCACGATCACCGGCGAGCACGGAGTGGGCGTCCTGAAGAAGGAATGGCTGGCGCGTGAGATCGGCCCGGTGGGAGTGGAGATGCAGCGGGCCATCAAGACGACGTTCGACCCGCTGGGCATCCTGAACCCGGGCAAACTGTTCTGACACCCTGGCGCTACTCACCGTCCTTGGACTCGTCCGAAGGCCACGCGTCGCGCAGCCACAGGTCGTCGGCAGGCGTCGGAGCGAGCAGCTCGGCCAGGCCGTCGTCGATGCCGAGCCGCTCGGCCTCAGAGCCTGGGGGGACCGCCCGCAGGGTGCGCTCCAGCCAGGCCGACACCTGCGCGGCCGGCGCTGCGAGCAGGGCGTCACCGTCGGGCGAGCTCAGCGCCATCAGCATGACGCTGCGGCCCGCGACCTTCGTCGGCCACACCCGCACATCGCCGTGCCCGCACGGCCGGAGCACCCCCTCGACGAGCAGCTCGCGGGCGAGGGTCCAGTCGACGGGGTGGTCGGTGCCGATGTGGAAGGTGATGTGGACGGCGTAGGGATCGTCGGTGCGGTAGCTGAGCCGCGTCGGGACGGGGATGCCGCGCTCGGGCGACAGGACGAGTTTGAGCTCGAGCTCGCGTTCCACCACGATGTGCATGTCGTGTTTCCTCTCGCGTACGGGGCCCTGTGGGCGGGCCCGTACGAGTGGAGAGCGCGTTGGTCCGGAACCATTACGCGGGTTCCGGGAATTTTTTGACCGGCTTCGGGCCGGCGCCCAACCGGCTTCGGGCGTCCTCGCCGACGAGGGGGACCCCTTTCCCGGACAACCTCGGAACCCGGCTCGCAAGACATGGCGGAACCATGCCCGAAAGGGGTGGGTACGGCGGGAGCGGCCGTGACAAGTGCGCCCGTCTGATAGATGTGGAGCCCTAAAAAGACCCCCGAGCAGATACGGGACGACGGACATGAGCGCCCCAACCCCGGCCCCCGGTGACGACAGGCCCCGCGAAGGGTATTACCCGGATCCCTCCATTCCTGGATATGTCCGGTACTGGAACGGTGCCGCCTGGGTACCGGGTACGAGCCGTCCGGCGCCGTCCGACGGCGAACCGCTCGCACCGCCGCCGGGCGCACGCCCGGCCCATGTGCCCGCACCGGCGCCGGCCCCGGCGGAGGAGACGGGTCCGCACTTCTTCGACGAGGACCCCCAGCCCAGGGTGTCCCCCTCCGATGCGCAGCACGGCAGCCGGCCCGAGCCCGCCGCCGCGTGGGGTGCCGACCGCTCCCAGCAGTCCGGCTTCGGCGGTGAACAGGACCGCCGGGTGTCCTGGGGCGCGCCTCAGGGCGCCGACCCTCGTGTGCCGCGCGCGGCACAGCCGGGCGACGACATCGTTCAGCCCGACGGCAAGTCCTCCCGCACGGACGGTACGGCGACGATCCCGCCCGCGGACTCCGGCAGCGACCGGCAGCCCCCGGCGTCCGGCGGCACCGTGGTGTTCCGCCGTCCCACGGGGCCGGTGCGGCCCGCGGGGCCGGAGGACACGCCGGGCGCGGGCAGCACGGGGAACCCGGATGCCGCCACGCCCGGCGCCAAGGACCCCCTCCCTTCCGAGGGCACCATGGCCTTCCGTGCGCTCTCCCCGCGCACGGAGCGCCGGCACGGGGCGCAGACCGGGGGCACGGGCCCGGCGGCGGGCGCACCCGGCACGGCCGGGGCGGCCGGTACTTCCGGTACGCCCGGTGCTTCTGGCGTTCCCGGCGCTTCTCCCGCGTCTCCCGCTTCCGGCGCTCCCGGTGCGAGCGGCCACGCCGGTGGTGGCTTCGGCGCCGGGCAGGCCGCCCAAGCGGCGGCCGCCGCCCGCAACGTCCCCGACACGCCCGCCACTCCCTCCGTCCCCCAGCAGTCCGGTGGCCCCACCCCCATGACCTCCGGCCCCGGCGGCGGACAGCCCTCCTGGGCCCAGCAGGTGCACCGGCTCGCGGGTGCCACGGACGACGAGGGGCAGCCGGTCGCGCCGTGGAAGCCGCCGGTCGACGACGTGTTCCAGGCGGCCGCGCGGCGGCAGTCGGCGGCGCGGCCCGCGGGCCTGGGCAAGCGGCTGGCCGCACGGCTCGTGGACACCGTCGTGCTCGCCGGTGTCACCGCCGTGGCCGCCGTGCCGCTGGGCACCAAAGCGATCGACCACATCAACGAGAAGATCGACGCGGCCAAGCTGTCCGGCGAGAAGGTCACGGTCTGGCTGCTCGACGGCACGACGACCAGTTGCCTCGGCATCGTCCTCGCCGTCCTGCTCCTCTTCGGTGTCCTGTACGACGCGCTGCCCACCGCCAAGTGGGGCCGCACCCTCGGCAAGAAGCTGTGCGGCATCGAGGTGCGCGACATCGAGGGCCACGAACCGCCGACCTTCGGCCTGGCCCTGCGCCGCTGGCTCGTCTACAGCGTCCCGGGCCTGCTCGTGGTCGGTGTCGTCGGCGTGCTGTGGTGCTTGTTCGACAAGCCGTGGCGGCAGTGCTGGCACGACAAGGCGGCCCACACCTTCGTGGCCGCGTCCTCGTGAATCCGCGTCCTTCCTGACCCCCCTCCGGCGTAGCCGTCCGGTCCCCCGGACGGCCCTCGCCGGATGCGGAGCCGGAGGGTTCGCGGTCGACTCGGGCCATGAGCAGTGAACCGCCGCCCCCCGGCTCCGGTCAGCCGCCGGACGAAGACCCGTTCAAGAAGCAGCCCCCGCCCGCCGAGGGCGGCGGTTCCCCGTACGACAGCCCCCCGCCGCCCGCGGGCGGCGGTTCTCCCTACGGCAATCAGCCTCCGCCGTACGGAGGCGGTCAGCCACCCCCCTACGGCGGAGGCGAGCCCCCCTACGGAGGCGGCGATCCCTACGGCAGCGGCGGCCCCTACGGCGGCGATCCGCTCGCGGGCATGCCCCCGCTCGCCGACAGCGGCAAACGGGTGCTGGCGAGGATCCTCGACATGATCCTGGTGGGCATCGTCGTGTGGCTGGTGTCCCTGGCCTTCGGGTTCCACCAGTACACAGTGGACACGGACAAGATCAAGTTCGGCGAATCCTTCGGGAAGGAAGTGATCGCCGCTGTGCTCTACGTCGCGTACGACACCGTCATGATGAGCAGGTCGGGACAGACCCTCGGCAAGAAGCTGCTCAACCTGCGGGTGGCCAACCTCGACAACGGTTCCACGCCCTCCGTGCAGACCATGCTGACGCGCTCGCTGGTCCTGTGGCTCCCGTTCGCGTTCTGCTGCGCGTGCATCTGGACCGCGATCGCGGGCGGCTGGAGCTTCTTCGACAAGCCCTACAAGCAGGGCCTGCACGACAAGGCGGCCAAGACGGTGGTGGTCAGCACCAGTTGACGTACACGGTCGGCCTCGCAGGGGCTGACCCC
The DNA here is from genome assembly GCF_055566975.1 of Streptomyces sp. NPDC027189. Taxonomy (NCBI): domain Bacteria; kingdom Bacillati; phylum Actinomycetota; class Actinomycetes; order Kitasatosporales; family Streptomycetaceae; genus Streptomyces; species Streptomyces sp. NPDC027189. The sequence goes on from NZ_JBVHRI010000013.1 coordinate 156,738, forward strand.
AGGGCGGCGGCAGGGCTCCGAAAACCGGCGGATCCGTGTTTCACGGAGCCCGCCGGTTCACGTACGAGGCGTACCGGGCGTCAGGGGCCGGCCGGTTCGCGTACGGGCTCAGGCGCCGCGGCGGCGGACACGGACGCGGTCTCGCGGTGTACGGGCACCCGCTCCACCGGAGCGGGAGCCGGAGCCGCCGCGGACGGCGTGGGCTTCGGCAGCGGGACCGTCACGGCGACGAGCAGCCCGAGCGCGAGCGCCGAGAGGGTGATCAGTGCGATCCCCAGGCCCGAACTCGTCTGAGACAGCAGCAGCATGGCGAGGGTGGAGAAGATCACGGTGCAGGAACCGTAGGCGAGCTGTGCGGCGGTCGGACGAGGCATGGCAATCGTGTCCTCGGATGGGGGTTCTCCCCCCGGTGCCTCTCGCGATGGGGGAGGTGCGGATAAGAATCGGGGGTGAGACAACGGTGTCGGCTTGGCAATCCGCCGACTTCCGACGCTCCGCCAATCGACTCTATTCGCCTGCATGCCCGAGTGGAACGACTGGTAAGCGTGACCTTACCCACGGTGCCGGTGCACAGGGGGCGCACGGAGTCATCACGTCCATCAAGTGGACATACGGGCGCGCCCGTTGGGGGTTGCGCGAAGCGTTCGGATAGCGAACCCCCGCTCCGCATAGTGCACTTGCCAGGTTCAAGTCAAGATCTGTCTTTTCTTTGGTAACTCCGGTCGAATGTCGTCACTTGAATCGCGTAGACGCGCGCGGACCTCCATGACCAGGACCCCCATCCGCGTGAGCGGGCGCGGGGGAGGACATCAAGTGACCAGAAGACCATGGACGTTCAGAGCAGCAGCGGTGGGCGTCGCCCTCGCGGCGGCCACCGCCACGTTCTCTACGTTCGCCGTGGCGGAGGCCGACTCGGCCGCCAAGTCACCGGCCGTGGACCGCCACGACCCGCAGCCGGCCAGGAACACGGTCGACCACGACCTCGACGGGCCGCTCAGCAAGACCCGGAACGCTCAGCGCCAAGAGGCCCTGAACCAGGTCATATCCGGCGACGCCAAGGTCCAGGACCGCAACGGCTCGCAGGTCGTCCAGCTGAAGAGCAAGAAGGGCGACAGCAAGTACGTCGAGCTCGGCCGCGAGAAGACCGACAAGATCTTCACGATCCTGGTCGAGTTCGGCGACAAGGTCGACAGCACGGCCGGCGGCACCGCCGGCCCGCTGCACAACCAGATATCCCAGCCGGACCGCACCAAGGACAACAGCACGGCCTGGCAGGCGGACTACAACCAGAAGCACTTCCAGGACCTCTACTTCGGCACCGGCAAGAACGTCGAGTCGATGAAGAAGTTCTACGAGAAGCAGTCCTCGGGCCGCTACTCGGTCGACGGCGAGGTCGCGGACTGGGTCAAGGTCCCGTACAACGAGGCCCGTTACGGCAACAACGCCTGCGGCTCCACCAACTGCCCGAGCGTGTGGAACGTCGTCAGCGACGGCGTCACCGCCTGGGTCGCCCAGCAGAAGGCGGCCGGCAAGACCGACGCGGCCATCAAGGCGGACCTGGCGAACTTCGACCAGTGGGACCGCTACGACTTCGACGGCGACGGCAACTTCAACGAGCCCGACGGCTACATCGACCACTTCCAGATCGTGCACGCCGGTGAGGACGAGTCCGCGGGCGGCGGCGCCCAGGGCACCGACGCGATCTGGGCCCACCGTTGGTACGCGTTCGGCACCGACGCGGGCGCCACGGGTCCGGCCGACAACAAGCTCGGCGGCGCGCAGATCGGCGACACCGGCATCTGGGTCGGCGACTACACCATCCAGCCGGAGAACGGCGGACTCGGCGTCTTCGCCCACGAGTACGGCCACGACCTCGGTCTGCCGGACCACTACGACACCGCGGGCGGCGACAACTCCACCGGCTTCTGGACGCTGATGTCGTCCGGTTCCTGGCTGGGCACCGGCAAGCAGTCCATCGGCGACCTGCCGGGCGAGTTCAACGCCTGGGACAAGCTGCAGCTCGGCTGGCTCAACTACGACACGGCCAAGGCCGGCAAGCAGTCCACGCACAAGCTGGGCGTCGCCGAGTACAACACCTGGAACAAGCAGGCGCTCGTCGTCACGCTGCCCGACAAGGAGGTCACGACCACGGTCGTCACCCCCGCACAGGGCTCGACCCAGTGGTGGAGCGGCAGCGGTGACAACCTCAAGAACGCGCTGACCCGTTCGGTCGACCTCACCGGTAAGTCCTCGGCCACGCTGACCCTGGACGGTTACTACGACATCGAGGCCAACTACGACTTCCTCTACACCGAGGTCTCGACCGACGGTGGCGCCAACTGGACCGCGATCGACGGCACGGTGGACGGCCAGCCCATTCCGCACGACGCCAGCGACAAGCCGGCCCTGACCGGCACGGTCGATGGCTACAAGAAGCTGTCGTACTCCCTGAACGCCTACGCGGGCAAGAAGATCGACGTCCGCTTCCGCTACCAGACCGACGGTGGCGTGGCCCAGAAGGGCTTCGCGGCCGACGAGATCGCCGTGACCGCCGACGGTTCGGCGCTCTTCTCGGACAACGCCGAGACGGCCGACGCCGCTTGGACGGCGACCGGCTTCTCGCGGATCGGCGCGTCCTTCACCAAGGACTACGCGCAGTACTACCTTGCCGAGAACCGCCAGTACGTCTCGTACGACAAGACCCTCAAGGTCGGCCCGTACAACTTCGGCTTCTCGACGACCCGTCCGGACTGGGTGGAGCACTACCCGTACCAGAACGGCTTGTTGATCTGGAAGTGGGACACCTCCCAGGCGGACAACAACACCAGCCAGCACCCGGGTGTCGGCCTCGCGCTTCCGGTCGACGCGCACCCGAAGGCCCTGTGGTGGTCCAACGGCACGCTGATGCGCAACCGCATCCAGGCCTACGACTCGACGTTCAGCCTGTACCGCACGGACGGCATCACGCTGCACAGCGCGGACGTCGCGACGAAGATCCCGTCGTCGAAGGGGGTGTCGGTCTTCAACGACCACACCAGCGACTACTACGACAACAGGAACCCGACCGGCGGCGTCAAGATCACTGACACCAACACCAAGATCCAGATCGTCAAGGAGGCCAAGGACGGCTCCACGATCTCGCTCCGGGTCGGCCCCGCGGTGAAGTAGTCGGCATTTTCGCAGGTCAGAAGGCGATCGGCGGCGACCCCTGGCGGGTTGCCGCCGATCCGTGTTTAGGTGCGTCCTGTGGCTCGCTTATTGACACTGACTCGCACGGGGGTGTGACCGCATGGCCGCAGGAGGTTTCTGCAAGCTGCCGAACGGCAGCGTGGTGGTGGCGTTGAACCTGCCCAGCCCGTCGGGCTCGGGCGGCGGCTGCGTACGCTTCCTGGTCCTCGCCCAGAACCGCGCCCGAGCCCTGACGCGGCTGCGCAACCTGGGCATGCGTGCGGTCTACCTCCGCGGCAACGCGGCGCCCCCCACCCCGGACGAGATCACCGCGGTCCTGCACCACCCCGACGGCCTCATATGGCGGACGGCCCCTGACCACGGTGTCACGGGCCTTGAACCGGCCCAGGAGCTCTGGCACCCGATCAGAGCGCTGCTGAGACGACCAGCGGCACAGGCGTGAGACGGGCGTCTTGAGACTGCGGGAACTCTGAATCCTCCGGGCGAGCGGATTCCCGCCGCGACCGCGGGCGGGCGGCGACGGTGAGTAGCCACGGCGGTGGCTGCGACGACGGCGAGTAGCTATGACGGTGCGCAGCGGCAACGGTGAGTAGCCGTGACGGCGGGCAGCCGTGACGGCAGCAGCGGCGACGGTGAGTAGCCACGACCGCGGGCAGCCGTGACAGCAGCGGCGGCGGGCAGCCGTGGCGGCAGCAGCGGCGACGGGATGCCGTGGCGGCACAGTCAGGACGGCGGAAGCGGCGGGCAGCCGTGGCGGCACAGTCATGACGGCAGCGGCGACGGTGAGTAGCCACGACGGGCAGCGGTGGCGGTGCGTTTCGGTGGTGCCGGACCCGGTGGAACCTCCGTGGGGCGCTCCCCGCAGGGGCTAGACGACAGGCTTGCCCGTCAGTTCCACACCCGCTGCCCGCAGCTCCTCCAGGGCCCGCTCCGTCGTCTCCTCGGCCACCCCGGCCGTGAGGTCGAGCAGCACCTGGGTGCGGAAGCCCTCGCGGGCCGAGTCGAGGGCGGTGGCGCGGACGCAGTGGTCCGTGGCGATGCCGACCACGTCCACCTCGCCGATCTCCCGGGCCCGCAGCCAGTCGCCCAGCGAGACCCCGTTCTCGTCGACGCCCTCGAAGCCGCTGTACGCCGCCGCGTAGGCACCCTTGTCGAAGACGGCGTCGATCGCGCCGGAGGCGACGGCCGGGGCGAAGTTCGGGTGGAAGCCCACCCCCTCCGTGCCGGCCACGCAGTGCGCGGGCCAGGTGTGCACGTAGTCGGGGTTGTCGGCGAAGTGGCCGCCGGGGGCGATGTGGAGGTCGCGGGTGGCCACGACATGGCGGTAGCCGGCGGGCGCCTGCCCGATCAGCTCCGTGATGGCGGCGGCCACATCTGCACCCCCGGCCACCGCGAGGCTGCCACCCTCGCAGAAGTCGTTCTGCACGTCTACGACGATCAAGGCGCGGCGCATGGTCGGTGTCCTTCGGCTTGGCAGGAGGTCGGTGGATGGGGTGCGGGCCCGGCCGTTGCTGCTTGTACCGAGCCTAGAGACTTCAAGTGCGCTGCGGGAGGGGGCTTTTGGCTTCCGCGAGCCGCGCAGGCACGCTGCCGTTGCATTCCCGCTCACCGGTTGTTCATGCGTGTGGCCGCACGAGTGGGCACCAGTGGGGCCACTGGGGCGCCGCACCGGTGTGGCCGGCGCCCACGTCTCGGGCGTACTCCGTGGATCTGGGGCGTACTCCGTGGGTTCTCAGACGTACTCCGTGGGAATCACCGGCTCTCCGCGCGAGAGCTGCGTCGCCGACAGCGGCAGGTTGGCGCGGGCCGTCGCGTGCCGGTCGCGTACGACGTCGAGGGGCTCGCGGGCGACCACCTGGCCGCCCTTGATCAGCTCGACCAGGAGCTGGTGGTCGACCAGCTCACCGGGGACCGGCCCGGTGCCGATCACCTCGGTCTCGGCGACCCCGTGCTCGTCGAGCCGCCGCGCCGCCCACTTGCGCCCGCCGATGGACGTCTTGCCGCCCGAGGACTTCTTGGCGACGGCCTCCAGCGGCGCCTTGAGGTCCGCCGACTCTGCGCGGGCGACCAGCTTGTAGACCATGGAACAGGTGGGATGGCCGGATCCCGTCACCAGCTGGGTGCCGACGCCGTACGCGTCCACGGGCGCCGCCGCCATCGAGGCGATCGCGTACTCGTCCAGGTCGGAGGTCACGATGATCTTCGTGCGGGTCGCGCCCAGTTCGTCCAGCTGCTGGCGTACCCGGTGCGCGACCAGCAGCAGGTCACCGGAGTCGATGCGCACTGCGCCCAGGCCGGTGCCGGCGACCTCGACGGCCATCCGGACCGCCTCGGCGACGTCGTACGTGTCCACGAGCAGCGTGGTGCCGCGGCCGAGCGAGTTCACCTGCGCCTGGAAGGCGTCCCGCTCGCGGTCGTGCAGCAGGGTGAAGGCGTGCGCGGAGGTGCCGACGGTCGGAATCCCGTAGCGGAACCCGGCGGCCAGGTCGGAGGTGGTGGTGAAGCCGCCGATGTACGCGGCCCGCGCGGCGGCGACCGCGGCCAGCTCGTGCGTGCGCCGGGCGCCCATCTCGATCAGCGGCCGCTCCCCGGCGGCGGAGGCCATCCGGGAGGCGGCGGCCGCGATCGCCGAGTCGTGGTTGAGGATGGAGAGGATCACCGTCTCCAGCAGCACGCACTCCGCGAAGGACCCCTCGACCCGCAGGATCGGCGAGCCCGGGAAGTAGACCTCGCCCTCGGGATAGCCCCACACGTCGCCGCTGAAGCGGTACGAGGCGAGCCACTCCAGGGTCGGTTCGTCCACGATCCGCTGCTCGCGCAGAAAGCCGAGGACGTCCGCGTCGAAGCGGAAGTTCTCGACGGCGTCGAGAACGCGGCCGGTCCCGGCCACGACCCCGTAGCGCCGCCCGTCGGGCAGCCGCCGCGTGAAGACCTCGAAGACCGAGCGCCGCTCGGCGGTCCCCGCGGCCAGCGCGGCCTGCAACATCGTCAGCTCGTACTGGTCCGTGAAGAGCGCCGTCGAGGGAACATCCACCGGCAGCCCAAGGTCCGCTGTGTTCATGACGGGATCGTACCCCCATCTCGTCACTCTGACGATTTGTGGGTCTGTTTAGTGGGGCCCGTTTGTGCGGGTACCCGTGTCTGGTGGCAGCATGGGCGGTGTGACGGCTCCCGCACCCCTAGAGATCGAAAAGACCGAGTCGGCGGAGGAGGTCTTCGCCGTACCTGAGCCGGACGTCCCCTGGTTGACGATCGTCCACAACGACCCGGTCAACCTGATGAGCTACGTGACGTATGTCTTCCAGACGTACTTCGGCTACACCAAGGACAAGGCCACCAAGCTCATGCTCGACGTCCATCACAAGGGCCGGGCGGTCGTCTCCAGCGGCACGCGCGAGGAGATGGAGCGCGACGTACAGGCCATGCACGGCTACGGTCTGTGGGCCACCCTTCAGCAGGACCGAAAGTAGCCCGAAAGCAGCCCGAGCCCCGGAAGCCGGAAACGGCGAGCAGCACCGGAAGCAGCCCGCACAGCCCGCACACGTGGCGCAGGACCGGAAGTAGCGAATTCACTCCATGCCAGGACACTTCGAACCGCTCCCCGGCGGCGGCGCGGCCGTCGCGCTCGACGAGGTCGAGATCTCCATCATCCGCTCCCTCGCCGTCCAGCTCCTGGAGCTCATCGGTCCCGGCCCCGCGGAGAACGCCCCCGACGACCCGCTGGCCGAGCTGTTCGCGGAGGGCCCCAGCGAGCCGCCCACCGACCCCGTGCTGCAGCGCCTCTTCCCCGACGCCTACAGCGGCCCCGCCGTCGAGGCCGACTCGCCGGAGCAGGCCGAGGAGCAGCGCGCGTACTCGGCGGAGTTCCGCCGCTTCACCGAGAACGACCTGCGCGCGGCCAAGCGCGAGAACGCCCTCGTGGTGATCCGCTCCCTCGACGCGCTCACCACGGCGGGTGACGGCGGCGCCGTCCTCAAACTGTCCGCCGAGGAGTCCGAGCAGTGGCTGCGCGCCCTGAACGACCTGCGCCTGGCGATCGGCTCCCGGCTCGATGTCGTCGACGAGGAGGACACCGACCTCCTCTACCGGCTCCCGGACGAGGACCCGCGCAAGCCGATGGTGATGGCCTATCTGTGGCTGGGCGGCCTCCAGGAGAGTCTCGTCGAAACGCTCATGCCCTGATGCCCCGAACGCTCATGCCCTGATCTGTCGAACCGCTCATGCCCTGATCCGTCGAAACTCTTATGCCCTGATCTGTCGGTATAAGTGCCCTCTGGTGTTCGCTCAACGGACGCTCAATTCCGGATAACGATCGCGTCACCACTGTGGCCGGTTATGCACCCCTGGACGTCCGTTCGTCCGCTTTTTCCTGTGGCGTGCCTTACATCAGCCACCGCCGATCAATGTTGCGGCCGTGATAAATCTTCACGACCGCCCGACGGGACACCACCCATGTCCGGTCGGGTGCGCCACCAGCCGGCGGATCGCCGGCCAGGCATAAAGCTCCACCATCCGGGGGGATCGGAACCCGATCCGAAGCCAAGGCACTGGCTCGGATCGGCTGGAGAAAGGCGCACCACACATGACCTCATCGCAGGTCGACAAGCAGTACGACGGCAGTGAGGCCGTGGGCGGCGACGCCCCCGAAGAGGGGTACGAGCGCGGGCTCGGCAGCCGTCAGGTCCAGATGATCGCGATCGGCGGCGCCATCGGCGTCGGCCTGTTCCTGGGCGCCGGGGCGAACATCGCCAAGGCCGGACCCAGTCTCATCTTCATGTACGCCCTCGCGGGCGTGATCATCTTCTTCATCATGCGGGCGCTCGGCGAGCTCCTGCTCTACCGCCCGGTCTCGGGATCCTTCGCGGAGTACTCCCGCGAGTTCCTCGGCCCGTTCTTCGGCTACTTCACCGGCTGGACGTACTGGCTGATGTGGGTCGTCACCGGCATGGCCGAGCTCACGGCCGCCGCGATCTACGTCCACTACTGGTTCCCGCAGGTCCCGCAATGGGTGACGGCGCTGGTCTTCCTGGTCGTCCTGTTCGTGGCCAACCTGATCTCGGTGAAGCTCTTCGGCGAGATCGAGTTCTGGTTCTCGATGGTCAAGGTCACCGCGCTGATCGGCATGATCGTGATCGGCCTCGGCGTCCTCACCTTCGGCTTCAGCTCGGCCGGTGACACGGCGTCCGTCGCGAACCTCTGGCAGTTCGACGGCTTCTTCCCCAAGGGCATCGGCTCGTCCCTGATGACCCTGCAGGGCGTCATGTTCGCCTACCTCGCCGTCGAGCTCGTCGGCGTCACGGCGGGCGAGTCCGAGGACCCCGAGAAGACGCTCCCCAAGGCGATCAACACCCTGCCCTGGCGCATCGCCCTCTTCTACGTCGGCGCCCTCACGGTCATCCTCTGCGTCGTGAAGTGGACGGAGTTCGCACCGGGCGTCAGCCCCTTCGTCGAGGCCTTCGCGAAGATCGGCATCCCGGCGGGCGCCGGCATCGTCAACTTCGTCGTGCTGACCGCGGCCCTGTCCTCCTGCAACTCCGGCATGTACTCCACGGGCCGCATGCTGCGCACCCTGGCCGACAACGGCGAGGCCCCGAAGGTCTTCAACAAGCTGTCCTCGACCAAGACCCCCGCGATCGGCATCACGATCTCGGTGCTCTTCATGGGCATCGGCGTGGTCCTGAACTACATCGTCCCGGAGAAGGCCTTCGGCTACGTGACCTCGGTGGCCACCGCGGCCGGCATCTGGACCTGGCTGATGATCCTGGTCAGCCACATCCTGTACCGCCGCGCGGTCGACGCCGGGCGCCTGCCCGCTTCCTCCTTCCCGGCCCCGGGCGGCGCGAAGTGCAGCTGGATCGCGGTCGTGTTCCTGCTCTTCGTCACCGGCCTGATCGCGTACGACGCCGACTCGCGCATCTGCCTGTACGTGATGGCCGGCTGGGCCGCCGTCCTGGCCGTCGGCTGGGCGATCCTGAAGGCGCGGAACCCGGAGGTCGCCGAGCGCCGCGAGCCGACGTTCGAGAAGGTCGGCTGACCTTCCGGGCAAGGTCGGCCGGCGTTCCTGACCGAGGTCGGCCGACCTCCCTGGTCACCATGTGGGCTGCTCCGTACCACCCCTCGGTACGGAGTGGCCCTTCTGCTTATCCTGGCGAACATGCTGACCATCACCCAGGCCCTCTTCGACCAGATCGTCGCGCACGCGCGCCAGGACCACCCCGACGAGGCGTGCGGCGTCGTCGCGGGCCCGGTGGGCACCGGCCGCCCCGAGCGGTTCATCCCGATGCTCAACGCCGCCCGCTCGCCCACCTTCTACGAGTTCGACTCCGGCGACCTGCTGAAGCTGTACCGCGAGATGGACGACCGCGACGAGGAGCCCGTGATCGTCTACCACTCCCACACCGCGACCGAGGCGTACCCGTCCCGCACGGACATTTCGTACGCCAACGAGCCCGGTGCGCACTATGTCCTGGTCTCCACCGCCGACACGGACGACGCCGGCCCCTTCCAGTTCCGCTCGTACCGGATCGTGGAGGGCGAGGTGACGGAGGAGGAGATCAAGGTGGTGGAGGCGTACTGATCCGGACCGATACCGACGCGATCCCGCAATTCGGTCAGAATTCATCCACTATCTGAGATCACATTCCGGGACCCGGACCGGGAATCGATACGATGAGCCCATGGTTTCCCACGACGTGAGCGACAAGACGCCGGGCATGCTGCTCGTGGCGCGGCTGCACGTCGACCTGTGCAGGCTGCAGAGCGCCATCTGTACGCGCTGATCCCTGCCGCCGCCGTACGGCCGTGAGCCGCGGCTCCGCAACCGGCGTACCCCCTGCTTTCCCGCGCTGCCGCGCGCCCACCGACTGACTTCCTCCCGACAGGAGCCCCAAGCCATGGCCATCGAGGTCCGCATCCCCACCATCCTCCGCACCTACACCGGCGGCGAGAAGGCCGTCGAGGGCGGCGGCGCGACCCTCGCCGAGCTCCTCGCCGACCTCGAGACCCGGCACGCGGGCATCCAGGCCCGCATCGTGGACGGCGGCGAGCTGCGCCGCTTCGTCAACGTCTACCTGAACGACGAGGACGTCCGCTTCCTTGACGGAATCAACACCAAGCTGACCGACGGCGACAACGTCACGATCCTGCCGGCCGTCGCCGGTGGCATGGCCTGATCGGCCGCTGGTCTCCCATGCGCTACGACTCCCCGCTCGCGGCGGTGGGCAACACCCCTCTGGTGCGCCTGCCGCGGCTCTCGCCGTCCGCGGACGTCCGCATCTGGGCGAAGCTGGAGGACCGCAACCCGACGGGTTCGGTCAAGGACCGTCCGGCCCTGCACATGATCGAACAGGCCGAGAAGGACGGCCGGTTGACGCCCGGCTGCACGATCCTGGAGCCGACCTCCGGCAACACCGGCATCTCGCTGGCCATGGCGGCGAAGCTCAAGGGCTACCGCATGGTGTGCGTGATGCCCGAGAACACCTCGCAGGAGCGCCGTGACCTGCTCGGCATGTGGGGCGCGGAGATCATTTCCAGCCCTGCGGCGGGCGGCTCGAACACCGCCGTGCGCGTCGCCAAGGAGCTGTCGGCCGAGCACCCGGACTGGGTGATGCTCTACCAGTACGGCAACCCGGACAACGCCGGCGCGCACTACGCGACGACGGGCCCCGAGATCCTCGCCGACCTCCCCTCGATCACCCATTTCGTGGCGGGCCTGGGCACGACCGGCACGCTGATGGGCGTGGGCCGCTTCCTGCGCGAGCAGAAGCCCGACGTGAAGATCGTCGCCGCGGAGCCGCGCTACGACGACCTGGTGTACGGCCTGCGCAACCTCGACGAGGGCTTCGTGCCCGAGTTGTACGACGCGTCGGTCCTCACCTCGCGCTTCTCGGTCGGCTCGGCGGACGCGGTGACCCGTACCCGCGAACTCCTCCAGCAGGAGGGCATCTTCGCGGGCGTCTCCACGGGGGCCGCGCTGCACGCCGCGATCGGCGTCGGCAAGAAGGCCGTCGCCGCCGGTGAGTCCGCCGACATCGTCTTCGTCGTGGCCGACGGCGGCTGGAAGTACCTCTCGACGGGCGTCTACACGGCGGCGACCACGGAGGAAGCGATCGAGACGCTGCAGGGGCAGCTCTGGGCGTAGGGGTTGCGGTGGTGGGTTTTCCGCTCCCTCCGCCCCTACCTGTCCCGTAACTGGGGGCTGCGCCCCCAGACCTCGCTCAAAAGATTGCGCAGTTCCCCGCGCCCCTGAAAGGGGCGCGGGGGGCGAGAAGCACCCCGCCTCAGCCCGCCAGGTAGCGGACCTGATCCCACAACACCGGGTCCACTACCCCCACGCGGCGCCGGAAGTCCCACACAGGGACGTCCCGCAGCTCATCCGTCTCCAGGAAGCTCGCCCGTCCGTGCGCATCCCCCACGGCCCCCGGCGGCAACGGAATCACCCCGGCCCGCTCGTCGTGGTACTTACTGGTGATCTTCGCGACGGTAGCGCGATCCCCCCGCACGGCCAGCACCAGACAGGGCCGATCCTTGATCCCCGGCCCGTCCTCGTACGGAACGGTCGCCCACCAGATCTCCGCCGGTCGCGGCCGAGGCGCCCCCCGCCGCCGCACACCCGCCCGTCCGGGCGGACGGGTAGGCCGGGCAGGCCGGCGCCCACGGCGCCCCCAGCCGTCCACCAGCGTCGCGACCAACGCGAGCAGCACCACCGCCGCCAGCGCGAGCCACCAGGACGTGTCCATACCAAAGAAGGTACCGGCGCGTATCCCCGCCCGCCCCCTTGCCCGGAGCGACCCGCCAGGGTTCGGCCCACTCCACGTCCATCCGAACCGGTGACAGCACAGGTGAGTTCGCCCACAACGGCCCCTGGTGGAGGAGCGACCGGTCCTTTTGCGCCTTACGCTCGACGGACCGCACGACCCCCGTTTTCCGTAACTGCTCCGAGTACCTGCACCCCGCATCTACTCTCTGCACTTCCTGCCAGCGCGGAGGTTCCAGCTCTTATGAAGCTCACCGTCGTCGGCTGCTCGGGGTCGTTCCCGTCCGCGGAATCGGCCTGCTCGAGCTACCTCGTAGAGGCCGACGGCTTCCGGCTGCTTCTCGACATGGGCAATGGCGCCCTTGGCGAGCTGCAGCGCCACTGCGGTCTCTACGACCTCGACGCGATCTTCCTCAGCCATCTGCACGCCGACCACTGCATCGACATGTGCGCGTACTTCGTCGCGCGCTACTACCGCCATGACGGCGGCCGCTGCGATCCGCTCCCCGTCTACGGACCCGAGGGCACCGAGCAGCGCCTGACCACCGCGTACGGGGACACCCCCACCGCCTTCTCGATGAGCGAGGTCTTCGACTTCCACACGGTCAAGCCGGGCACGTTCGAGATCGGCCCGTTCACCGTGCACACGGACCGGGTGCGCCACCCCGTGGAGGCGTACGGCATCCGACTGGAGCACGAGGGGAAGTCGCTCACGTACTCCGGGGACACGGGGGTGACCGAGGCCCTGGACGAACTCGCCCGCGACACGGACCTGTTCCTGTGCGAGGCCGCGTTCACCCACGGCAAGGAGAAGATCCCCGACCTCCACCTCAACGGCCGCGAGGCAGGCGAGACAGCCGCCCGCGCCGGCGCCCGCCGCCTGCTGCTCACCCACATCCCGCCGTGGACGGACCACCAGACCAACCTGGAGGACGCGCGCGCTGCGTACACGGGTCCGGCGGAACTGGCGATGCCTCGACTGTCGTACGAGATCTGAGCACTCCCGCGCACGAGCTGCGACCGCACCCGCACACGCGAAGGCCCCCGGAACCAATCGGTTCCGGGGGCCTTCGGTTGCGCAGACGGACGCCTCACGCCTTCGTGAGGTCCTCGACCTCCTCCTCGGGCTCACGGCCCGGGGTGGCGAGGTTGAACTTGAGGATCGCGAAGCGGAAGACCACGTAGTAGATCACCGCGAAGACCAGGCCGATCGGGATGATCATCCAAGGCTTGGTGGCCAGGCCCCAGTTCAGGAAGTAGTCGATGGCGCCGGCCGAGAAGCTGAAGCCGTGGTGCACGCCCAGGGCCCAGGTGATGGCCATCGAGAGTGCCGTCAGGACTGCGTGGATTACGTACAGCACCGGCGCGATGAACATGAACGCGAACTCGATCGGCTCGGTGATGCCGGTGACGAAGGAGGTCAGCGCGAGCGAGAGCATCATGCCGCCGACGGCCTTGCGGCGCTCCGGGCGGGCGCAGTGCGTGATCGCCAGGGCGGCCGCAGGCAGGGCGAACATCATGATGGGGAAGAAGCCCGTCATGAACTGGCCCGCGGTCGGGTCGCCGTGGAAGAAGCGGGGCAGGTCGCCGTGCCACACGGCGCCGGCGGAGTCCTTGTAGGAACCGATCTCCTGCCAGGCCACGGTGTTGACGAACTGGTGCATGCCGACCGGCAGCAGCGCGCGGTTGATGGCGCCGAAGATGCCCGCGCCGACGGCGCCGAGACCGGTCATCCACTCGCCGAAGTTGGTGATGACGTCGCCGATGGGCTCCCAGACCAGACCGAAGAAGACGCCCACGGCGGTGCCGATGAAGGCCATCAGGATCGGGACGAGGCGGCGGCCATTGAAGAAGCCCAGCCAGTCGGGCAGCTTGGTGCGGTGGAAGCGCTGCCAGGTGACGGCGGCTATCAGGCCCATGACGATGCCGCCGAGGACCTTGGGATCGTTGTATGTGGCGGCGATGTCCGCGCCCTTGGTGACCTTGGCGTCGGTGATCGGGAACGCGGTCAGCACGTTCTTGTAGACCAGGAAGCCGACCAGCGCTGCCAGGGCAGTGGAGCCGTCGGACTTCTTGGCGAAACCGATGGCGATGCCTACGCAGAACAGCAGCGGCAGGTTGCTGAACACCGCGTCGCCGGCGGTCGCGAACACGGACGCGACCTTGTTCCAGCCGAGGCCGTCCTTGCCGAATACGTCATCCTGCCCGAGGCGAAGCAGGATGCCCGCCGCCGGCAGCACGGCGATCGGGAGCTGAAGGCTGCGGCCGACCTTCTGCAGGCCCTGGAACAGGCCGGATCCCCGCTTCTTCGCGGGGGCCGCCGTTGCGCTGGCGGTGCTCATAGTTCCTCCATGTGCCGGTGCTGCCGGGGGACGGGAAGGGGGTAGGCAGCATCCGCGTGGTCTACACCACTCAGTGGTGTAGACCTGTTGTAGCACGGTGAAGGCTGGATAAGGAACCCGCGATTTTTGTGGGCTCGGCCATAGTCGGACGAAGTGGCCGGAAGAGGTTGCAGTCGTGACGAAGGGCCCCCGGACCGGACGGTCCGAAGGCCCCTGAGAGGTACGGGAAAGGCCTTACTTATGGCTTCGTCGTGTCCACCACCTCATCCTCAGGCTCCCGTCCCGGAGTCTTGAGGTCGAACTTGGTGATCGCGAAGCGGAAGATCGCGTAATACACGACCGCGAAGCACAGTCCGATCGGGATGATCAGCCACGGCTTGGTCGCCAGATGCCAGTTGATGACGTAGTCGATCAGACCCGCCGAGAAACTGAACCCGTCGTGCACCCCCAGCCCCCAGGTCACCGCCATCGACACACCCGTGAGCAGTGCGTGGATCACGTAGAGCATCGGCGCGATGAACAAGAAGGAGTACTCGATCGGCTCGGTGATGCCCGTGATGAACGATGTCAGCGCGACGGAGAGCATCATGCCGCCAATCTCCTTGCGGCGGTTGGGCTTTGCGCAGTGCGCGATGGCCAGCGCGGCGGCCGGCAGCGCGAACATCATGATGGGGAAGAATCCTGAGGTGAACTGGCCCGCGTTGGGGTCACCGTTCAGGAACATGTTGATGTCACCGTGCACGACCGTCCCGTCGGGCTTGGTGAAGCTGCCGAACTGGAACCAGATGGGCACGTTCAGGAACTGGTGCAGACCGATCACCAGCAGCGCCCGGTTGGCCACACCGAAGACACCCGCACCCCACGCGCCCAGACTCACCAGCCAGTCGCTGAATGTCTGCAGAGCGTCACCGATCGGCGGCCAGATCCACAGGCACAGCGCGGCGAACGCGATGGCCACGAACGACATGATGATCGGCACCAGCCGGCGCCCGTTGAAGAAGCCGAGCCAGTCCACCAGCCTGGTGCGGTGGAATCGCTGCCAGAAGTACGCGGTCATCAGCCCCATGATGATTCCGCCGAAGACCCCCGGATTCTGGTACGTGAACGCCGCCACGGAGAAGTCGGGCGCCTGGCAGCCGATGTCCTGGATGACCTTCGCCTGCTGTGCGCAGCTCTCCGGGAACTCGTGCAGTACGCCGAAGTAGACGAGGAACCCCGCGACCGCCGCGAGCGCGGTGGACCCGTCCGCCTTCTTCGCCATGCCGATGGCCACGCCCACGCAGAACAGCATCGGCAGCCCGAGCTCGCCGTCCAGCAGCGCGCCGCCCGCGCCCTTCATCACCTTGGAGACGTTGTCCCAGCCGAGCCCGTCGGAGCCGAACACGTCGGGCTGGCCAAGCCGGTTGAGGATGCCGGCGGCCGGCAGCACCGCGATGGGGAGCTGAAGGCTGCGGCCCATCTTCTGCAGGCCCTGGAACAGAGTGTTCCAGCGGGCGCGTGCGGGTGAGACGGCGCTGTCGGCACTCATCGGCGTCCTCCCGGCAGGGCCGGTTTGGCGACTGCCCGCACACTGGTGTAGACCAGTTGGCGACCGGTCGCTCTGTCGTGACCGCCATCATTCGGTACGTACGACATGACCGCTCGCGAAGATGGGCCAACTGTGGGTTACTGCGACAAAGCGGTTCGGATCAGGGAGTAGGACATGGCCACCAAGGCTGAGAAGATCGTCGCCGGGCTCGGCGGCATCGACAACATCGAAGAGGTCGAGGGCTGCATCACCCGCCTGCGCACCGAGGTGAACGACCCCTCGCTGGTCGACGAGGCCGCCCTGAAGGCCGCCGGCGCCCACGGAGTCGTCAAGATGGGCACCGCGATCCAGGTCGTCATCGGCACGGACGCGGACCCGATCGCCGGGGAGATCGAAGACATGATGTGAGACCGGGGCTCTTCGACCTCCGGCTCGCACCTGAGGGGCTGCTTCCGTTACCGGCGGCAGCCCCTCAGCCGTATACGGCTAGGCTCATCCGCATGTCTCGAATCGACGGCCGCACCCCCGAACAGCTGCGCCCCATCACCATCCAGCGCGGCTGGAGCAAGCACGCCGAGGGCTCCGTCCTCGTCTCCTTCGGCGACACCAAGGTGTTCTGCACCGCCTCCGTCACCGAGGGCGTCCCGCGCTGGCGCAAGGGCAGCGGCGAGGGCTGGGTCACCGCCGAGTACTCCATGCTTCCCCGCGCCACCAACACCCGCGGCGACCGTGAATCCGTACGCGGCAAGATCGGTGGCCGTACCCACGAGATCAGCCGCCTCATCGGCCGTTCCCTGCGCGCCGTCATCGACTACAAGGCGCTCGGCGAGAACACCATCGTCCTCGACTGCGACGTCCTCCAGGCCGACGGCGGCACGCGTACGGCGGCCATCACCGGCGCGTACGTGGCGCTCGCCGACGCGGTCACCTGGGCGCAGGGCAAGAAGCTGGTGAAGGTGGGCCGCAAGCCGCTGACCGGAACGGTGAGCGCCGTGTCCGTGGGCATCGTCGGCGGTGTCCCGCTTCTCGACCTCTGCTACGAGGAGGACGTGAAGGCCGACACCGACATGAACGTCGTCTGCACCGGCGACGGCCGCTTCGTCGAGGTCCAGGGCACCGCGGAGGCGGAGCCCTTCGACCGCAAGGAGCTCAACGCGCTGCTGGACCTGGCGGTCGCGGGCTGCGACGAACTCGCGGCCATCCAGCGCGCGGCCCTGGAAGCGACGATCGAGGCAACCGCGCGTTAACCCTTCGCGTTCTTAGGGGTACGGGCGTACGGTCCAGCCGTGCGCCCCGCCGATCACGTCACGGGGCGAGCCGACCGCATCACCGGTCGAGCCGACCGCACCACGGGGTCGGACCACATCATGCCCACGGGGAGGGACCGTTCCATGGCCGCGCGCCACCGCCGCCGCACCGCCGCATTCGCCGTCGTCGCCGCACTCGTCGCCCTGCCGGCGGCCGTCGGCTGCGACGCCGTCAACAAGGCCCTGGACTGCGTCCAGACCGCCGACTCCATCGCCGACAGCGTCACCGACCTCCAGCAGGCCGTCGAGAACGCGGCGAATGACCCGACGCAGACCGACGAGTCCCTCAACTCGATCGAGAAGAACCTCGACAAGATCGGCGACAAGACCGACAACGCCGACGTCAACAAGGCGGTCGACGACCTCAACAAGGCCGTCGGCAATGTCCGTACGGCCATCAAGAACGGCGACAACACCCCCGACATCAGCCCGGTCACGGACGCGGCGGGCGAACTGACGAAGGTCTGCACGCCGTAAGAGCCGACGGGCGGACTCGGAGATACTGGCGACCATGACCCGCCTGATCCTCGCCACCCGCAACGCCGGAAAGATCACCGAGCTGAAGGCGATCCTCGCCGACGCAGGTCTCACCCACGACCTCGTCGGCGCGGACGCCTACCCGGACATCCCCGACGTCAAGGAGACCGGCGTCACCTTCGCCGAGAACGCCCTGTTGAAGGCCCACGCCCTGGCCCAGGCCACGGGCCTGCCCGCCGTCGCCGACGACTCTGGCCTCTGCGTCGACGTCCTGAACGGCGCGCCCGGCATCTTCTCCGCCCGCTGGGCCGGCCGCCACGGCGACGACAAGGCCAACCTCGATCTCCTCCTCGCCCAGCTCGCCGACATCGAAGAGTCCCACAGGGGCGCCCACTTCGCCTGCGCCGCGGCCCTCGCCCTGCCGGACGGCACCGAGCGAGTGGTCGAAGGCCAACTGCGAGGCACCCTCCGCCACACCCCCACCGGCACCAACGGCTTCGGCTACGACCCGATCCTCCAGCCGGAGGGGGAGACACGCACCTGCGCGGAGCTGAGCGCCGAGGAGAAGAACGCGATCAGCCACCGGGGGAAGGCGTTCAGGGCGTTGGTGCCGGTGGTGCGGGAATTGTTGGGCTGAGGCCACGCACGAGAACGGCCTGCGGATCCTTCGATTCGCAGGCCGTTTGCTGTGCGGCGGAAGGGATTCGAACCCTCAAGCCGTTTCACGGGCCACAGATCCTAAGTCTGCTGCGTCAGCCGTTGCGCCACCGCCGCTAGCCGTCTGACATCGTACCGGTCACGAGGCTGCTGGTGAGCAGCGGTTTCTGTCACGCCGTTTCCCGGCTTCGGCTGCCTCCCCTGCACCAGGTGCTGGTGATCGCATGACAGTTGGGGCACAACAGCCGTCGCCCCTCCTTCGACCGGCGGGGCGAGAGGTGAAGTGCGAAGTGTCGAGACCGTACTCGCTGATCCTGCGGCTGATGTTGGTGTGGTGGCCGCCGACAACTTCGAGGCCGAGGTGACGGAGTACGTCGTTCATTGACCCGCATGCCGCCACGGCGGGTGCGAGTACCTTTCTCCTCCAGCGCGTTCTTTCGCGACGAACGGGCTGCCTCCTCCAGTCGCTCGGGTGGTCAGGTCCCTTGGTATCCTGCTGATGAGCAGTCAGGCCTTCCGGGTCCGGACACATGTCCGCCGGGAGGCTTTTTTCATGCCCGAAAACCACAGGAGGAGGACCATGCTCGACATCACCGTGCGCCGCGCGAACGCTGCCGACCGTCCCGTACTGGAGCGTCTCTGGCCGCTGTTCCAGCACGACATGTCCGGGTTCCGGGGCGCGCTGCCCAATCCGGACGGGACGTTCCGCAGCGAACGGCTGGAGGCGGCGTTCACCGACGCCGACCGGGCGCCGTATCTGGTGGCGAGCGGGGAACATCCGGTCGGCTTCGCCTTCGTGCGCGGCCTGAACGGCCCGACCCGCGTACTCAACAGCTTCTTCGTCGTGGGCGGAGCCCGGCGGCAGGGGGTCGGACTGCGGGTTGTCCGGGAAGTCGTCGCCCGGTACCCGGGCCCCTGGGAGGTCGCCTTTCAGGACAACAATCCGGCCGCCGTGTGCTTCTGGCGCCGTGTCGCCGTCGAGATTGCCGGCGACGACTGGACCGAGGAGCGCAGGCCGGTGCCGGGGCGACCGGACCTGCTTCCCGACGTGTGGATCTCCTTCTGACCCCGGATCCCCGGAGCCGGACCTCAGATCCCCAGATCCTTGATGATCTTCGCCACGTGGCCCGTCGCCTTCACGTTGTACAGGGCCCGCTCGACCTTGCCCTCCTCGTCCACGACGATCGTGGAGCGGATGACGCCGACGTACGTCTTGCCGTAGTTCTTCTTCTCGCCGTAGGCGCCGTAGGCCTCGATGACGCTCGTGTCGGGGTCGCCGACAAGCGTCACCTTCAGGTTCTCCTTCTCGCGGAACTTGGCGAGCTTCTCGGGCTTGTCGGGGGAGACGCCGATGACGTCGTAGCCGGCGCTCGCGAGGACGTCGAGGTTGTCCGTGAAGTCGCAGGCCTGCTTCGTGCAGCCGGGGGTCAGGGCGGCCGGGTAGAAGTAGACGATGACCTTGCGGCCCTTGTGGTCGGCGAGGGAGACCTCGTTGCCGTCGGCGTCGGGCAGGGTGAAGGCGGGGGCGGTGTCGCCGGGCTGAAGTCGCTCGCTCATCGGTACCTCACGTGACCGGGGGATGGATACGGATACGGAACGAGCGTAATGGGGGGTGCCAAGGGGTGCGGCCCGGTCCGAGCTGACAGACTGTCGACTGTAGGACTCAGACACGACCACGGAGGCAGCGCGGTGTCGGATACGTCGAGAACGTCGGATACCAGGACTCCGGCGCAGATCGAGGCGGACATCAAGCGCCGCCGCGAAACGCTCGCCGAGACGCTCGACGAGATCGGCGTGCGCGTGCACCCGAAGACGATCGTCGGGGACGCCAAGGCAAAGGTCGTCTCCAACATCGATCACACATTGGGGCGCGCCTATGTCGGCGTCAACCGTGTCGTCAGCGATGTGAAGGGCCAGTTCGTGACGGAGGACGGCGCGCCGCGGCTGGAGCGCATCGTGCCGGTGGCCCTGGTCGTGGTGGGGGTCGTCGGACTGCTCGCCGTGGGCTCGCGGCGACGCAAGGGCTGACCCACCGACGTACGAAAGCGGCCGAGGCAGGTAGGTTCGGGGCGTGAGCGCCAATCGGGAAAAGCACAGCACCCAACACGACAAGTTGCCCATCCGCATGCTGCACGACCGCGTGCTGGTGCGGCAGGACGCCGCCGAGGGCGAGCGGCGTTCCGGCGGCGGCATCCTGATCCCCGCGACGGCGGCCGTCGGCCGGCGTCTCGCCTGGGCCGAGGTCGTCGCGGTCGGGCAGAACGTCCGGACCGTGGAGCCGGGCGACCGCGTCCTGTACGACCCGGAGGACCGCGCGGAGGTCGAGGTGCGCGGGATCGCGTATGTGCTGATGCGTGAGCGGGATCTGCACGCGGTGGCCGCGGACCGGTTCGAGGGGTCCGAGGACTCGACCGGGCTGTACCTGTAAAACGACTGACTTTGCCTGTGGATCGCAGGTGAAAGGGGCTGGTGACCCTCGCCACCAGCCCCTTTTGCCGTTTCTTTGCTACCTTTGAAGGACCCCGACGAGACGCGCCGTACCGGGCGGAGAGCCGAAGAGCCTCCGGGCAAAGACGACGCACCCCTGTTGATCGATCACGGAGGTGCCGCTCATGGCCTGGGTCCTGTTGCTCGTCGCCGGTCTGCTGGAAGTCGGCTGGTCGATCGGTATGAAGTACACCGACGGATTCACCCGGCTCGTCCCGAGCGTCCTCACGGGCGCGGGCATCGTCGCGAGCATGGTCCTGCTGTCGTACGCCGCCAAGTCCCTGCCCATCGGCACCGCCTACGGCGTCTGGGTCGGCATCGGCGCGGCCGGGGCGGCGGTGCTCGGCATGGTCGTGCTCGGTGAGCCGGCGACCGCCGCCCGGATCTTCTTCGTCTGTCTGCTGCTGGTGGCCGTGGTGGGGCTGAAGGTCACCTCCGGCCACTGATCGGCCGGGCCCGGCCTTGCTCAGTGTCCCCGGCCGTCCTCAGTGTTTTCGTGAGGTGAGCCCGCTGAGCGGCCCCGCCCCGGCGGTGGTCCCCGTCGTCCCGCCGTCCGTGCTCCCGCCGTCCGTCGTCCCGCCGTCCGTCGTCCCGCCGTCGGTGGTCCCGCCGTCCGTGGTGTCCCCGGTGGTGCCGCCGTCCGTCTGTCCCTGGGTCTGGCCCTCGGACTGCCCCTGGGTCTCGCCCTGGGTCTGCCCCTCGGTCTGTCCCTGCGTCTGCCCCTCGGTCTGTCCCTGGGTCTGGCCCTCGGTCTGTCCCTCGGTCTGGCCTTCGGTGTCCTGGCCGCCGGTCGCCGTGCCGCCGTCGTCCTGGCCGTAGGTGGGGGGTGTGCTGGGTTCGAGCGTCGGGAGCTGCTGCTGCTCGGCGCCCGGCTGGAGCTGGAGGTCGAAGCCCGTCGCGGGGGTGCCCTGGAGGGCGGCCTTCGTGAACTGGGCCCAGATCTGGGCGGGGTAGCCGCCGCCGTTGATGCGGTTCTGGCCGAGCGCGCCGTACAGGGACTTGTGGGCGCCCGTCTCGGGGTCCTGGCCCATGACGGAGACGACGGTGGCGAGGTCGGGGGTGTAGCCCGCGAACCAGGCGGCCTGGTCCTCCTCGGCCGTGCCGGTCTTGCCCGCGGCGGGGCGGCCGGCGGCCAGCGCGGCCGTGCCGGTGCCGCCCTCGACGACGCTCCGCAGGATGGACGTGGTCGTGTCCGCGGCCTCCCGGCTCACCGCCTGCTTCGTGTCCTTGTCCGGCAGCTCCGCATCCGCCGCGCCGTCCTTGCTGATCTTCTCGATGAGGGTGTACGTGCCGTGCTTGCCGTGGTTCGCGAGCGTGGCGTACGCCTCCGTCATGTCGAGGACGCTGGCGGTGGCCGAGCCGAGCGCGATGGAGGGGGAGGCGGTCAGGTCGGGGGTGTTGGACGGGATGCCGAGGCTGACGGCCGTCTGCTCGACCTTGTCCGAGCCGACGTCCACGGCCATCTGCGCGTACACCGCGTTCACCGACTTGTCGGTGGCGGTGCGCACGGTGATGTCGCCGTACGAGCGGCCGTCCTCGTTCTCGGGCGCGTAGTAGCCGCCGCTCCAGCCCTGCACGGGGCGCTTGTTGGTGCCGTCGTAGATGGTGTTCGGAGTGATGGTGCGGCCGTCCTGGGTCGTCGAGCCGTTCTGCACGGCCGAGGTGAACACGAACGGCTTGAAGGTGGAGCCGACTTGGTAGTCGCGGCGGGTCGCGTTGTTGACGTACTGCTTGGTGTAGTCGATACCGCCGTACATCGCGACGACCTTGCCGCTGGACGGGTCGATGGCGACACCGCCCGCGCGGACGTAGTTGTCGACCTTGCGGTTCTTCTTGTCGAGCTTGTCCATCACCTGGTCGTTGACGGCCTTCACGAAGGCGTCCTGTCTGGGCTTCTGCAGGGTGGTCGTGATGCGGTAGCCGCCGGTGGCGAGGGTGTCCTCGTCGAGGATCTTGTTGCTCGTCAGGTAGTCCTTGACGGCCTGCACCAGATAGCCGCGCTGCCCCGACATGCCCGCCGAGCCCTTGGCCTGCTTCGGCATCGGGAACTTGACGTTGTTCCGGTCCGACTGGGTCAGCCACTTCTTCTTGACCATGCCGTCGAGTACGTAGTTCCAGCGGGCGACGGCCGCGGACTTGTTCTCGGGGTGCGCGATCACGTCGTACTCGCTGGGCGCGTTGAGGAGCGCGGCGAGGTAGGCCCCCTGGCCGACCGTCAGGTCCTTGGCGTCGACGCTGTAGTACGCCTGGGCGGCGGCCTGGATGCCGTACGCGTTACGACCGAAGTAGCTGGTGTTGAGGTAGCCCTCGAGGATGTCGTCCTTGCTCTTCTCGCGGTCGAGCTTGATGGAGATGAAGAACTCCTTGAACTTCCGCGTGGCGGTCTGTTCCTGGCCCAGGTAGTAGTTCTTCACGTACTGCTGAGTGATCGTCGAGCCGGACTGTTTGCCCTTGCCGGTGGCCGTGTTCCAGGCGGCGCGGATCATCGCCGTCGGGTCGACGGCCGACTCGGAGTAGAAGTCGCGGTCCTCGGCGGCGAGGGTCGCGTGCTGGACGTCCTTGGAGATCTGCGCGAGCGACACGTTCTCCCGGTTGACCTCGCCGTCGCGGGCGAGTTGGCTGCCGTCCGCGTACAGGTAGACGTTGCTCTGCTTGGTTGCGGCGGCGTTCGCGGGCGGGATCTTCACCAGGTAGTAGCCGAGCGCGAAGAGGCCGAACAGGAGCAGTGTCACGCCGAGGAACGTGCCGAGCACGATCCGCCAGGTCGGGACGAGCCGGCGCCAACCGGTGCGCTTCCGCTTCTGCTTCTTGCCGGGCTTGCCCGGTGCACCCTGCGGTCCCGGTGTCGGGGCCGGTCCCGGTTCCGGTCCCGGTGCCAGATCCCTGGGTGCCCAGCCCTGGCTGGTCGGCTGCGGCTTGTTACTCATTTGTCGCCGGACTCCTGTTTCGCGTGCGTACGTTCCAGTACGCCCTCTTACGCCTTGTGCGCCCCCTCTTGAAGACTGTCGCACCAAGCGTTCCGTTCCCTCGGCCCGGCGCGCGTCGCGCCCGGAAAATGCTTGGCGGACCACGTCAACTCGGGGCTAGGCTCCTGCGCTTTGGCTCAACGCGGCGAACAGGGGCGGAGTTGTGGGCACAGGGCGGTTGTACGCGGCCGTCGCGGCGGGCGGGTTCCGGCGCTTCGCCACCTATCGGACGGCCACCGCGGCGGGGGTGTTCACCAACACGGTCTTCGGGCTGATCCTGGCGTACGTCTTCATCGCGCTGTGGGACACCAAACCGCACCTCGGCGGCTACGACCAGGCGCAGGCGCTCACCTATGTGTGGCTGGGCCAGGCGCTGCTCATGGTGGTGGCGGTGATGGGCGGCGGCTTCGAGGACGAGCTGATCGAGAGAATCCGTACGGGTGACATCGCGATCGATCTGTACCGGCCGGCCGACCTCCAGCTGTGGTGGCTGGCCCAGGACGCGGGCCGGGCGTTGTTCCACCTGCTGGGGCGCGGGGTGGTCCCGCTCGCCTTCGGCGCGGTCTTCTTCGATCTCGCGCTGCCCGCCTCCCCGTTGACCTGGATCGCCTTCCTCCTCGCGGTGGTCCTCGGGGTGATCGTCAGCTTCGCCCTCCGGTTCCTGGTGGCGCTGTCCGCGTTCTGGCTCCTCGACGGGGCGGGTGCGGCGCAGCTGGCCTGGATCGCGGGGATCTTCTGCTCGGGGATGCTGCTGCCGCTCAACGTCTTCCCGGGCGCGCTCGGCGAGGTCGTACGGGCCCTGCCCTGGTCGTCGTTGATCCAGGCACCGGTGGACGTCCTGCTCGGAACCGCCGACCCCCTGGGCACGTACGCCTTCCAGGCCGCCTGGGCGGTCGGGCTGCTGGCGGCCGGGCGGCTGGTCCAGTCGGTGGCTACGCGCAGGGTGGTGGTGCAGGGTGGCTGAGCGTTCCCTGGAGCCGCTGAGCCCGGCGGACGAGCGGTACGCGTCATGGGCCCGGCAGGGGGCGTACGCCCGCCTACGGGACGGAGTGCGCGCCTACCGCATGATCGCCGCCATGTGGATCCGCTCCACGATGGCCTACCGCGCCTCCTTCGCGATGACCACCTTCGGCAACTTCGCGGCGACCGCCCTCGACTTCGTCGCGATCCTGCTGATGTTCTCCCAGGTCGACCGGATCGGCGGCTACTCGCTGCCCGAGGTCGCCTTCCTGTACGGCGTCGCGGGCACCGCCTTCGGGCTCGCCGACCTGGCGCTCGGCTCGATGGACCGGCTCGGGCGCCGGGTGCGTGACGGCACGCTCGACACGCTCCTGGTGCGCCCCGTGCCCGTCCTCGCCCAGGTCGCCGCGGACCGCTTCGCGCTGCGCCGCCTCGGCAGGATCACCCAGGGACTGCTGGTCCTCGGGTACGCCATCGCCGTACTCGACATCTCCTGGACACCGCTCCGGCTGCTGATGATCCCGCTGATGCTGCTCAGCGGCGGCGTCATCTTCTCGGCCGTGTTCGTGGGAGGCGCGGCCTTCCAGTTCGTCGCGCAGGACGCCTCCGAGGTGCAGAACTCCTTCACGTACGGCGGCAGTACGCTCCTGCAGTACCCGCCGACCGTCTTCGCCAAGGACCTGCTACGCGGGGTGACCTTCGTGCTCCCGCTCGCCTTCGTCAACTGGCTGCCCGCGCTGTACGTGCTGGGGCGGCCCTATCCGCTCGACCTGCCGACGTGGGTCGCCTTCACACCGCCGCTGGTGGCGGCGGGCTGCTGTGCGCTGGCCGGGGTCGCCTGGCGCGCGGGGCTTCGGTCGTATCGGAGTACGGGGAGTTAGGGGAGTTGGACGTGGTAGTCGGTGCGGACAGTGAATTCAGTGGCGTGGAGGACGACTTCATCGCGCTCGACGGTGTCGAGAAGGTCTTCGACGTGCGCAAGAAGACCGGCTTCCTGCGCAGTGAGCGGCGGCAGGTGCGTGCCGTCGACTCCCTCTCCTTCACCGTGCCGCGCGGTGAGATGGTCGGCTACATCGGCCCGAACGGCGCGGGCAAATCCACCACCATCAAGATGCTGACCGGCATCCTCACCCCGAGCGGCGGCCGGCTGCGGGTCGCCGGCATCGACCCGTCGCGCGAGCGGACGCGGCTCGCGCGGCGCATCGGGGTCGTGTTCGGGCAGCGTACGACCCTGTGGTGGGACCTCCCGCTGATCGACTCGTACCGTCTGATGCACCGCATGTACCGGATCCCGGACAGGCGTTACCGCGAGAACCTCGACCGCTGTGTCGAACTCCTGGAACTGGCCGACCTGTTGGACGTGCCCGTACGCCAGCTCTCCCTGGGCCAGCGGATGCGCGGCGACATCGCGGCCGCGCTGCTGCACGACCCGGAGGTGCTCTACCTCGACGAGCCGACCATCGGCCTCGATGTGATCAGCAAGGCGCGGGTCCGGGAGTTCCTGCGCGAGCTGAACGCCGAGCGCGGCACGACCGTCCTGCTCACCACGCACGACCTCACCGACATCGAGCAGCTGTGCCGACGGGTGATGGTCATCGACCGTGGGCGGCTGATGTACGACGGCCCGCTGACCGGGCTGCACGAGGTGGGGGAGAGCGAGCGGACGCTGGTCGTGGACCTGGAGCGGGAGCTGCCGCCGATCGAGGTGGAGTCGGCGAAGGTGGTGAAGGTGGAGGGGCCGCGGCAGTGGCTCGCCTTCCCCGCGGCTCGCTCGGCGGCTCCGCTCGTGGCGCGGATCGCGGCGGAGTATCCGCTGGTGGATCTTTCGGTGCGGGAGCCGGACATCGAGGCGGTCATTGCCAAGATGTACGCACAGGGCGGCGCGGAGAAAGCGGTCTCGTAGCGAGGTCTTCGCGGATTGGCGGGCCGCATGGCCCGCTGGCCGGGGAACTCGTAGGCTGCTGTACATGACCGACGACGAACTTCCGGAGCTGCGTGCCTCCGACGCCGATCGTGAACGAGTCGCCGAACAGTTGAGGGACGCCCTCGCGGAGGGCCGCCTCGACATGGAGGAGTTCGAGGAGCGGCTGGAGGCGACGTACAAGGCACGCACGTACGGAGAGCTGACGCCGATCACCCGTGATCTGCCGGGCCCGGCGGCCGCGGCTCCCGTCTCCATGGTCAAGGAGCCTGTGCAGAGCGGGAGTTGGGCGGGGCGGATCGTCGGCGGCGAGGGTTCGTCGTCGTGGGGTGTGGCGATCCTGTCGGGGTTCGAGCGCAAGGGGCGCTGGACCGTGCCGCGGCGCTTCAACTCCTTCGCCTTCATGGGCGGCGGCGAGATCGACCTGCGCGAGGCGAACTTCGCGGACCGTGAGGTCGTCATCAACTGCGTCGCCGTCATGGGCGGGATGAACGTCGTCGTACCGCCCGGCGTCGAGGTCGTCGTGCGCGGCATCGGCATCATGGGCGGCTTCGACCACCGCGAGGAGGGGCAGCCCGGGGAGCCCGGCGCCCCGCGCGTGATCGTCACGGGCTTCGCCTTCTGGGGCGGCGTCGGCGTCGAACGCAAGCTGACCCGCGCCGAGCGGCTCCGCATCAAGGAGGAGCGCCGCCAGGAGAAGCTCGAACGGAGGGCGGCCCGCAAGGAGTTGCAGGGTTCCCAGGGGGCTCGGAGCGACGGTATGGACGACATGTACGACGCGCTTGACGAGGCCCGCGACCTGATCCGCGAGCGCCACGAGGAGCGCCGCGAACGGCACGAGGAGCGCAGGGAGCGCCACCGGGAGCGCCGGGAGGAGCGCCACCGCAGGCACTTCGGCGACCATTGACTCCCGGCCGGCCGGCGCGCTCCGTCGGGGGCGTGGGGCTGGAACATCATGCGGCTCCGCCGCGTGGGCGCGATCGGCCCCAGCCGACCCGCAGCCGAAAGAGCCGCTACAGCTCAGCCGGGACCGACCCCTTCAAGTCACCCAGGTCAAAGACTTCCGCCATCCGCTTGTACCCCTTGTCGCTGGGGTGCAAGTGATCCCCCGAGTCATAATCGCCCCGCAGCCGCCGGGGGTTGTAAGGATCACGAAGCGCCGCGTCGAAGTCGACGACGGCGTCGTACACCTTCCCTGCCCGAATCTCCGCGTTGACGGCCTGCCGCACGGCGTCCCGCGCGTCCGTGTACCCCCGGTGCCCCTGAAACGGCATCAGGGTGGCGCCGACGACCCGCAGTCCGCGGGCATGCGCCTGCCGCACCAGCTTCCGCAACCCGTCGGTGACGGTCCGGGGATCCACCTGATTCGGGTTGCGCAGAATGTCGTTGACGCCGAGGTCGATGACGACGGCCTTGACGTTCGTACGGTCGAGCACGTCACGCCCGAAGCGGGAGAGGCCACTTGGGTTGTCGGCCGGGCGGCCGAGCCCCGCGGCAAGGATCTGGTTCCCGCTGATGCCCTGGTTGACGACGCTGTAGCGCGGCACGTCGTCCGACCCGGCCGCGTCGCGCAGCCGGTCCGAAAGGACGTCGGTCCAACGGCGGTTGGCCCCGACCGAGGAGGTGATGCCGTCGGTGAGCGAGTCGCCCAGCACGACGACGGTGCCCGCCGACTCGTCGCTCAGCACGTCGAGGGCGGTCAGATAGCGCCAGTACTCGCTCTGCTCGGTGTACGCGGTGCCGGTCACGTCCTCCGTGCGGTCGCCGTCGGCGACGTACGACATCTGCCGCGCGTGCGGGTGGTAGGTGACCGGGCCGGACTGGCTGGGCGTGTACGTCGTCACCAGGACGTCCGAGCCGTGCGGGATCCGCACGCGTACGGCGTCGCTCATCACCTGCTCTCCGGCCGGGATGATGACCGAGGTGCCGCCGCCGAAGGTGAGGCGGCGCATGGTGTCGGTCGCGGCGGCGGCGTTGTTCACGGTCGCGGCGACGGCGATCGTGGCGTGGGTGATGTTCAGCGGCTGCTGCCCGTAGAGGTTGGACAGCGTGACGCGGGCGCTCGTACCGCCGGTGCTCGCGTGCACGACGTTGCGTACGGAGCGGCCCGCCATGCCGGTCGTCTCGGTACCGGGCTCGGCTCCGACGGGGGAGGCCGACCAGGCGCCGACCCAGGTGCCGGTGGAGGCGGGGGCGGCGGAGTTGTGCGGGGTGCGGCCGCTGGCGAGGTTGTTCTGGTCGCCGCCCTCGTCGGCCGAGACGCCGACGTATATGGCGCCGGAAAGAACCACGATCACGGCGATGATCGCGGCGAGCATGGCGCCGTGCCTCGCGGGGGACACCCCCGCACCCCCGGCGTGACGCTTGGTCATGCGGTGCGTGTCTCCTCGGACGATGGGAGCCCGAGGCTCCGATGTGATCACCCCATGATGCGTCATGGGGTGGGAGGACACCGACAGCGCCCCTAAGGGTCCCCCCGGACTTTTCCCCGTCCGAACAGACGCCGGGAACTCCTGTTCCGTTCCAGTAGTCGGTCAGGAAGGGACAATGTGTACGAGGTCACCGAACGGGTGGAGCGGATGGAACGTACGAAACGGGAAGAAGTGGGTGCCGAAGGGCAGCATGCCCGGCCGGGCGCCGCCGTGAACCCCGCGGTGACCGCCCCCGGGCCGCCGGGCCGGGCGATGACCTCCTTCAGCCCCGCCGACGAGGAGAAGCGCCGGGGCGTCCGCCGGATGAAGATCACGGCGACCGGCCTGCTGCTCTTCGTCGCGCTGGTGTACGTCCTCGCCAAGTGGGCGCAGAACTCCGGAGCCGGCGCCTGGGCGGGCTATGTCGCCGCGGCCGCCGAGGCCGGCATGGTCGGCGCGCTCGCCGACTGGTTCGCGGTCACGGCACTCTTCCGCCACCCGCTCGGCCTGCCCATCCCGCACACCGCGATCATCCCCACCAAGAAGGACCAGCTGGGCGTCTCACTCGGCGAGTTCGTCGGGGAGAACTTCCTCTCCGAGGAGGTCGTACGACAGCGGCTGCGTGCCGTCGGCATCGGCAGCCGGCTCGGCGCCTGGCTCGCCGAACCGGAGCACGCCGACCGCGTGACGGCGGAGCTATCCGCTGCCCTGCGCGGCGCGCTCACCGTGCTCCGCGACTCCGATGTGCAGGCGGTCGTCGGTGAGGCGATCACACGGCGTGCCGACGCCCAGGAGATCGCGCCCGGCATAGGGAAGATGCTGGAGAAGATCGTCGCGGACGGCGGCCACAAGCGCGTCGTGGACCTGATCTGCGTCCGCGCCCACGACTGGCTGGTGCTGCACGACGAGCAGGTCATGGACGCGATCGAGGGCGGCGCGCCCGGCTGGACCCCCCGTTTCGTCGACAGGAAGGTCGGCGAGCGTGTCTACAAGGAGCTGCTCCGCTTCGTCACCGAGATGCGCGACGCCCCCTCCCACCCGGCCCGCGGCGCCCTCGACCGCTTCCTCACCGACTTCGCCTCCGACCTCCAGTCCGACACGGACACACGGGCCCGCGTGGAGCGACTGAAGGGCGAGGTCCTCGGCCGCGGCGAGGTTCAGGACCTGATCGCCTCCGCCTGGACGGCCGTGCGCTCCATGATGGTGTCCGCCGCGGAGGACGAGCGCAGCGAGTTGCGGCTGCGGGTCCGGGCTTCCCTGCTGTCCCTGGGCGCCCGGATGTCCCTGGAGCCCAAGCTCCAGGCCAAGGTCGACAGCTGGGTCGAGGGCGCGGCGGTGTACGTGGTGACGACGTACCGCAAGGAGATCACCTCGCTCATCACCGACACCGTCGCGGGCTGGGACGCCGAGCACACGACCCGGAAGATCGAGGCCCACATCGGCCGCGACCTGCAGTTCATCCGGATCAACGGCACGGTGGTGGGCTCACTGGCGGGGCTGCTGATCTATCTGGTGTCGCGGGTGGTGGGGGCGTAACCGCACCTGGGCGGGGAACTCGGGCGGCGTTCGCTCAATGAGAGGGAGCCATGACCGCACCCGACTCACCGGCGTCCGTACCGGCCTCCACCGGAACCATCACGACGAACGTGCCCGCCCGCCTGGACCGGCTGCCGTGGTCCAAGTGGCACTGGATGATCGTGATCGGCCTGGGAACCGTCTGGATCCTGGACGGCCTGGAGGTCACCACCGTCGGCAACATCGCGAGCCGGCTCTCCGAGGACGGCAGCGGGCTGTCCATCTCCTCGGCCCAGGTCACAGGTGTCGCGGCGGCTCTCTACGTGGCGGGTGCCTGCGTGGGCGCGCTCTTCTTCGGCTGGCTGACCGACCGCTACGGCCGCAAGAAGCTCTTCATGGTGACCCTCGCCGTCTACCTCTCCGCGACCGCGCTGACCGCGCTCTCCTTCGACGCCTGGTGGTTCTTCACCTTCCGCTTCCTCACCGGCTTCGGCATCGGCGGTGAGTACGCGGCTATCAACTCGGCGATCGACGAGCTCATCCCCGCCAGGTTCCGCGGCCGGGTCGACCTGATCATCAACGGCAGCTACTGGCTCGGCGCGATCGGTGGCGCGCTGTTGTCCATCCTGATGCTGAACACCGACATCTTCCCCAAGGACCTCGGCTGGCGGTTGACCTTCGGCCTCGGAGTGGTCCTCGGGCTGGTGATCTTGCTGGTCAGGCGGCATGTGCCGGAGAGCCCGCGGTGGCAGTTCATCCACGGTCGCGGCGAGGACGCGCAGGCGCTGGTCAGCAGGGTGGAGCGGGAGATCGAGGAGGAGAAGGGCGAGCCACTGCCGCCCCCGCAGAGCGAGATCACCATCCAGCAGCGCAAGAGCATCGGCTTCGGCATCATCGCCAGGACCGTCTTCAGGCGCTATCCGAAACGGGCCGTGCTCGGCCTCGCCCTCTTCATCGGTCAGGCCTTCCTCTACAACGCGATCACCTTCGGCTTCGGCGCCATCCTCACCAAGTTCTTCGACGTGCCTTCCGGGGGAACCGGCTACTACTTCGCCGTCATCGCGGCCGGCAACTTCCTCGGTCCGCTGCTGCTCGGCAAGCTCTTCGACACGGTCGGCCGCCGGGTGATGATCTCCTCGACGTACCTGATCTCGGGTCTGCTGCTCTTCGGCACGGCGTGGCTCTTCGACCGGGGCTCGCTGAGCGCGGTGACCATGACGGCATGCTGGTGCGTGGTGCTGTTCTTCGCGTCGGCGGGCGCCTCCAGCGCGTATCTGACCGTCTCCGAGATCTTCCCGATGGAGACCCGAGCGATGGCCATCGCCTTCTTCTACGCCATCGGGACGGCCGCCGGAGGCATCAGCGGGCCGCTCGTCTTCGCCGACCTCACCGCGTCCGGAGTCGTCGGCGACACGGCGCTCGCCTTCCGGATCGGCGCGGGCCTGATGTGCGCGGCGGGCCTGGTCGCCGCGTTCCTCGCGGTGAACGCCGAGCGGCGCTCCCTGGAGGACATCGCCACACCGCTGTCGGTGGTACCGGCCGAGACCGCCGCGTCCTCCACGCCGGCGTCCTGACGTGAGTCGCCGGGCGTCGCTGAGTAGCGACTGAGTATGCGGTTCTGAGTACGCGTACTCTGTCGGCCCGCCGCCCGGGCGGGGACCCTCGTACGCATGACCGAGAAGCTGCTCCGCCCCTTGCGAACGCGCCCTTGGCCGGAACGCTGGCTGACGCGCGTGCTCGGCGCCGCCCTCTCCGTGGCGGCGTATCTCCTCTGCCTGCCCTGGGACTTGCGCAACCGCCCCGAGACGGCGGATTCGACCGTCGAGACGACGCCGGTGACCGGCCTGGGCGTCGTGTTCCTCGCCCTGATCCTGCTGGTCCTCGCCGCCTACTTCGGCCACCGGGACGCGCTGGCCTGGCCGTTGTTGCTGGTGGCGGTGCCGCCGGCGACCCTGCTGTACGTGTCCCTGCGCGCGCACCCCGGTCCGCCCGACGGCTTCGCGAACGCGTGGCCGCTGGCGTGGGCGTTCTTCACGCTGCTGGGGGCCGCCGGGGCACTCGTCGTGGCCGCGGTGGCACGGCAGTTCAGGGCGGACCTGGTGGACGAGGAGCTGAGCCTGGCCCACCACATGTGACACGAGTGGAGCCGCCGGGGGCGCCCGCGGGCCTCCCGCCGGCCGCCCACCGACGTCTCACTGGCCGCCCACCGACGTCTCACTGGCCGCACACCCACGGCTTACTGGCTGTAGAAGTACTGCGACCCCTTCTCGATGAAGTACGAGGCGTAGACGCGCCCGAGGGCCGGCTTGCCGCGGTACATGCCCACGTACTGGCGCGCGCTGTCGACCACGACGGGCCGCGTCATACAGGCGAACTTGATGCGCTGCTGCTCCTCCGCCCACCGCACGGCGGCCGGATCGACCCGGTCGCTGACGAGCAGCGGGAAGGCGCCGACCCCGTTCTGCATGCCGACGGGAAGGCCGCCCTTGGTGTCCTTGGCGTACGTCATCACCTGATCGGTGAAGGCGGAGATGGCGGGGACGGTGATCTCCGGAACCGCCGCGGCCACGGTGAACAGATGCAGCTTCGTCGCCATCCAGCGCATCTTGAAGTCGGCCCGCCGCCCCACGAGGACGGGCACCCCGGCCCAGTTCTCCCACCGGGTGGCGCATCCGTCGGCCGTGAGCCGACTCTCCACCGAGGCCAGGTAGGCCTGCGCGGAGGCCGGCTGCTCGTGCTGCCCGTACATCTGCCCATGCATGAGCGGGATCCTAAGCCCCCCCGTGCCGGGCGCTCGTCGTCGGTGTGCTCGGCTGGACTCACCAGGTGCCTGTCGCGCACAGCGTGCGGCAGGCCCGTTTCGTGCCCGCCACTGGAATGCTTCCATATCCGAAGAGAGGTGCGACAAGCGTGATCCCGATTCCTGCCGACCGTGGGATCGAAGAGTTCCTGCGCGTGGTTCCGCGAGCCCGCACCGTGCTCGAAGGCGTTGCCGCCTCCGATCCCGAGCGCTACGGCGCCTGGCTGGAGGGAAAGGCCGACGACCTCCTGCAATTCCTCCTTGAGGCGTTCACCAGGCCGATTCTGCTGCCCCTGCTGCGCGAGGGCGCCCCGTCGGCGACGGACGAGGCAGCGATCCGCGCGAGCTTCGAGTACGTCGAGGGCCTCGCGCTCAGCGACAACTCATACGTCGCCGGTTCGCTGCACTTCGGAATTCTGGAACAGTTTCTGGAGGGGGAGGAAATCATCCGCCGCGCCTGGCGGCACAGCCTTCCGGTGACGCGGGCGAAGCTCGTGTCGATGCTCGAGGAATATCCGGAGACGTTTCGCGGGCTGCGCGCGGAATTCTGAAATGCCGGGTGCCTGCGCATCGGGATTCTGACATGCCCGGTGCCTGCGCATCGGGCACCTTGTGAGTGGTTCGCCGTGCGGGGAGCTACGCCCCCGTGGTGGACCCCGGTCGAATGATCATCAGGATCGTGACGGTGGCCCAGAGGAGGTTGAAGATCCCGGTGAACATGGCGAGCCGAACGGTCGCGTTCCGAGCAACCGTGACCTCCCCGCCCCCGGCATCCCAGACACCCTCCGCGATCGCCGCCTGCCCGGGCAGGACCAGTGCGATGAGCACGACCGCGGCGACGGCCGTCAGCGCGATCGAGATGATCAGCCAGGTGTCGCCGAGTACACCCATGTTGCTCGCCGTGGCGAACCCGAAGACGGGAACGACGACGCCGACGGTGGCGTACACCCGGCAAATGCGGTGCAGCAGCCGCACTGTCGACACGGCCTGGGTGTTTTTCGGCTCGGCGAGGGCCTTGCGTGCGCTGGGC
This sequence comes from Streptomyces sp. NPDC027189, assembly GCF_055566975.1. Lineage (NCBI taxonomy): Bacteria > Bacillati > Actinomycetota > Actinomycetes > Kitasatosporales > Streptomycetaceae > Streptomyces > Streptomyces sp. NPDC027189. Next base: position 191,083 of record NZ_JBVHRI010000013.1, read on the forward strand.
GGGAACATGCTCGCGGCGACGGTGACGGGCCCGATGGCGATGATCGCTGCGAGGACGTGAACGGCGAGGAGGAACTTGGTCACAGGGTGACGCTATGGGCGGGGCGGATCTTGGAGAAGTGGCGGTTTTGCCAGTACTCAACGGATTCTCGCCATCACGTCTGTGAAGCGGCTGAGAAGTGGCGAAGCGCCCGCGAAAGGTTCTCACCCCGGGCTTTCAAGGCTGATGGCGCTGACCGGATCCCGTCGTACCCCTACTCTCTAGCCGTGCACACCGTGGCCGTACTGGCGCTCGACCAGGTCATCCCGTTCGACCTCTCCGCACCGATCGACACCTTCGGCTGGGCCCGGTTGCCGGACGGCCGGGCGGCGTACCGGATCCGGGTCTGTTCGGTCGCGGCGGACGAGGAGGTGAGCGCGGGCCCGTTCGCGGTGCGCGCCCCGTACGGTCTGGAGGCGCTGGCGGAAGCGGACACGATCGTCCTGCCCGGCGTCGCCGACCCCACCGTCCCACTGCCGCCGGGCGTGGCGGAGGCGCTGCGCGCGGCGGCCGCGAACGGCACCCGGATCGCCTCGATCTGCGTCGGCGCCTTCGTCTTCGCCGCCACCGGCCTGCTGGACGGGCTGCGCGCGACGACCCACTGGATCGCGGCCCAGGACCTGGCGGCCATGTACCCGGCCGTGACCGTCGATCCGAACGTTCTCTACGTCGACAACGGCCAGTTCCTGACCTCGGCGGGCGCGGCCGCGGCCCTCGACATGTGCCTGCACATGATCCGCAAGGATCACGGCTCCGCCGTCGCCGCGCATGCCGCCCGGATGTCCGTCATGCCGCTCGAACGGGAGGGCGGCCAGGCCCAGTTCATCGTCCACGACCAGCCGCCGGTACCGGCCGGCACCACGATGGAGCCCCTCCTCGCCTGGCTGGAGGAGAACGCGGGCCACGACCTGACCCTGGAGGACATCGCCGCCCACGCCGGCATGAGCACCCGTACCCTCAACCGCCGCTTCCGTGAACAGACCGGCACGACGCCCCTCCAGTGGCTGCACCGGGCGCGGGTGCGGCGCGCCCAGTACCTCCTGGAGACGACCATGTATCCGGTCGAACGCATCGCGGTCCAGGCGGGGTTCGGCTCGCCGACGGCGTTCCGGGAGCGGTTCAAGCGGGTGGTGGGAACGAGTCCGAACGCGTATCGGCGAGCGTTTCAGGGGGCGGGCTCGGTGACGGGGCCCGTGTCCGCGTCCGGGGCCGCATCCGTGTCGGAGTCCGGGGCCGCATCCGTGTCCGCCGCGGCGGCCTCGTAGGCGCGCAAGGTGTCGATGACCAGTTGGCGCTGATCCGGGGCCGCCGACCCGGCTGTGGCGTGGGCCGGGCTCAGCCCCGCCGGTCGGCCACGGCCCACGAGGCGAGGGCCACGGCCCCGGCGACGCCGAAGACGGCGGGCCAGGCGCCCACCTTCTTGGCCAGCGGATGCGACCCGGCGAAGGCGGCGACGTACGCGGCGGTCAGCGCCCCGGCCGCCTTCCCGCCCGCCTGCTGCTTCCACTGCTGCGCAGCGGTGGCACCGGCGACGGCCAGCACGACCCCACCCAGCTGCCGCTTCTTGGTCCAGCGGGCCACGCCGTACCCGCCGATGAGCCCACTCGCGGCCACCGCCGCGGCCGGTACCTTCGCCATTGCTGCCTCCCGCTGCTGCGTCTGTCGAACGAACCGAGGCTAACTCGCCCGTGCTCGTCGACGGACGCCCACCTGGTTATGCCTGGCCCGCGCCGTAGTCGCCGCCGTTGGGGGTTCGGAACTGTTGCCGTTTGACCCTGCACGAGTGCGCTTTCGCGAGCATGAGTGAGCGCTGGTGTCGTGGCGGAGGCGTACGGACGGGTTGCCGGGCGACGGGAACGGGAGTTTGTCCGTCGAATGCGTGACCTTTGCGCGTGGGGTTCGTTGGGCGGGGTGAGGGGATGTTGCGGCGCCGGGCGGGGGTGGCGGGGTGGGTGGGTTGCGGGAGGTGGCCGCGTCGTTCGTGGTGCCCGGTCCCTCGGGTGTGGCGATCCGGGCCCGGTTGCGGGTCTCGCAGCCGGATGCCGCGGTGCTGGCCGAGGTGGGGGTGTTCCTGGGCGGACTGGCTGCGGGTGATCTCGCGGTGCGTTCTGGGCAGGGCCTGGATCACGGCAGTGCGACCTGGCCGGTGCGCAAGCGGGGGTTGACCGGGGTCTCCTCGGCCAGGTGGGCGGGCAGTATCACCAAGGCCACCCATGATCAGGGCGGTGGCGGTGGCATTGGGGAGATAACGCGTATCGCCGCAGGTGGCAGCGCGTCTAGCCTGTTGGTCATGCATCAGGACCGAAGGCGAGACCGGCGGCCAGCTCGTCGCGTGGGACTGGCGCGGGCCCGACACCAGGCTCCGGTCTTGGCGGTCGAGGGGGCCGAAGTCGTGATCGTTGGCTACTTCCCCGGCAAGCAGAAGGACTTCGCCGCACTGATGGATTCGGCGGTGCAGGAGATGACGGCGCATGGTGCACGGGTCGTGGGCCGGATCTTCCAGCGGCGTGGCGTCTCCAGCGGCGGGGCCAAGAAGATGGCCCTGCCCTATTCCTCGCGGACTCTCCTGAGCTACGGGAAGGTCCGTGAAGTAGTCGCGGTCTACGAGCAGACCGAAGCTGACGCGGCGGTCTTCTTGGCACCTCTGACGGAGCGTCAGCGTCGTGTGCTGACGGCCATGCTTGGCTGCCCCGCCGTGAGCCTCGCCGACGCCCAGACAGCGGACTGAGCTTGTCGTTCAGTCTCGGATCTCGAACAGTGAGTCGAGAACCGTGGCCCTCCACGCCCTGGCCTGCAACCGGCGGAAGAACGTGCAGCTCTCGGCGGCGAGTTGGGCCTGGTCGTGGGTCCGGCTACTCATCGCCAAACGCGACAGCGGTTGGTGCGCAAGTGTCGAGATACAGTTCGATCGCGATCTGATCTTCGCGCAACGTTCTTGCGGCTGCGCGGGCTTGCATATGGGGGAACTAATGCTTCGTGTCAATCGTGGTCTGGCGACGCTGGCCGCTGTCGCCGTCGGCGTCATCTTCGCTTCAAGTCCAGCTTCGGCCGCTGGTACCTGGCAGCCGGGACGGTACCTCGGCGAGTCCAACTGGTACTGCTCAACCTCGAAGACCCACTCCGTCTCCGACCATGTGCAATACCGAGGCTGCCTCGTGACCAACCGCAGTGGTGGAGCGCAGATCGCGCTGATTGCGACCCTGGACACCACCAAGGCCGTGGACATCAGCGGTTCACTCAACAGCAGCTTCGGCAGCAGCGCTGTCTGCACCAAGGAGCGGTACCTCGGCCAGTACAGCCTGATCTGCTATTCGCCGACCCGGCCTGTGGGCGTGTGCGACAAGCTCACGGGAGAGACGTCGATGATCGTCAATGGTGTCTCCAACTACACGCGAACCGACACGCGACCCCGGCCGGCCGCCTGCGACAACGCGTAGGCGCGCCGCTTGAGCCCGCGCGTATCACGCCCTACGGGAGACGGCGGTCGGCTGGCAGCCCAATCCGGCCGCGGATGCCGCTCAGACCGGTAAGCCGGTGCTGCCGGGACGCGCGGGCTACCAAAGGAGACCGCGGCGAAGGAGACGGCGAGGAAGTCGAAGCGCAGCGCCTCCTGAACCGAAGCGGAAGTGGTTCTGAGTCGTTGATCCGCGCCTGCCGAACTGATCTGGGAGGCACGGCAGCTGTCACCGCAGGCACAGGAAGCGTTGCGTCTGCGGGCGGTGGCCGCGTTGGCGTCGTGCCGGGATCGCGAGGATGTCGCGGCGGTCTTCCAGGTCTCGCCCAAGGCGGTGGTCGGCTGGTGGGCCAAGTGGCTGGCCGGCGGACGTCAGGTGCCGCTGGCTCAGCCGCGCGGGCGGCGCCTGGGCGAGTGCGGCCTTGGGCGCCCCGTAAACAGAGTCCAGCCGTCTCCCCTCACCAACACCACCCCTCAGAAGCCATCCGCTTACCGATCAATGGGCTTGTCTGGTCGAACGGGGGTCCTGGTCGGGTGTCGGCGCATGAGGGCAAGGCCTCGCGGTCCAAGGCGAAACGACTGGTGGAGCGGGTGTGGGCCCTCCAGGTGCGGCCCGGGGTGTTCACCGCGCTGGCGACACCGGTCCGCTGAAGGCATCTGGGCGGGGTGGCGGCTGCTCATGAGCATGGTCATCGACCACAGCACCACCGCGTCGTGCATGGCGAGAAGCGTCTCGACATCGCGCACTAGGCGGCGCGAGCGCATCAGCCACCACCGTCCAGGTCGATGGTGCACGTCGTGCTGACCCCACCGCTGGACGCGGACCGGCTCCATACGCGGCCGTGGCGGCGGGCCTGCGGGCCGCAGGGCGGCCTCTTCGTCCGAAGAACTGTCCGTGGACTAGGCGCGGTGCTGGTGGGCGGCCGAGATCTGGCCGACCAGGACGGCGAACGGCATGTCCAGAGCGGCATAGACCGCTCCGGCTGCCGGGTCTGCGTTGTCGGCGAGGGCCTCCACAATGAGCGTGGCGTAGTCGCTGACGATGACTCCGGCCTGTTGCATGCGCAGCAGGCCCGCCTCCCGCTTGGCCTGGCTGAAGGTGCCCGACGCGTCCACGGCCACATAGGCGTCGTACCCGGCGGCCGTGGCCGCGTAAGCGGGCAGGGCCGCGCAGACCTCCAGCGACACTCCCGCGAAGATCAGCTTCTGACGGCCGGTCGCCACGATGGCCTCACGGACCCGGTCGTCGTGCCAGGCGTTGACCGTGCTCCTGTCGATGATCTTCTGCCCGGCGGGCAGCGCCTCGACCAGCTCGGGTGTGGTCGGCCCCCACAGGCTGTCGGCCGCCGTGGTGGTGACGACCAGCGGGATGTCCAGCGCGGTCGCCGCTCGTGCAAGGGCCGCCACGTTGTGCTTCAGCTCGCCGACGGGAATGTCGCGCACTCCGGACAGGAGGCCGACCTGATGGTCGACCAGCATCACGGCTGCGTTCTCCCGAGTGATCGGGTCCAGGAACTTGCTGCGCTCGTTCATCTTTCCGCTCCTTGAGTCCTGTTGCGCCCACGAGCAATGTAGTCATTAATCTTGATAGTCAAGATTCGTGACTTCCTAAATGTAGGCCGACTTCGTGCCGGATCGCAAGGGCCGACAGCCGGGGCGCGAGTCTCCCGGCCGTTGGCGCGGAAGCTGAGGGCGGGCGGCGGGCGGCGACTAAAATCGCCGGTCGCAGGGGAGAGCGGCGGGCGACTGCCGGGACGGGAGAAGGCGTTGACCGGGCTAGAAGCCAGGGATCCGGACATCGGCGTGCTCGCCGCACGACTGCTGTTCTCCGTCCAGCGAGAGCTGTACGCCTCACTCGCTGAGCAGGGATTCGACGACATCCAGCCCCGCACCGGAGCCGTACTCGCCTACCTGAGGGCAGACGGCATCCGCGCCAGCGAGCTGTCGCAGCTCTCCGGGCAGCACAAACAGATCATCGGGACACTCATCGATGACCTGGAACGGCTCGGCTACGTCGAACGCAGACCCGACCCCGCCGACCGCCGGGCCAAACTCATCTGCCCCACCGACCGCGGCCTGCTCCAGATGCAAGCCGCCGCATCCATCATGCGCGCCATTGAAGAACGCCACGCGCAAGCACTGGGCGAACCGGAATACACCGCATTCAAAACAGCACTCCGCCAGGTCGCCGACCTCCAGCGCGAAACCCGTTGACCCGACGGCCGCGAGTGTGGACTCGCAATCGGTGCGGGCAGCGGCGGACATCCCCCGCCCGACATCCGGGTGGGACGGCGGGGCGAAGGTGGGCGGCCGCAAGCGACACGTCGTGGTGGACTGCCTCGGCCTGGTTCTGGCCGTGCTCGTGACCGCGGCAAGCGTGCAGGACCGCGACGCCACCGTCCCGCTGCTGGAGCGGCTGCGCACGATGTACTTCTCCATCCGCCCGGTGTGGGCGGACGGCGGCTATGCCAGGCGGCTGGCCGACTGGGCGGCCGAGAAACTCCGGCTCACCCTGGAGGACCGCGCCCGGCGCCGGCTCCGCGACTGCGGAAGGCGGCTCGGCCAGTACCTCGGCCACCGTTGCACGGGCATCTGCCAGCCGCTGAAGCGCGCGTTCCGCGTCGCCGAGCGCGGCCTGCACCCGCTCGGCCTCCTCCCGCAACCGCGCGATCTCTTCCCGGACCCTCTCCTCCCGAGCCTCCAGCAAACCAAGCACCGATGGCACCAGCCACCTCCACTAGCGAGACGAGCGGACGAACCATGTACATCTCTCCCGCCGCCGACCGGAGTTCCTGCCCGCCCACCCCGAACTAGACGATCACGTTCGGAAAGCGGACGGCATCTAACTCCCGATAAACGGGCGGCGCATTGCTGTACGTATGGCCGGTGGGACTGGTCCAACGGGCAATCCCCGTATGCGGATCCCGCGTCACCTTCCATCCGGGATGGTGAGTCTTGAGCCGATGATGTCGCCGACACAGTGGCTGCAGATTCTCCGGAACCGTCAGGCCACCTGCCTCAGGATGCTTGTGATCAAACGGCTCGACGTGATCGACATCGCAACGATGGGCAGGCATACGGCAACTGGGAAAGGCGCAGTACTGATCGCGTGCGATCACCTGCCGCTCGGCATCGGCCGTAGGCCTGTAGGTCGTGGGATCGACCTTCACGAGCAGCCCATTGCCAGGATCCGTAATGAGCCGCCGCCAGATGGTGCCCGGCGCAAACGCGATCTCGCGCGCCTGCCCGGCCGTGATCGGCCCGTACCCCTTCAGCTCAGCAGGCCCGTCATCGGCCCCGATCAAAACATCGAGAGGCACCGTGACCTGTACGACGGCAGCAGCTCGCCCACGCACCGGCCCACCGCAATCTCCCACCGCCCCAACCCGGTTGACGACAAGGTCGTACAACGCATCGGCGCGCTTTTGCACCAGAGTCCGCCCGTCATTGTCGAAGGTGGCTGCATGCGCGTCGACGGCCTGCTCCATCTGCGCAGCCTGCTCAGCAGGTAATACGGCACCGAACAGAGCCATGCCGTCGTCGCGCGGATAGCAGACCGTCTCCCGATCCTGCTTGCGCCGCCGATGACGCTCCTCCGCCCCATCCGGATCGGCCTTGTGGATCTGCCGACGCAGCGCAGCCCGCGTCTGCCCAACGGCCAGCTCAGGCATCTTCGTGAGCATGACGGCCTCAACCTGCCCGGCCGTCTCCGGCTCAAGAACGCCACACAACTCCGTGACGGCCTGTGCCTGCAGATAAGAGATGTCTCCCAGCTTGAGCAACTGCAGAGTCGCCGGATACCGCGCGCACAACTGCTGCGCTACATCGAGCCGCCGCGAAGCAGTGTCACTGGCCAGCCGCAACGCACAGGCGACTTCATCGCTCGCGGACTCCCACTCCCGCAACTGCCGAGTGTCGAAGTCCTCACTGGCAGAGGCAGCGTCCGACCCGGATTCCGCATGCTCCCCAATGGCCGCCAAGACCTCGACCTGCAGCCCCTGCAACCAAGCGATATGCCGCTCGAATACGGCCAGGGCATCAATCCGCCCCCGCGCCGAGACCCGCTCACCAGTCAACGCGACCAGCAGCTCCAGGGTCTCTACCGAAGGCGCGCACTCCCGCAATTCAGCGACCCACTCATCCGTCCCCCCGGACGGCACATCAACTTCGGACTCCACCGCAACAGCCATCGCGCTCACCCCCGTCCCCATGAGAGCGCCGAACCTCACCTAACTGCCAACGATCCGACCTCTCCATTATCGCTTACAGAGAGTGATACTCCCAGCTCAATGCTGCATTTCACCCATCCGAATGATCCACTCCGGAACCAGGAACTCCACAGACCCACGCCCCGCCCCAGGCAAGCCCGCCCCAGACCGCGAGCCGCCAAGAGCCCCGCCACAAAGCCAGACGCGACCGCGCCCCACCCACGAACCGCGAGCCGCCAAGCGGACCCGGCGTGCGCAGACGACCTAAATGCGCCCCCGAAGCCATAAACCCCCAGCACCCGGCAGCGTCGAGAAACCCCACCCCTGCTTCCCTAGCCGCCCCCCTTCGGGCCGCCCGGCCAAGAGAAACCCGCGGTGGAGGGGCGAGAGTCAAGAGTGGAGCGAAGCGGAATCGGCGCAGCCGACGCCCGAAGGGCGCTCTTGACGCTCGCTCCGGAACCGCCACACTCGGCAAACCCGGGCGGCCTTGGGCGCCTTGTAAACCGACTTCACTGAAACTCAGGCCCCGGCCCTGCGGGCGAGAATGAGGCAAGCAGCAGCAGCGCCACATAACGCGGCGATGACGTCCAGCGCGCTGATCACGAGGCGCCACCCCCGGGCAGTTCCCACGCAGGCCCGTCGGGCACGTCGTACGAGACGGTCTGCCGACTCGGGGTGATGGTCACGCGGAACTCATCGCGATGAGGTACGCCGTGGAAGACGGCGGCGAGATCCTCCACGACATCCCACAAGCGGCGCGGCCCGATCTGCCGCACCGCGCCGGACACGTGGGCGGTCGCCGTTGAGCCGTCCTCGGTCCACAGACCAACGGCGGTGAGTTCGCCGTCGTCGTCGCGCCAAGAACACGAGTTGTGGCCGGGCAGGGCGATGGACAGGGGGAACCGCAGGCGGTCGAGGATGTCGCCCGGGGCCGCCTTGGTATCCGTGGGTTCCACGCTGCGCACGGCATCGAATGCGGGGGTAACGGTGCGAGTGCGCCGGGGCATGAAGTGAGCGGGTGTAGGGAGGAACCGTCCGGTCGCGTGACCGGGGGCGGTGACGGTGGCGCGCAGCACTCCGTATCCAATGGGGGCAACGATCACCGAGCCGGGCGTGGCCTGGTCGAGAAACGCCGCCGGTAGAGCCCGCAGCGCGGCGGTGGCGATGAAGCGCGAGTAGGGAGCACGCTGTGACCAGCCGCGAGCGCCGTCTCCGGTGGTGATGAACGGGCGGTAGCCGGCCTTTTCGAGGCGGTGGGCCGCAGCCTCGACGAGGATCGGGTCGACGTCGAGACTGGTCACGTTGTCGTCGCCGAGCCGGTGCGAGAGCAACGCGGCGTTGTAGCCGGTCCCCGTCCCGAGTTCAAAGACGGTGTCGCCTTCTCGGGCTTCGAGGGCGTCGAGCATTTCCAGCATGAGGGCGGGTTCGCTCGATGAACTGGTGGGGATGCCCTGTTCGTCAAGCTGGGTGGTGAGCGCCTGGTTCGAGTAGACGGTTTCCAGGTAGCCCGGGTCACCCCAGTTGACGGCCCGCCAGGATCTGTCGTGGGCTTGGGTGTAGAAGCGGGGAACGAAGATGTGCCGGGGGACGGCCGCGAACGCGTCGACCCATCCTCTGTCGAACTGCGGGTCGAGTTCCGCGGCGAACTTCTGTCGCAGCGCGGCCGACACCCGGGTGTCCGGCCAAGTCATTCGGTGTCTCCTTGCAGGTGGTCGGCGTGCGCAGCAGCGATCGGCAGGCCGGTTCGGTTTTCCACCCATGCCCAGGTGCCGGCGGGGTTGTTCTCGAAGAACACCCACTCGCCTTCGGGCGTCACGGCGAAGTCGAACGATCCGAACACGATCCTGTAGTGGGCCAGGAAGCGGCGTACGCCGTTGACAATGTGGTCGGGTACGGGGGTGGTGCCGTACTCGATGTGTTCGTAGTCGGTGCGCCAGTCGGTACGCGCCTGTTCCGAGGTGGTGTGAAGCGTTCCGCCGAACACCTGGCTGCCGACGGCGACAAGGCGCACTTCGTACGCCTTGTCGCTGGCCTCTTGGAAGTAGTGGGCGGTGGTGCGGATGCTGTCGTCGAAGTCTTCCGGGTCGACGTAGTGCGTCGCCACCATCAGGGAGCGGCCCTCATCGATTGGGAGGCGTCCGCCGAGGACGGGTCTAACCCACGATCGCGCGAAGACTGCCAGCACGGCCGGGGTCGGGCCAACTGATGCGATGAAAGGAGCGAGAGGCCCCGCCCTCCTTCATCGCGGCAACGGACAGCGTTCCAGGGCTCCTCGGGCCAAGGCCTCCAGAAAGCTGTTCCAAGCAGCAATCCGAACAGTGACGATGGGACTGCTGTGGTCCTTGGAGTCACGTATCAGCGTGTCATCGCCGGCGTGCGCACATTCGACACACTCGCCGCCCGCGCCATTGCTGTACGAGGACTTGAACCAAACCAAGTGATCGTGGAGGACAGTGGGACCCGCAATGGTCATCGCGCGTATTCCTTCAGAACCGTTTTGATCAACTGGGTGGACCGCTGAGGGCTCAAGGCTGCGGCCCGCAAGCCGTCGAAGGCCCGCGTGTACTCCCGCACATGGTGTTCGCCCTCCAGATACATGGCATCGGTGATGCCGTCCCGATACACGATGTCCTGGTCTTCCGGATCCGGGAAGCCAAGCATGGTGAACGAGCCGGTGGCCGGGTAGGTACCGGAGTCGAAGGGCAGGATCTGCAATGTGACAGTGGGCAACTCTGCTGACTCCAGGATGCGTTCGAGCTGCTCACGCATCATCGCCCGGTCCCCGATGACATTACGCAAGGCGCCCTCGTTCACGATGAACCAGGCGTCCGGGGCTTTGGGGCGCGTGAGCATGGATTGGCGTTCCAGCCGGACGTGCACGGCGCGGTCGATGTCGGCAGGTGTCATGTGTGCGCCGGTCTTGTGGAGTTCCGAGGCGTAAGCAGTGGTCTGCATGAGGCCGGGCAGCAACTCGCACTGGTACTGGCGAATCGTGGAGGCGTCCTGCTCCAAGCCGATGTAGATCGAGAACCACTCGGGCACGCCGGAGCCGTGGACTTGCCACCATCCACGCGTCTTGGCCTGCCTCGCCAGGGACTTGAGGAATTCCCGCAGCTCGTCGCTGGTGTTGTAGAAGCGGCACAGGGCATCGATGTCGGACGGCTGGATGCGGCCACTGCCGGTCTCCATGCGATTGACCTTGGACCCACTCCAGTCCAGAGCCTCGCCGACCTGTGCGCAGGTGAGTCCGCTCTTCTCTCGGAGCTTCTTGAGCTCGATCGAGAGACGACGACGGCGTGCCGTCGGTGAACCGGCCATCTCAACCCTCTTTCGGATATCGGGTGTTCAGTCTCACGCCAAGGGATGTGCTTGCCAATCACTCGGAAGTGGGAATCCCGCCGTGCACATTGCACGGAGGGATGTGTCACCAGCATCCTGACAGAGGTATAGCTCACATCACAGAGAGGGGTTGTGCATGATTCAGCAGGCATGCATGGTGCGGAAGCCATGGGACTTGGCCTTCACGGCCGAAGCCGAGGAAGTAGCCGCCCTGCGCCGCATCATGCGGCTTCAGCTCGGCCTCTGGGGTCTGCACGAGGCCATCGACCCGGCTCAACTCTGCGTCAACGAACTGGTCTCCAACGTCATCACACACGTGGGCCCGGGTACCCCGACCACGCTCGCCGTCTCCATGAACGGCACTCGTCTGCGCATCGAGGTCCACGACCCCGACACGCTGGTCTTGCCGACACTCCTGGAGGCGGGCGTCGACTCCGAAGGTGGTCGAGGAATGGCACTCGTCGACACCATTGCCGACTGCTGGGGTGTCCAGCTCCACCCCGACCGAAAGGTCACCTGGTGCGAACTGCCCACCGGTCTGAACTCGCCCCACGGCCACAGTGGGGGCGCGCCTGTGGCAAGAGCAGGAGCGATGCTCGGTGTCTACGGCGCAGTGAAGCTGCCCGGCAACCCGGGCCCAAGCACGCTGAGCGCGGCTGTAGCGCAGGAGGCGGCGATCAACGTCATCGCTGACCTCCTCCACTGGCTTCGCGTGCATGGTCTTGATGCCGATGAAGCCCTCGATCGAGCCCAGATGCACTTCGAGGCGGAGGCGGAGTAGACAGGCAATGAGGAGTGAGGATCAACCGGCAGCAATGGCGGAGTATGTCCACACGTCCGCCGGGGACGTCTCCGATGTCTGGTTCTGGGACTCCCAGTGGAAGAGTGACAGCGGCCACCAAGAATTCCCAACAGGCGGCCAGTTACGGATGTGACGGTGCGTGAGCATCTGCGGTTCGGTGGCCTCTCTGCCGACCGCCCGTGGCGCTCCCGGCTCGGCCGTGGCCGCACTTGGCGGGACCAGTTCCAGTCAGTGCCAACGGTGCATGCCAGCCGGTGGATGAGGCGGAAAGCCACGTGGGGGAGAACTGCGGGCGCAGTGTGATGCGGCGGGGACTGGAAAGGGAGCTTCAGCTACCGCGCCAGTCCCCGGCCCTACCGAGACGTCGTGGTACAAGGCGCCGATCTGTGTCGGTGTCCCACGGTCAGCCGGATGTCACTGCTCCAGTACGTTCGCGAAGAAGCCCAGATGAGGATCGTCCGGGGTACCGACGAGCAGTGCTCGGTCCAACAGGATGTTGTTGTGCTCGCAGCTCGTCTCCGGGAGCATCACGCAGGCGTGGCAGGCGGCGAGGTTGGTGCCGCCGGTGCCGGATGCCTCGGACTCGACACAGAGCGGGTCGGAGGAGCACCACTCGGCACGGTGGACGGCCGAACGCACCGCGCGGTCGAGAAGCTCCGGTTCGCCCTGCGCGACGAGACCGCCGAGGCTGCCCGCCGAGTCGCTCGTCGCCGTGTAGATGAGCAGCCCGGCCATGTCGTCGGCGGCGTACAGGCGCTCGCGCAGGGAAGCAGCCGGGTAGCCGGCTTCCAGACTCCACTCGTTGATGAGGACGTGGGCCAGGGTGTGCAGCAACACCATGCGAGGAGTGGCCGGGGAAAGGACGGCCCGGCTCGGGTCGTCGGCCCGCTGCTCCAGCACCCGCTGGTGAGCGGCACGCATCCGGTCGACCCTGGCGGCCACCGTCATGACCTTCTCCCAGGCGCCGAGTCGATCCTCGTCCAGGCGGAGGAAGACTCCCTCGCCACGCACCTCCATGGCCGGGAGCCATCGCAAGGGACACTCAGAGAGAGGCATCTCCTTGGAATCGGTCGTCGACTCGGCGTCGATGAGCCGGGTGAACGCCTTCAGGGCACGCACCTCGCGGAGCTTCTTGACCAGCATCGGACCGGTGACCCCGAGCGGACCGAGGACGCTCTGGTCGCCCAGCGGGGTCTCGCAGACGAACTGCTCGTCGCGGGAGTGCTCGCTCTCGTCGTTGCCCGAGCGGAGACGCTCGTACTCCTTGTTACGCAGGGCGCGATAGCGGTGGTCGAAGGTGGCGGCGGCCTCACCGTCGGGGTCTTCCTCGCGCTCCGCGGCGAGCAGCGCCATCACCTCGTCCAGGGAAACGGGCCACTCCTCGTCGAAAACAGCGTCGAGGTAGATAGCGACGGCCGCGCGGTCGTCGTACTTCCTGAGCTTTTCCCAGTGGCCGTCGAGGGGATCCTCGCGGCGGTTGCTCCACGGGGGGATGGACAGAGCCGACTTCAGCACCGGCTGCCATACGGAAGAAGAACCGCGCTGGAGCGTACGCAGGGGGAGGCCGCACTCCTGAGCCGGGGCAGACGCACCGAGCCACGGGCGAGTGCCTCGGCACTTGAGGCCCAGGTCCCCCAGCGCGTTCCTGCGGAAGGAACCCTCCATCGAGACCTCGGGCGCCTGGCCGCAGGTGCAGGAGACGAGGATCGAGCGGAGCGAGGACGTACGCCCGGACGAGCGCAGCTTGAGCCTCCCCCCGCACTTTCCGACCGTCGTGGAACCACGGTCGGGAGAGCGATGCGTCCACTGCCAGTAGGGGAATTCGCCGAGGTGTCCGGCCTCGCAGGCGACGACGAAACGGGAGGGGACGAGGTCGACCTCGCACGTGCCGCAGACGCTGCGCCCGGCGGGCGGGTTGAAGTCGCCGTGTCGCTGCAGTTCGGTGCACTCGGGGCAGGAGTGCATCAACGGGAAGCGCCGGACCCGAAGACCGTCCTTGCTGGTGTCGTCCGACGCCGGCGGCAACCGGAAGTGGTCGACGCCGAGCAGTCGGGCCAGGCGTCGTTCGCTGATCCGCGGGGATTCGTCGGCATTCCAGCTCTGGTCTGCCTCGTCCAGGCCCGAGACGATGAAGGACTCCTGGTCGACGGCGATGAGCGATCCCACGCCGTACGTGGTGATCGCCTGGGCGCGGCGGACCGCACCCCGCCGCGGAAGATTGTGGGCGGGCGTACCGCCTCTCGCGGTGGTCCGGCGACGACGGGCGGGGGGCGGGGTCATCGGGTTCCCTCCATGAACAGGGCGGTCTCGGCATCGACATCGCGCAGACTCCACAGCGTGGGGTACGCCTCGGTGTCCTCGGACTCGTCGTCGTACGCCTTCAGGAGCGAGGGGGCGCGATTGCCCCGTTTCGGTTCGAAGAGCAGGCCACTGTGGTTGCTGGCTTCCTTGCGCCACCACTCGACGAACTCGTCGAAGCCCTGGGACACGGCGTCGGTCTCCTCCGGGGTGACCGCGCTCACGCGGCTCATGAGCACGGGCTTGATGCGGCCTTCGAGGATGTTCACGTAGGACTCGACCTTGCCGGCGTTCTCGTTGGGTCGGGCGGCCGGGATCATGATGCGGGCGAGGGCGACGATCACCGCGTGCAGACCCCGTTCGCGAGCGCGGGCGGAGAACGGGGTGACGGAGGTCGACTCCACCTCGCGGTACAGGGCCGAGTGGAAGTGCTGGAAGCTCTCGTAGTGAGAACGGTCCCGGGACCGCGACGAGTTGAGCATGACCGCCACCAGTCCGGGGTGCGCGCGGCCGACCCGGCTGGTGGCCTGGATGTACTCGGCGGTTGTCTGCGGCTGACCCATCACGGCCATGAGACCGAGGCGATCCACGTCCACGCCTACCGCGATCATGTTGGTGGCGAGCAGGACGTCCACGGTGTCCTCGTCTGGGAGCTTCCGCTCGATGCCCTTGAGACGGGTGGGGATCTCACTGGCGTCGATCCGGCTCGTCAGTTCCGAGTCGTTGGCGACCGAGCGCACCGTCACGCCTTCGCGCTCGGCAAGCAGTTCCAGGTAGGCCACCACGTCGTCGTGGACCTGGAGCTCGGCCGCGGAGAGCAGCCTGAGGCTGTTGAAGTAGCCGACGAGACTCCAATACGCGTCGCGCACCTCGTCCTTGGTGTCTGCGTGCTTGGCTCGGTGCAGCAACGTGGCATACGTGCGGATCAGCAGGGTGGACTGGCTCGTGCCGGGGGCCAGGAGCCCGACGTAGCGGCGGCTCGCCTTCTCCTCCCGCGGAGTCTCCACGGCGAACCACGAGTCGCGAGAGTCCAGACCGGCGGGCGGGAACTGCCGTACGTCACGGGCGAAGAGGTGAAGCCCCTGATCGGCGGCGCGACGGATGGTCGCCGTGGAGGCGATCACCTTGGGACAGTCGGCGAGCGCGTCCACCGCGGTCTCGTACAGGCCGGTGAGGGTTCCCAGCGGACCCGAGATCAGATGAAGCTCGTCCTGGACGATCAGCTCCGGGGGAGGTGTGCCGTCGTCCGGGTCGTCGAGGTTGAAGAGAGCGGAGGTCGCCGGCCGCCACGGCATCGAGGCGAACTTGTCGACGGTGGCGATCACCAGCGTCGGTCGGGCGTCGTATACCGCCTCGTCGATCAGGTGGACGGGCAGGCCGTCGGCGAAGTCGCAGCCTGCGCCGGGGCAGCGGACGTGCATACGCTTGGCGTCCTCGTCTACCTCGTAGTTCCGGGCGTCGAGGCGGGTCCCGCACCAGGGGCAGGCGTGCAACTGGACGGGGTTCTCGGTGGCGAGGCGCTTGTCGAGGTTCGCTCGCAGCTCGTCGAGCTTGAGGTCGGCCTCGATCAGCGTGTTGGGAGTGGCTGAACGCCCCACCCACATGCCGACGGAGAACGGCTCATCGCCCAACTCAGGTGTGCGGTGTCGCAGGTGCTCCATGGCACAGAGCAGGGTCGCCGCACGCTCGAACTGTTGAAGGGTGAGCAGCCGCAGCGTGTAGCGCATGAGGACAGTGACACCGCCGCCGTCCCTGCCCTTGCGGATGCGACGCAGGAAGGACGTCAGGGCGATCAGCCCGAGGTAGGCCTCCGTCTTGCCACCACCGGTGGGGAACCACAGCAGGTCGGAGATCTTCCGGTCGCGGTGCTTGCGATCGTCGATGCCGGCCATGCAGAGCAGCACGAAAGCGATCTGGAACGGGCGCCATTCGCCGGCCGCGGGGTCGGGGGCACCGACGCGTCCTTCCTTCACCCACCTGCTGTGGGCACGCTGGTCGGCCATGGCGCGGTTGGCGAGCCGGAACGCCCTCATCAGGTCGGGCTTGGCCCGTAGCAGCTCGATGCCTTCGAGAATCCGGTCGAGTGCCTCGCGGCAGGCCCTCACCTGGTCCCGCGCGGGCTTCTCATGGGTGTCGCCCGTCAGAGCGCCCGCCTCGGCCGACTTCCGGTCGATCCAGCGTTCGTAACCCGTGGCGAGCCCTTCCAGAGCGGCCAGGATCTCGGCGTCGGAGTCCTCGGCCAGCCCCAGCATGGACAGCGTCGAGCTGTCGATCTCCGGGTTGGAGTCGGTGAGCAGAACCTCCATGCTGGGCACGAACTCGCTCCGTACCTCGGCCACGGCGGCCCTGACGGTGTCAGTCATACCGATCGGCGGCGGGGTCCAGTCCCACGCGGCGGAGCAGCCGTGTCCAACGGCGAACGTCGGCGCGTGGCGGTGCAGCAGCCGACTCGTGGCGATCTCCGGGTCGTGGGCGGCAGTCGGGGCGGGACGCTCGACGAACGCGGTGGAGCCGTCGGCGGCCCGGACCGTCAGGCCGCACTGGAACAGGGAGAAGGCATCCTGGAGATCCCGTTCGCCGATCTTCTGCTCGTTGATCAACGTGACTGTGACCGTGACCGTGTCGGTCTTCCGGTCGGGGCGACGGACGATGACGTGCAGTGCGACCTTCTTGTGAAGGAGTTCGATCGGTTCGGCCGGCGCAGTTACAGTCACGTCGATGAGCTGGTCCGGGAGCTGAAGTTCCCTGCGTCGCCACCGCTCCCGCTGCTCGGCGGTGGTGCGGGCCTCGGCCCGGCGAGCGGGGACCGGGTTGCCCCCGGCGTCGGTGGGCTCGTAGACGGCCGCGCGGGCCGAGACCACGATCGTGTCGCTTATGGCCGGGTCGACCGCGAACGTCAGGCCCACGGAGGAGGGTCGCCTGTCTCCCGCCGCTCCGACATCCTGCGCGGTGCCGGACTCCTCGGCGTCGTCGCGGGATGGTACGGGCGTGGTGTCCGTGCCGTTCTGCTCGGCGGCGATCTCGACCTTTCGCTCCTTTGAGGCACGCGGGTACAGCACGCCGGTGAGATAGCGGTCGATCGGCGCGTCCTGGGTGAGGACTTCGTCCCTGTCGTCCGGCGCGGCGTCCGGTGCGGGTCCCAGGAGCTCGCGGCGGAGCCCCACCAGGAGTTCCTCGTCCCGGACCCGATAGTGCTCGGAGTGCCGACCTGCTACGTTCGTCATGCGCGCTGCTCCTCGTCGTTGTTGGCACGCCGATACCTTCCGATGCTTGTGATCCGGGGGACGATCCACACGCCTCGGTCGCCGAGGCCGGCGTTGGCACCGGCGGCGGTGCTGCCCGTCACGGTCTCCAGGGTGTCCACCCGTATTCCGTGGATCTCGTCGGGCCACCAGGGGTCCCACGTCCGGTTCACCTTCTGCACCTGGAACAGCTCCTCGCGGAACCGTTCCGACGCTTCACCGATCTCCCGCCCGTCGTGCATCAAGGCGTACGGCGGGCTCTGGTGCTCGCCCATGGGCAGGTCGTGCCGCTTGCGCCACACCACTTCCTGCCCGGGGCCGACCCGCTCCAGGAGATACGCCTGGGTCGCCACGGCGTCGGTCTCGTGGCCGGGCGGGTTGTCCCGGGAGACGTCGCCGGCCTCGGCGACGACTCCGTACCTGTCGAACGACCGCCACCCGCCCACGTACCGGCGGCCGTTCTTCCTGCCACCCGCTCTTCTGAGAATCGGCAGCTCGGGGGAGACCGCGTGGTAGAGATCCTGGCGGGCGCGCGTCATCGCCACGTACAGGGCTCGGGCCTCGGCCGGGAGGTCCAACTCGTCCTTGTACTGCTTGTGGAGCTCGGCGACGGTCGGCGGGGTCAGGACGATCACCCGGTCGAACTCCAGGCCCTTGGCACGGTGCACTGTGGAGACGACGATCCGGGTGGTCTCCTGGTCGGCCGCCTCGTCGGGGAATCTGCTGTCGGCGACCGAGCGGCGCAGCCGCTCCAGATCGAGCACATTGCGCCCGGTCCCGTGTGCGGCGCGACGCAGCACCGTCCACAGGGCGGTCGCGTTCGGCTCGTACGGCAGAGGGATCGCCGTGAGCAGAAAGCGGAACCGGTCCTCGGTGAGGCCGGTCGCCTCGGTGCGGCGGAGCAACTCGGCCACCCAGTAGGGCACTGGCCGCTCTTCCAGGGGGCGCCGCAGCCGGTGCTCCACGCCGTGCTCGTGGAGCAGGCCGGAGACCACCAGCGCTTGGCGGTTGTCGCGGGTAAGGATCGCGCAAGTGTCGGGGAACGACCGCAATCCGTCCAAGGTGAACGGATCGGTGAGGTCGCCCATCGCGTTCGCCGGATCCAGGAGCAGGTCGCGCAGTTCCTCGTAGAGCGTCGCCGCCTCGTCCGCGTCGGTGACCTGCTGGAGCCGAGGCCCGTGCGGGAGTGCGATCCGGGCCTCGGGGGTGACGGCCCGGAAGTTCTCGGTCAGGTGCAGCTCCACCAGGTCGTCGGGGAACGAACAGCGCAGCCACTCGAAGAACCGGCCGGTCTCGGCAGCGCGTTCGTCCAGGTTGTCGATCTGGAAGCCGTAGACGGACTGGGCGGCGTCGCCGACCAGGGTGAAGCCGCAGCTGTCCTGGTACCGGTCGAGCAGTGCCTCCACCAGTTCCCGGCGGTCGCCCAACAGATCCTGCACTTCGTCGATCACCACATGGGTGGGCGGAACGGCGTCGCCGGCCTCCAGCGCACCCTTCTCGATCGCCTCGGTCGCGGCCTTGATCCGCTCGTCGAAGCTGGCCGTACCCCACTCGCCGTCCGGGTACGCCTGGCGGAGCAGTCCGTAAGCCCAGGCGTCGAAGGTCTGAGCCCGGACCCGGCGGGCCCGCTCCCCGTGCCGGGCGATCCGTTCGCGCAGCTCGCGCGCGGCGGCCCGGGAGAAGGTGAGCACGAGGATGTCGGCGGCCTCCAATGCCTCGTCGGGGTCCTCGTGCCCGCACAGCGCGTCGAGTCGACGCACCAGGGTGTGCGTCTTGCCGGCCCCGGCTCCGGCGGTGACCAGGACACGGGCGTCCCAGGGCTGCTCGACCACGGCCCGTTGCTCGTCGGTGAGCGGGGGACTGTCGAGGTAGGCGTCGGTCACTTCCGGCTCCAGAGGTGCTCGAACTGGGCGAAGGCGAGCTGCGTGTCGTAGTTCGCGATGTTGTCGCTGACGTTGAGGATCAGGCAGGTCTTCTTGCCGCCGTTCTTGGGGCCACGCAGACCGCGTCCGATCATCTGCTGGTAGACGTTGGTGCTGTAGACCGGGCGGGCCACCACCACGACTCGGGTGGCGGGCGCGTCGAAACCCTGGGTCAGGACGCCGTAGTTGGTGAGCACTCGGATCCGTCCCGTGCGGAAGTCCTCGATGCGCCGGCGCCGGTCCTGAGTGCTGGTGGTCGAGTCCACGGCGGCGGCCCGGATCCGACGGTCGTTCAGCATGGCAGCCAGGTACTTGGCGTGGTCCACGGAGGTGGCGAAGAGCAGGGTCGGCCAGTCTTCCGGCAGCCCGGCGACCTCGTCGACGATACGGCGGCTGCGCGCGTGGTCGTCGGCGAGGCGCTGCTCGGCGGCCCGGGAGAGCATCGCCATCTGATCGGCATGTGCCCTCTCGTCCCGGGTCAGCTCGATCCGACCGCCCTCCAGGGTCCGGTGTTCGACCTGCGCGAGCATCCCCCAGTCCTGAAGGTCCCGGTACGGATCACCGGACGGGAAGACGCCCTCGTCGAGCCGTCGGTTGCCGAAGCGGTTGACCAGCCGGCGGGTCTCCTCCTCGTTGGTGTTGCGGAACGGGGTGGCGGTCAGACCGAGCAGGTGTCGCCGGGTCTCGTACTGGGTGAGGCCCAACTGCCCCAGGATCCCTGTGTACCGCTTGGAGATGGCGGTGTGCGCCTCGTCCACGATCACCAGCGCGGCCTGTCGCAGCCATGCGTACTGTTCGGATTCCAGGCACCGCTCCAGTTTGGCGTCCGTGGCCACCACCAGGTGCGGATGGTCGGTGACATCACCCACCTCGTTGGTGCTCCACAACCGGCTGATGGTGAGCGGTCGCTCCGCTCCCACCTTGCTCCAGACGAACTTCCAGCTTTGCACGGCCTGTTCGCACAGCTCCTCGGTCTGCGCGATCCACAGCAGAGGGCCTTCCAGGTCTCCCACCTGCTTGACCCAGCGGATCACGGCTTCGGCGGTGACCCGGGTCTTGCCGGCGCCGGTGGGCAGCGACAGCATGCCGCGCTGCGGGGTCAGCCGGTCGAGCAGGTGGGAGATGCTCCGGACGAGGTCCTCCTGATAGTCGTGGAGATGGGGGAAGTCCTGCGGGCCGTCCACGGTTTCGAACGCGGGCGGTACCGGAGTCCTGGAGCCGGCGAAGGATCCCGGCAGCTTCAGGTCCGACACGAAGGCGATGGCATTTGACGAACCCCCGTATGCCACGGGTGCGTTGGGGAATCTGGCCTGGATGTCCCGGGCGTGTTCCTTGAGCACCCCGTCGCCGTGCGCGTTGAACGCCATCTGCGCGATCCGTCGCCCGGACGGTTCGACACCGCCGGTCTCCCGCAGCTCGGCCTCCATCAGCCCCTCGGGCAGCCCGGACCGGAGTGCCTCGGCCCCGATCAACAGCTCGATCTTGGCGACCACGTCCTCGGCCTCGCGTACAGCCTTCAGAGCCGCCTTCATCTCGCTGTCCCGTGCCATGCGGTCCTGGTGCTCCAGCACTGACCGGCAGCCCGCTGCGCCGAGCCCGAGTCCCAACTCACGGTCGATCAGGCGCAGCATCGGCTCGGGGTCGAGGGGAACGCGGACCTTGACCGTGTCGCCCTGACGCATGGCGTCCAGGGGAGTGGCGTGCACGCCGTTGGGGGTGCGGGTCACCTCCTCCAGCTCGGTGCACCGCTGCACTGTGCTGCCGCGGTTGGCGTTGTTCAAACGCTGGCGCAGAGCGGGATACAACTCCACCAGGGGCACTGGGTCGCCGTTGGGGACCTCGCGGGTCTCCCGGGTGATCACGTCGGCGTAGCGGAGCATTCCCCACTTCTCGGCCATCAGCTCGGCGTCCTCGAAGGTCGCCACGAGCAGCGCGGGAAGCTGTTCGGCACGCAGCGCCCGATACTCGGTGTCACCGACGGCGACCGTGATCTCGTCGTCGGGGCGCGTGTCCCAGATGTCGCCGATTCGGCAACGGGTCAGGGAGTCCTCGGGGAAGTCCGCTCCGAACCGGGTCAGCATCACGTAGGTGGCGCCAACAAAGGCGTCGTCCTCGCTCCGGGGCACCTCGGCGAGAAGCGCCTCCCAGCGGTCGCCGGGCACATCGTCGACCGTGGTCGGTAGTCGCAGCTTGCGGGCCTTCTCCGGAGAGATGTCGGCGACCGGCAGCACGTCATGGTAGGCGGAGAGCTGCGGGCCGACGGCCTCCCTCAGGGGCGTGATGCCCTGAGAGGTGGCGACGGTCCCGTACTTGTTGAGCATCCAACGGATCGGCGAGACCACGGCTTGTCGGGTGCGGGTCTGCCCGCCGATCTGTCGGGTCCAGTTGTCCACGACGGCGTCGTCGGGCAGCGCCTTCAGGAAAGCCGCGCGGGACTCCTCCGAGAGCGAGCGGAACAGGTGCAGCGGGCCGCCGATCGCAGCGCCCTCCACCTTCAACCGGTTCAGGGAAGTTCGTGGCGCGTGCTGGTCCAGGCCGCGCAGGTAGGCGGAGTGGACTGCCTCGCGGTACTCCTCGAACCAGGCCTCGCCCTCCGGGCGTACCCCGATCGAAGGCCTCTCCCGCAGGCCGATCTCCCTGAAGAAAGCGAGGTCGTCGGAGTGGAACTTCATGTCGACGGCGATGCTCGGGTCACGCCGTACGTCGACCACCGAACCCGGCAGCATGCAGTCACGCACCGGCCGGAACTTCCCGTCGGCGGTGCGCACGCGCAGGGTCTCTCGATGAGTCGGCACCCGCTCCAGAACCTTGTGGGCCAGCCGGCGTACGCCGGCCTGCCTGAACAGCTCCCAGAACCGCTCCCACTCGGTGTCCCCGTAGCCGTCGAAGCCCTGGTCGAGCACGCTAATGAATCGGCCCTCGACGTCGGCCTCCTGGATGCCGAGGACGTTGAGCGCGTGTCCGAGCGACGGGTCCTGGGCGATCCCGTCGGCCACGTACACCAGGGACTCGCGCAGCCCGCCCTGGTCGGCGCGGCGGAACACCCGGCCGGGCTCGGGGGCGACGAGGCCGTGCGCCTCGGTGAGCACGATCTCCGCCTTGCGCGCCTCCTCGGCGTACGGGGAACGGATCTCGATCATGTCCGCGAGGATGCGGATCGCCACCGCCGACGCCTCGACGGTGCCGCTTTCGACCAGCGCCTCCAACCATGTGCGGACGTCGGTCCGCCCGTGCCCGGCCGCACCGAGGATGTGCTCGACCTTGCCGGAACGCAGGACGTCGACTTCGACGCTGGGGTGCAGCCAGTTCGAGGGACGGTCGGGGCAGTCGTGCCACATCCGCAGCCAACGGGTCAGCCGCTTCTGGTCCTTGTCGAATCGGGGGTGGACGCGCAGCTCGGTCGGGACGCGCAGTGCCCCGTCCTGGTCCGGCAGCGAGGGGCGGACCGCGCTTCGAGCCCAGATCTCCTGGGTGAGGAACTCGTCCGCCCAGCTGATCGCCTCCTTGACGCGGCCGGGTAGCAGAGGGAGGTAGGCGGCCGGATCCTCGGTGGCGGCCAGGCCGGGGAGGGAGTCGACGACCAGCGCCGCCGCCACCTTGATCATTTCCTGGTTGAAGGGAGAGGAGTCCAGGAGGTTCTGCCGGTCCTCGTTGGTCTTCCAGGCCCCGTTGAGGATGCCGCTCAGCGACATCTCGTACTTGGTCGGGAAGAAGGACCAGAAGCGGCCCCGGCCACGGGCCTTCGGGCTGACGTGCAGACCGCTTTCCGGATCCTTCTCCAGGTCAGGCACGGCCCAGGCGAGGTCGAGCGAGAGCCGGTCGTGGAGTTCACCGGCATCGGCCCGGGCCGCCGGGCCGGGCTCGTGGGTGACCGAGAAGACCCGCCAGCGGTCGGCGACGGTGGGCTTCCCGGTCCGCTCCTCGATCACGGTGTGCAGATCACCGGACTGCTCCGCGGTGAGCACCCGACGGGCGCGCGGACGAGGGCGCCGGTCCTCCAGGACGACCTTCGCCACGTGCGGAGAGAAGAGCTGGAATCCGGTCGGGAACTCCTCGCGCTGCTGCCCGTAGTTCCGCGCACGCCCGCCGTGCATGTCCAGGCCGAGTCGGTCGTCCGCTCCTTCCAGCAGCTTGAGTCGTACGACGGTGGTCGCCCGGGTCAGCAACTCGTCGAGGATCGGGTCGGCCGAGCGCTCCCGGTGCTCGTCCAACGGTCGTGCCATCCGCAGCACGGGAGCGTCGAAGTCATGGCCGTACCGCTCCACGACCCCGGGTACGGACCGGATCTGCTCGTACGACCAGGCACGGTCGAAGCCGAAGCTGCCGGTGCGGCTGAAGAATTCCGGGGCGTCGGTCACGACGAGCACCGACTTCACGCCGACCCCGAAACGTCCGATCTGACCACCGCGCTTCCCCGACATGCTCATTCGGAGAATCGTCTCTGCGCCTTCGGGGGTGACAGGGTCCCCCTCGTTCGCGCAGTAGAGATGGGCGTCCGTGAGAACGACGTGGACGGAACCACCGGGCTCGGCGGCGATTTCGTCCGCGGCGTTCTGGACGAGCTCGAAGAGCTGTCGGTCGCCATATCCCCCCTGAGTGATCCGTCTTTCTCCGTTGGCATGCTCCGGAATGAGGCCGGGATCGACGGCGTACGTCTTGAGAACACGGGAGGACTGATCGAGCACGGTCTTGAGCACGGGGGTCAGTTCGGGAGACACAGGACTCCGATCCTGAAGCGATTGACCTGACGGAAGGACGTATGTGGGGGACCGTGTTGCCGAAGCGACGCCTGATTTGACGTTCGGTCAGGCGTCGTGAGATGTACGGGTGATGGCATGGAGGCTGGTCCGGTGGCGGTGGTTCCGAGGGCTCCGAGGGAACGGAAGTCGGCGAGAATTGCGCGTGAGTAACGGGAGCCGCAATCGGGCGTGCGAAGCCGTCGGGGAATTGCGCGAGGGGGAGACGGCACACTTCTACCAGAGATTCGGAGAATGCTTTCTTCCGAGACGGGTGGGGCCGCTGACGGGACGTTACCCGGCTGATTCGGAGGTGCGCAAGGGGGTTCGATAAGAGAACTACGGAACGGAAAAAGGGGCAAAAAGGGAGGAAGTGAATGGATCCGTCTTGCACCGATGGCTGGGTGGCCCGGCGTCCTGTCAAAGAACGTTTGACAGGAGGTGCTCTGTCAAACATGCGGGTAGGATGGCCTGGCTGTCCCACGTATGTGAGCAGGACCCGAGAGCAGGTGAGGCGTGGAAGCAGGCGAGGACTTCGGTCCATGGCTGGCGCGGCAGTTGAAGCTCGCCGACATGACACAGACCGAGTTGGCTCAGGCTGTTGAGGTGACGCGTGCGGCGGTTTCCGCGTGGATCACAGGACGGGCCACTCCGCGTTCCGAGACGATCGAACGCATCGCGCGGGCCTTGAACACCGACCTGGCCACGGTGCACACCCGTACCACCGACACCCAGGCCGGCCTGCCCATCGGCTGGTACCACCGCCCCGGACACGCAGACGGTGGCCGGGAGTTGGGCAACGCCGCCGCGTTCGCCTTCGACGCCGACGTGTCGGTGCTGGCTCGAGAGACCTGTCAGAACAGTCTCGACGAGCGGCTCACCGCCAACGGGCAACCCGTGCGCGTGCGTTACACCCTGCACGAGCTCACCGGTGAGACGCTCGCGAGGTTCCGCGAGGCCATCCAGTGGGACGACCTCTTCCCGCACTACGAAGCGGCGGCCGGCCAAGGGCAGAAGGTCGGCCGGGTCATCAACGCGGGGCTGCGGGACATGTACGAGCACGACCGTCTCGTCCTGTTGCGGGTGGACGACTACAACGCCGCGGGTCTGACGGGCGACGACTACGCCGACGGCCGTTTCGCGGCAGTGGTGAGGCGTCAGCTCGACAGCCACAAGTCCGGTAGTTCGGCGGGCGGTTCGTACGGACTGGGCAAGGCCACTCTGTGGGCCACCAGTCGACTCGGCCTCGTACTTATGAACTCCACACTGTCCGAACCGCACGAGGGCCGCACCGAGCGCCGCCTCATCGGGCGCCTCGACCTGCCGTGGCGCGAGGTCCACGACAAGGCGTGGGCGGGGCCGGCGTGGTTGGGTCGGCCCGACCCCGACTCGCCTGGAGCCGCTGTGGCACGCTCCTGGTGGGCGGACGAAGAGACCGTCGAGTCGCTTCACCTGAAGCGTGAGAGCGGTGAACCCGGGACGTCGTTCCTGATCGTGGGGGCCCACGACGTGGCGAGCCTCGCGGACGACAGTCCCGCATCGGACAGCGGCGAGGGCGAGGACGACGACAGCATTCAGCGAATGCATCGAAGGCTCGTCCGGGCCCTGGGCAAGAACTTCTGGGCCGCGATGACGGGCGGCGACGACCGACTGCCGCTGTTGGAGGCTTCCGTGCGCACCCTGCGCAACGGTGATGTGGTCCTCCCGGAGGAGCGCGTCGATCCCGTCGTCGCTCAGCCGTCCCGCGCACGCGCCCTCAAGGCGTTCCTGAACGGCACCACTGTCGAACGGCTGGCCGAGGCCGGGCAGGTGGCCATGGCGAGGGTGCCGTTCAAGCTGCCAGGTCACGGCGGCAAGCACACCACTCTCGGCGAACACCAGGCGGTGCTCCTTGTCACCGAGGCCGAGGACGCCGACGACGAGTGGAACCGACTCGTCGCCATGCGGGGCAACCGGATGACCGTCCGCGACGCAGTGGTGCCCGAACTGCCGCCGTCAACCAACCCGTTCCAGGCGGTGCTGCTCACCGGCCGGGCCGCGGGCCCGGCTGCCCCGTACGCCGACGAGGCTGAGGCGTTCCTGCGTGCCGCCGAACCTCCCGAGCACAACAAGTGGGGTCAGACGGAGGAGTTGACCCTCGTCTACTCCTCGTCTGCGCACCGCCGGATCAGCACGATGATCCGTGACGCCAACAGGACCGTGAAGGAACTCGTCGTCCGTCCGAAGGCCGAGAGGAAGGCGGGCGGCACGAACCTGGGCAAGAAACTCACCGTCGGGGCGAAGAGAGCGAAAGCCCGGCCCACGGCCGGCAACCAGCCGCAGCTTCAGAACGTGGACGCCGAGGTGTTGGCGACCGGAGCTTGGCAGGTCACGGGCGAGGTCAAGATCCCGTCCGGGGGCGATGCCTGGCAGATGGCACCGGTCGCCAAGTTCGAGGTTCGCTCCGGCGCTCGCCCCGTACTGGCCTGGGCCGAACTTGTCGGCGTGAACGGCTGCGAGGTCGTTGACGGCGTGTTGCGTTTCACCCCGGGTGCGGGCACCGCCACCTTCCGGGGGGTCACCGACCCGGCCACCCACACCGTCCGGACGAGCCTGAGCGGGCTCGTCGTCGAGTTGCGCGCCGGTGAGGGAGAGCCGCGGTCATGAAGGTGTACCCGTACAAGAGGCTGCCGGGCGCGGTTGCCCTGCGCGTCGACGCGGTCACCGTGCGCGCGCAGGGGGAGCCCCCCGAGCAACTCGACGCTCGGGCCCGCTCCGTCGTCGAGCGCGCGGTGGCGTTGGGGCAGGCGGAGACCGCCGGGTGGGACACCGCGAAGCTGACGGTCTCGGTGACCGTGCCGTCCGGGGCCACCGAGCCCGGTGGGCCGTGGACGGACGTGGCCGTCGTCACTGTGCTGACCGAGCGGGCCACCAACACGCGGGTCACGGCGCTCCTGGAGCCGAGCGAGGAGGGCGGCCGTGAATGGCGTGGTGACCTGTCCCTGCTCCGCGCCGACGTCTACGACCGAGCCACGCTTTCGGCGCAGGTCGTGGCCACCGTCGACGGGGTCCCGGGGCGAGCCATCGCCGAGACCAGCGACGACTGGATCATCGACGTGCGGTCGGACGACGCAGTGCGCGAGCGGCAGTTCGACATCCGCGAGGTCGGCTTCCGTACAGGGCCGTCCGCACTGCGGCCGTTCGCCGACGTGCCGTGGAAGGTCAGTGCGTCCGGACGGCTTCCCGTGGTGCACATCAACACCGACTTCGAGGGGATGACGGGCCTCCTCGCCGCCGAGGGACGCACACCCGCGGGACTCGTCAACGAGTTGCTGGTGTCGCAGATGGCCGCCGACGTGTGGACGGCCGTCTTCCACGCCGCGGTCGGGGACCTCGAGATCGAGGAGGACGGTTCACCGATGTTCCCGCACGACTGGCGGGGCGAGGTATTGCGGGAGATGCTGCCCGACGTCCTGCCGAATCTTTCGCTCGAGGACGCCCTGCGCGCCGTGCACCGACGGCGCACCGGTGCCACGGGTTGGACTGAGCTCCAGCCGAACATTCATGCCGCGGCGGCACGCCGGGCCGAGGTGCCCAAGGCACTTGCCACGACCCTGCTCGGCCTGGACCGATTCAACCGCAAGGACGCCGAGGCGTGACCGAGAAGCCCGACTATCTCCCCGAGTACCTGGCGAGACTCTCCGACGACGCGGCTGCCCCGTTCCTGACCGAGGGTTTGCTCGGCGGCAAGGAGAACGTCCCGTCCATCGAGTTGCACAAGAGCGTTGATTCGCTGCCCGAGGGGGAGCGCTGGCGGCTGGAACCGATCCGGGACCTCGTCGACGACGCGTTGTTCGAGTTCCGCGATGAGACACCCTCGCGGGCCGACGCATGGCTGGCTCCTCGCCTCCACGCGACGCTCCGGCTGACCCGCGCGGAGGCCGCCGACCGGGCCCTGTGGAACTACCTGGCGTTCGCCGTGGCGCCGGACTACGTTGTGTGGCGCCACCTCTCTCGGCCGCGTCAAGGCCGACCTTCCGTCAACAGCGACTGTTTCAGGGGGAGTTACCACAAGCAGGCGTTCGCCCGGCTGTGGTGGGCGGCCGAACTGTTTCGCGATGGCCCCGACTACGAGCCCGTGGTCACCGCGTGTGGCCTGCAGGACATGCTGAACCAGACGCTGCGCTACGGCAGCCTCATCGATCACCGGCCGACGTCCCAGGCCCTGGTGCGCCTGCTCGAGAACGGCACCGTGCCCGGCGGCCGAGAGATGAACGCCCTGACCAAAGCTGCCAACGCCGCGGCTGTCACGGTGGCGTTCGACGTGCTGGCCCCCGACGTCTCCCGTGACGCCGAAGCAGTACAGGACTGGATCGACGCCGCCGGGCACACCGGGCCGGTGCCGCGCCGCCGACTCTTCGATGGGCCGCCGGAGGAGAAGGTTCCCGAATCCTCGGTGCGATTCCTGACGGACTACTTCGCCGACCTCTTCACCGACGTCCCGGTGCGGGGACGCGACACCGCGGAGGAGCCGGAGGAGGACTGATCGTGGGGGTGTCCGCTCGGGCAACCTGTCTCGTGGCCGCACCCCCTGGTCCGAAGCTCGGCGATCCGTGCTGCGTCGACGGGGCCGCCCCACGTGAGGTTGAAGCTGTCGGGGGTGTACGGCTCCCGGCCGATCGCGGCGCCGAGCACATGTATGCCGAACAGAGGCGGAACGGCGTTGCCGACCTGCTGGGCCTGGTCGTTGCCGGACCAGGGGAAATCCCCGGGGAAGGACTGAAGGACACCGGCCTCGTGGATGGTGAACCGCGGCAACGGGTTTCCGTTCCCGTCCATCGGGCGATTGCGGGAAACCTTTCCCGTCACAGTGAACGAGGGCTGATTCCAATGCCTGATCCCGCGCTTCTTCGGGTCGCCGCCGGAGCCGTAGTTGGAGACCACGTAGAATTTTCGCTCGCGAGGAATCGCATCATGCGAGTCGGCCAGTTCTGATGCCGCCTCCTCCAAGGCGGCGTGCATGGATCGCCAGGACCTTTTCTCGGGCTTTTTGTCGCTCCGTGAGAATCCGGGAAGAGTGTCGCCTTCCTCCTGAATCCTTGCCCCACGTGCGCCTTCGAAAGGCAGGTGCGTGGGAGCCGGAAGCTCTAGCGAGGCGCCCGGTTCGCTCTTCAAATGCGCGACGAGCACAGCCCGCTTCCGGGTCTGCGGGACCCCGTACTCCTCGGTACGCAACACGTCGCAGTCGACGACGTACTCGATCGGCCGGTTGCCCTCCCCGGGCTGGAGCTTGGTGAGTCCTTTGCCGGTCAGCACCCTTTGGTAGGCCTTCCAGACCTGGTACACCGCGGGCACCTGCTCGAGAACGATGGTCTGGTACGGGCCTCGTCCGGAGGTGATCGCCTTGAGCAGGTAGCGCAGCGGCTCCAGCACCAGTCTGGTACGCGGATCGAGGTCGGCGAGTTCTTTGTCGATGCGCTCGTCGTCGGGGTCCTCGATCAGTTTGTCGATCAGTTCCGTCACCTTGGCGAGTGCTTTCCGGCCCGCACCATTGCCCGCGATGGAGAAGGACTGGCACGGTGGTCCGCCCGCCAGGACTTTAGTGTGCGGAATTTCCTCGTAGCGCTCCTCGCGCATGACGGTCACGTCGGCGTGAATGGTCGGCAGACCGGCCCGATAACGTGTCTCGCAGGCGTTTCCGTCGAGTTCGATACCGATGCTCGTGAGGCCCAGAAAATGTGCGGCGACATCCAGTCCACCAGGACCGGCGAAAAGGTCGAGGACGTCGAATTCCTCGGGAGTTTGCGTCTGTGCTTCCGGGCTGCTCATGTTGCCGAAGTGTAGCCGGCGTTCACGTGTGATCGCCCCACCAGTGCCTCGGCCACCGCCCGGCCCAATGCCTCGCCCACGGCGGGAGGGGCGGCGCTTCCCACCTGCCGGTACCGCGCGGTCTTGCCGCCGGCGAAGTGCCATTCCTCGGGAAAGCCCTGGAGCAGAGCCGCCTGTCCCACGGTGATCTTCACCAGGCCGTCGTCGCCGAGCGCCGGATCCCAGATGAAGTCGGGACCGGGCACCTCGTTCCCGAAGGACTTCGTGTAGACACCCATCCGGTGCCACTTCGCCTTCGTGCCGCTCGGCCCGAAATCCGCACCCCCGTGCGCCTTGGACCCACCCACGAGGGTCGGTGCCGCACTCGTCGCCTGGGCGGCCCAGCGGTCGGCGTCCCGCCAGCCGCGGGACCGCATCGACGGTGCCAGCGACTCCCCTACCGACACGTGCTCGTGGACCGTGGACCGAGGCGGTCGGAAAGCCTCCGCCCACCGCCGCTTGACGGCCACGAGGAAGCCCTGCTTGCGGTCCTGTGGGACTCCGAACTCGACGGCGTTCAGGACGAACCAGGTCAGCTCGTAGCCGAGGTGCTCCAATTCCTCGTACAGGAAGTCCCGCAGGGGCGCGAAGGAATCCTCGTCGACCAACGTGTGCACGTTCTCGATGATCAACGCGCGGGGTTGGACCGCGTGCACCAGATAGGCGGCGGCCTGGATGAGGCGGACCTCCATGTCCGACGAGTGGCGCGTCACCGTCGCGCTCGACCTCACTCGGGGAAGCCCGGCCGACAGCAGATCGACGTCGTACACCTCCGGGTGGTCCACGGGGTCGAAGTCGAGGAGATCCGCCTCCAGGACGTTCCACTGCGGCCGGTTGGCCTTGAGCGTGTCGCAGGCGTGCCGCTCGATGTCCAGGAGGAGCCGCGGCGTGAAGCCCGCCCGCTCCAGCCCCAGTGCCAGGCCGCCCGCTCCCGAGCACACATCGACGAATGTCAGCCCGCTCACCGAGCCCTCCCCTTGGATTGTCTTCGTTCATCGGCCGTACGTCGTCGCCGCACCGCCTCCGCAACGCGAGCGGCAACCGCCTCGGGCGCCTCATGCTCCCAGAACCGCAGCACTGTCCACCCTGCCGCGAGCAGATGCTCGGTGGTCTCCCGGTCGCGGGCCATGTTCCGGTCCAGCTTGTGGCGCCACCAGTCCGCGTTGGCCTTCGGCTGAGTGGCGTGCTGAGGGCAGCCGTGCCAGAAGCAGCCGTCGATGAGGACCGCGACCTTGGCCCGGGGGAACGCCACGTCGATCCGCCGCCGAGGCATGCCCGGCACGGGGTACTCCACGCGATAACGCATCCCGGCCGCGTGCAGCAGCCGTCGCACGGCCAGTTCGACACCCGTGTCCTTGCTCGCCTGCCTGCTCATGCGGGCCGAGACGTCGGGAGAGGAAGGCGTCATGCTGTTCACTGTCGTCGAGCCTCACGAACGCTTGTCGTCACGGTCGATGATCGCCACTTCCGCCCTGGTCGAGTCGATCGCACGGAACCGCACCAGGGGACGTTCGCCCTGAGCCGTCGACGGCGGGGCGACGAAGGCGAAGGCCATGACGAGGTCACGCGGATCGACCGAACCGTCGGACATCATCCGGGGTTCGGATTCCACCACGGGATAGAGCATCAGCGCACCCCGACGCGGACGGACGTTCTGTTCAACGGTCGTGTTTCCGGTCAGGTTCGTGGCCCCCGCCAGGCGCATCGCCGCTGCGACGTGCTTGGGGTCACGGATCGCGCCGAACAGAGGCCCTCGGCGCCGCTTACGGCGGGCGAGGGAGAAGGGGCCGTGCCCCAGAATGCGCGCCTCGTTCCGGCCGGCCTGCATCGGAGCGATCACGAACCAGTCGTCGATCGTGCCCGGTTCCCGCCCGGCGCCCAGCAGGAACTCCAGGTGGGGCGAGAACTGCTCCGGGGTGGACCAGCGCAGGTCGCACAGCACCGTGAGCAGGTCCTGGTGTGACACCGTGCCCACCCGCGCGTCGTACTGCGGGCTGCCGTCCACGCAGAGCGAGATGGGAGCATGCGACAGAGTTCCGAGGATCGGCACCCAGCACTCCGTGTTGTGACGCAGGGCGTCGGGTTCGTCGGGGTAGGCGGTGGGCTCCTCCCAGACGCCCGGCGACCGCACCTCCACCAGCTCCGCATTGAACATCTTGTTCCGAGCCGACGGCTTCACCCACAGCAGGTGCTGGGCCACCAGTGGCGGGATCTGGGCGGGGGTGACCTGGGGGCGACCGTCCACCAAGGGGGCGTAGCGGGTCAGTTCGGCGCGGAAGAGTTCCTCGTCTCGGCAGATCGCCTCGAAGGCCTCGTACAGGTCGACCGTCTTGGCGTTGCGGCCGCGGCCGAGGGCCTCCTCGCGGCCGATGTAGAGGCGCACGAGATCGCGGTAGCCGGGCCGGAAGCCGAACCAGCGGCCCATCTGCATCAGGGTGTCGGCCTGCTGTGTCGTGCGGCGGTAATACGTGATCGTCAGGCCCTCGACCGTGAAGCCGCGGGACAGCTTGGTGCCGCCGACGAGGATTTTCCAGACGTTCGGGGTGCGGTCGAAGTCCAGGTCGGGCTGGGCGTAGTCGCGCTCGCTATCGCCGTTGACGACGATGACCGGTGTGCCGCCCCTGCTGATTCGTTGGTGGGCGCCGGAGACGTACGGCTTGAGGTCCGCGTACGTCGTGGGGGTGGGGAGAGAGCTGTCCGCGTGGGTGCGGAAGTCCCGCTCGAAGAGGGACGCGAGGCGGGCGTGGCCCTCGAGGCCCATGTACGCGGCGTTGTGCCACATGGTGTTGATGCGCAGGGCGAGCGCGGCGTGTTCGGCCATGCGGACCGATTCGTGCACGAGCATCGTGTGGTGCCGGAACGGGTCGGAGACGCCGTGATCGGTGCGGTAGAGCTTCAGAGCGCCCGTGAGCACGAAGGCGTCCAGGGCTTCCTGGAGGCGGTCGCCCGTGGAGTCGTAGATGCCTCGGACGTGCTTCTTCTCGGCCTCGCCTTCGCCGTCGTCGACGCTGTCCAGGTCATGGAAGTCCTGTACGCCCATGTACTCGGTGGGGCGGGGGAGGGAGATCAGGAAGTCGCGCGGGAAGAGGTCCTCCTCGTCGCCCGGGTCGATGAAGACGTTGGCGAAGGGAGTCGCGGTGTAGCCGACGTACTGGGCGCGAGGCAGGAGCTTGAGGAGCTTGCTGATCTGGCCGTTGATCGCGGTGCGGGTGACCTTGCCGTCCTCCCACTTCTTCGGGTCGGTCGTGTTCACCGAGGCCTGGTCGGACTCGTCGTCGATGATCAGGGTCGGTATCTCGCCGAGGATCGGGCCTATCTTCTTGAGGTCCTTGACAAGCTTCTCCAGCACCGACTTGTTCTTCTTCACGACCATGACGCGGGCGCGGGCCGTATGCAGGTTCGCCGGGTCGTACAGGGGACGGGTGCGGTCCGGCTTCTCGAACTCCAGGGCGCTGATGCCTCGTTCCAGCGTCATGTAGTCACGGTCGCGAGAGGTCAGGCGCTCGATGTCGAAGGCGCCGAGCACGGAGGGCCGGGCACCGAACGAGACGAACTTCGCGGGCCAGTCCTCGTCGTCCTGGTAGTCGATGCCGACCAGGGCGTCCGGGTCGTTCGGGTCGGCGGCGCCCAGGATGTTCTCCTGGCCGATCAGTTCCATGTCGAGACGGCGCTGGGTCTGGCCGCGCAGCAGGTTCAGGGTGCCGCCGAGGACGATCACGAGGCGGTAGCCCGCGTCGATCGCCTTCGCCGTGACACCGGTGAAGTTGGCGGTCTTGCCGGACTGTACGTAGCCGACGACCAGTCCACGCGCGCCGTAAGGTTCGTCACGGGTGGGGTCGGCAAGCCGCTCCACGACCGCATGGGCGGCCTCGTCCAGACTCGAGACCGCCGCGTCGTTCCAGCCCTTGCGGCGCAGCAGCCGCTCGTACGAAGTCCAGTAGAAGGAGCGGTTCGCCGCCTGTTCCCGGGTGTACCAGGGCTGGAACTCGCGGCTGATGGTGACGGGACCCGGTTCTACGTGGACAGGGACGGCTGCGTCGAGCGCTTTGCGTAGATCCGCGCCGAACGCGAGCTTGTCGTAGACCTCGGCACGGCGCTTCGGGGTGCGAGGCGCGGTGGCCGACCACATGGGGGACTGTTCGAAGTCCCATGCGGTGAGCTTGCGGCGCCAGAGGGCGAGCAGCTCGTCGCCGGGGCCCGCGGTCAGGACGCGATCGCGGAAGTGGGGCATGTCCGTGTCGGCCGGTTCGTCGGTGTCGGCGAGCACGAAGGCGAGCTTGGCGAAGTGCTTGGGGCCGCGCCGGCTCATCGCGTCGAGGACCTCGCCGTGGAGATCGATGAGGTGGTCGGGAGCGGGCGTGTTCTCTGCGGTCACGGCGGCTGGGTGGCCTCTCTGGCGTACGGGAGGATGCGGGGGAGACGGGTGGACTAACCCTCGGAGCGGGCGAGTTCGGCCCGTACCGCGGTGACGAGCACGCTGTTCCACAGGGCGACCTTGTCGGTCTGATTGGCCCAGACCCGCTCCTTCTGGAAGATCTCGTTGAGCATCAGATAGAGAAGGCCTTTGAGGACCGGAGCGTCGTTGGAGCCCCCGCGCCGGCCGCCGTTGAACGCGTGCCGGTAGTCCTTGTTGAGGACGACGAGGCGTTCCTTGTGGTCGATCGTGAAGAGCAGTTCGGCGGAGTCGACGCCGGACGGCACGTCGAGCTTGGCCCAGGTGAAGGTGATGGGGTCATCGCCCTCCAGCTGCGGCAGTTCGTCCCGCAGCGTTCGCTTCAGCTTCGGGTCGATGCCCTTGCCGGGTGGGATGACGGCCATGCGCTTGACCTCGGTACGCCGCTTGGCGGCGTCGCGGTAGGTCGCCTCGGCCTCGTGGACGTACTCGGCGAAGGTATGGCCGGTCGTTCGGTCGGCCGCCTTCTCAAGCCCTCGGGCGAACGCCGGTGTGACCTGGACGCCGTCCTTCTTGACGGTCAGGGCGAACACGTCGTTGGGCTCGGGCGGCAGGTCCACGGCGATCCGGGCGAGGGCGAGGTGGCCCTCCGGGCTGCGCGTGTCGTTCCAGCCGCCGGCTTGGACGAGTCGGTCGTTGCGGTAGAGGTAGAAGCCCTGGCGCTCGGCGAGCGGGCCGATGCCTCGGTAGGCGACGAGCGGCGATTTGGGCGGCCATATGTGCGCGGTGAGCGCGACGTCGCCGACGCCCTCGACGGGCGCGACGTACGTACGGGGAAAACCGGCGCGGCCCGGAACGCGGTAGCCGAAGGGGTCGATGGGCTCCACGCCCCGGTGGTCCAGCTCCTCCCGGGTGTGGACGTCCTCGACGACGATGTCGACGTGGAAGCCGTCGCGGGCGAGGAAGCGGTGGACATAGAGACCGAGGTGGGTCTCGAGCCGTTCGATCGCGTCATTCAGGTAGCGGTCGGTCTGCCCGGCCGTGATGGTCTCGAACGCGCGGACCTGGTCCCAGCGCACGATCGTGCCGTGCCAGCCGATGACGCCGTCGTAACGGTCGACCAGGTTCTGGCAGTACGTCGCATCGACGATGTCGCAGGTGAAGTCGGCCTGCGCGCGGGCGGTGAGCCAGCGGCGGCCGGCCGACGGGGTGCGCTTGGTCCGGCTGATCACGGTGAGC
The DNA here is from genome assembly GCF_055566975.1 of Streptomyces sp. NPDC027189. Lineage (NCBI taxonomy): Bacteria > Bacillati > Actinomycetota > Actinomycetes > Kitasatosporales > Streptomycetaceae > Streptomyces > Streptomyces sp. NPDC027189. Next base: position 226,602 of record NZ_JBVHRI010000013.1, read on the forward strand.
GCGTCGGCGTGCGAGAGCGAGGCGGCCTTCAGGCCAGCGCCGAAGTGCCCGAGGGCGCCGGTGGCGTACCTCTCGCGCCCGCCGACGGTCATCGCCGTGTCCAGGCTCGCATCGTCCATGCCATGGCCGTCGTCGATGACGAGCAGGCCGACGAGACGGTCTCGGCCGCCGCGCTCACCGGTGTCCCGCAGGAAGCTCACGACGACGTTGTGGGCTCCTGCGTCGATCGAGTTGTCGATCAGGTCGGCGATGGCCGCCTCGAAGCCGTAGCCCTGGTGCGCGAGCGATTCGAACGACCTGGCCGCCGGGGGGAGCCGCTTGCTTCCGCTGGTGGGTACGTCGAATTGCCAGTCCGAAGACGGCTGGTAGGGCGGCATACAGGTGTTCCTCGCGGGCCGGGACATGTCCGGGATGCGAGCGGGCATGCCAGTTCAGCTGGTTGTACGTGACGTTAGCGCGAACGAGTTGTGAAGGAGTAGCGGGGTCGGGACAAATGGGGTCGCCGCTCCGGAAAGCGTTCCAAGGGGCGAACCCCAGGAGCAGGGACGCCGTCTGCGTCAGGTTTGCGTGGCCCCGTGGCACGTCGCGTACGCGTTGCCCGAGCCGCACCAACACCCCGCCCCCCTCTGCGGCGGCCAAGCCACAGCCCGCCCCCGGGCCGCCAGCGTCGTCGCATACTGCGGCAGCAGCGTTGCGTCGGCGGGCGACGACGCCTCCGAGGCGGCGAAGGCCTCGTAGGACGGGACCGTGCCCGTCACGATGCCGAGGTTCGGGGTGCCGGAGGCCGCCAGCTCGCGTAGGGAGGCCTCTATGGTCGTGAGGTGCTCGTCGTGGGAGGAGTACTCCGCGGACAGGGGCGGGTACGCCGTCAGAAGTTCCGCCAGTTCGTTCGTCGGCCAGTGCAGGACTGCTACCGGGAATGGGCGGGAGAGGGCCTCCCTGTATTTGCCCAGCTCTGCCTGGAGGCGGCTGATCTCCGCTTGGAGTTCTGCCGGGTTGTCCGAGCCCAGGGACCAGACCCGCTTCGGGTCGTGTAGTTCGTCCAGGGAGATGGGGGACGAGTGGAGGGTGTCGGCCAGGATGTCCCAGTCGTCGTGTGGCATGCCCAGCATGCGGCGGACGCGGTGGCGGCCGAAGAGGAGGGGGTGGGTGGAGTAGGGGGGCTCCGACACGTCTGTCAGGAGGAGCTGCGCGCCCTGCGTGAAGGTTTCCTGCGCCTGCTCAAGCTCGTCGTGGGACTCCAAGGACTCCGCCACGATCACCCAGGGGGCAGGGTCGCGGGGGGACGCCGTCCTGACTCCGTCGATGATCGCGCGGGCTTCCGCCTCGTGACCGTATTCCCAGAGGTTCGACGCCTTGAGGGCTCGTACCAGGTGGGGGTTCTCGAGAGAACCAGGAGAGTCCGGGGACGACAGCAAGCGGTCGTAGAGCGCTGTCGCGGATGGGCGGTCGCCGGACAGTTCCAGGTGGGCCGCGGCCTGCAGCAGCAGGTTCTCCGCGTCCTCCGGGTACAGGCCGGCAGTCCGCTCGAGGCGTGCTGCTTCCGCGGTGTGGTCGACGTTCTCGGCAGGCGTGTCGGGGCGCATGGGGGACACCGTACTGCCGCCGAACGACAAAGAAGAGAGATCTGCTGGCCAGAGGGTCCGGGAGCGGCGGGAGCGAGGCCCCCGTCATAAAGTATTGATCATGGACACCTCAGCCCAGTACCAACTCGGCAGCGACCTCCTTCACCAAGGCCGCCGCGAGGAGGCCAAACACTGGCTCGTACCGCTGGCCGAGGCCGGGCACGCGGAGGCGGTGCGCCGGTTGGCCTGGAGCGCCAGCGCACTCGCGTACAAGGACGCCCGCTACGAGGCGGAGGCCGAGCACTGGCTGCGGCGCGAGGCCGAGGTACGGCAGGACCCCGACTGGCTGGTCACGATGGCCCAGGAGATGCGCCGCTGGGCATCGGGACGGGTGGCCGAGGCCGAAGACCTGGTGGCCGGGATGGCGCGGGCGGGCAGCGCACGCGCCGCCGGTCAGCTGGGCTACTGGAAGCGGCGGGACGGCGACCCGGCGGCCGCCGTGGAGTGGTACCGCCTCGCGGTCGAGCTCGGGGACCGCTTCTGCTGGCGGGACCTCGGCTGGTGTCTGAGGACCCTGGGCCGTTACGCCGAGGCGGAGGCGCTGTACCGCCCGCACGCCGAAGCGGGCGATGTGGTGGCCCAATACGAGCTCGGGGCGCTGCTCCACGCACAGGGGAAGGGCCCGGCGGTGACACCGCCACGGCCGCCCAGCCTCTAGCCCCACGGGCGGGCGGCCTACCGAGGCCGCATCGACCGCAGCTTCCCCCACACCGCCAGCCGGTACTTGGACGTGTACTCGGGAGTGCACGTGGTGAGCGTGATGTAGTACCCGGGCTCGCTGTATCCGTACGACGGCCGGACGGTGCTGCGCGGCACGCTGCGGATGACACCGCTGTCCCGCGCCGAGGTCTGCGGCAGGGTCTTGTCGACGACGTACGTGTAGAGCGCGGTCTTCGTCTCGACCGTGATCGTGTCGCCGCGCTTGAGCCGGTTGATGTACCGGAAGGGCTCGCCGTGGGTGTTCCGGTGCCCGGCGAGCGCGAAGTTCCCTGCCTGGCCCGGCTGTTGGGTGCCCTTGTAATGGCCGACGTACCCCTTGTTGAGGACGTTCTGCTTGCTGACGCCCTCGGCGACGGGGACGCGGAGGGAGAGGCGGGGGATGGTGAGGATGGCGTAGGCCTGGGACCAATGGGGCCCTGACTGGGCGCTGTTGACGGTGGCCTGCCGTTCTGGCGAGGAGGGTTTCTGTGCGCCGCCGGAGTCGTCGCCGTCCTCCTCGCCCTCGCCCGAGTCCGTACTCGGCGCGGCGGTGGCCCCCGGCGCCTCCCACTCCCTCTCCAGCGCCTGCACCTTGCGCGCGGCGTCGTGCCGGGCCTCCCGGTTGGTCCACCACAGCTGGTGCAGGACGAGAAGCAGGAGCACCACCCCCACGGTGACGAACACCTCGGCCCCGCTCCACACCGCCCGCCGGTACGCGGCGCGCCGCCGCCGAGTGCCGTGGTGCACGATCCCGGGAGCCCGCATCCGTACGCCTCCTTCGCCGGGCCCGCACGATAGGTGCTGCCTCCTCAAGTCACCAGCCCCGTACACCCCGGCGCCCCACCAGGGCTTCATACACCGGTTTTAGAAAGGGGTGAGAAATGGGCGTCGCAACCCTCGACAACCCCACCCGCCACACCCGATGCTGCCTGATGGCGTCAGCGGGAGGGCCGGTGCCGCCGGCGTGACGGGCAATTGAGCCGACGGGCCGTGTCGGTGGCGTGACCGGCAATTGAGGCGATGGACCAACGCCGCTGGGGTGACCGGCGACCGAATCGACGGGCCAACGCCGGCAGGACGACCGGCGATTGAGCGGGACGGAGAAGCCATGATCCGACGTAGAACACTGCTGGCGGCCGCGGGCGGTACGGTCCTCGGCAGCGCCCTGGCGACGGGCACCGCACGCGCGGACGCGACCATCGCCGTCAACCCCGCTGCGACGTACGGGAAATGGGAGGGCTGGGGTACCTCGCTGGCGTGGTGGGCCAATGTGTTCGGCGCCCGGGACGACTTCGCCGACATCTTCTTCACCACCAGGTCGACGACGTACAACGGCACTTCGCTTCCCGGCCTGGGCCTGAACATCGCCCGCTACAACCTTGGCGCGTGCAGCTGGAACAGCGTGAACGGCGAAAAGATGGTCGCCTCCGCCAACATCCCCTCCTTCAAGCAGATCGAGGGCTACTGGCAGGACTGGAACAACGAGGACCCCACCTCCTCGGCCTGGAAGTGGACGGCCGACGCCACACAGCGGGCCATGCTGCTGAAGGCGACGTCACGGGGTGCGACGAGTGAGCTGTTCGCCAACTCCCCGATGTGGTGGATGTGTCTGAACCACAATCCGTCGGGCGCGTCCGGCGGCGGCAACAACCTCCAGTCCTGGAACTACCGACAGCACGCGTCCCACCTGGCGGCAGTAGCTCTCTACGCGAAGAACAACTGGGGCGTGAACTTCTCCACCGTCGAGGCCTTCAACGAACCGTCCTCCAGCTGGTGGACCGCCACCGGCACCCAGGAGGGCTGCCACATGGACGCGTCGGTCCAGGCGGCCGTTCTCCCGTACCTGCGCGGCGAGTTGGACAAGCGAGGCCTGACAGCCACGAAGATCTCGGCATCGGACGAGACGAGCTACGATCTGGCCCGTACGACCTGGAGCTCTTTCAGCTCGACAACAAAGGCGCAGGTCAACCGTGTCAACGTGCACGGCTACCAAGGTTCGGGCGGCCGCCGCGACCTCCTCTACACGGACGTGGTGACGACCGCCGGCAAGGGCCTGTGGAACTCCGAGTACGGCGACAGCGACGGCACCGGCCTCACCCTCGCGAGCAACCTCTGCCTGGACTTCCGCTGGCTGCACCCGACCGCCTGGGTCTACTGGCAGGTCATGGACCCGTCGTCGGGCTGGGCGACGATCGCGTACGACGCGAGCACCCTGACGCCCGGGGCGGTCCAGACGAAGTACTACGTGATGGCCCAGTTCACCCGCCACATCCGCCCCGGAATGACGATCGTCGACACGGGAGTGGACTACGCGGCAGCGGCGTACGACGCGACGGCGAAACGCCTGGTGATCGTGGCCGTGAACAAGGCGTCCTCCGCCCAGACCCTGACCTTCGACCTCTCCCGCTTCACCACGGTGTCGGGCGGCACGGGCGGCCTGGTCCCCCGCTGGAACACCCTGACGTCGGGGTCCGGGGACCGTTACGCCTCGCACTCGGACACGTACCTGAGCGGCAAGTCGCTGAGCGTGCCGTTCGCGGCGGGGGCGGTGCAGACGCTGCAGGTGGACGGGGTGGTGGTGTGAGGCGGGGGTGAGGGCCCGCCTCACGAAGGCCGTCGAAGTCAGCCCCGCTCCCGAAGGGCCAGCACGCTCACCGCCGCCACCCCAGCGAGTCCCGCCGACACGGCGATCGCGATGTCCCAGCCGTGCGCGACCCCGCCGGAGGAGGTCACCAGCGCGATCGTGAGGGCGACGCCGGCGCAGGAACCGATGTAGCGGAACGTCTGCTGCGCGCCCGAGCCCATCGCGGCGCGGGTCGCGGGGACGGACTCGACGGCGAGGTGCGGAAGGGCGGCGTTGAGGAGGCCGCTGCCCACGCCGGAGACGATGAAGCCGGGGAGCAGGCGCGCCCAGGAGCCGGCGCCGAGTGCGCCGAGCATCGTCAGGATGCCGACCGCGTGCAGCGCGAAGCCGAGTGCGAGCTGGTGGCGTGGTGAGACCCTGCCCGCGAGGCGCCGCGCCTGCAGGGCGACCACGAAGGACAGCCCGGACCAGAGCAGGACCAGCCATGCCGTGTCCAGCGCGGACAGGCCGAGCGTCCGCTGGATCAGCGCCGGGAGGAAGCTGAACACGCCGATCACCGCGACGCCCGTGAACAGCCCGCCCGCGGATGAGGCGAGGAAGCGGCGGTGCCGGAACAGGCCGAGGTCGATCATGGGCGTACGGCTGCGGCTCTCGATGACGACGAACACGGCCATCAGAACGAGGAACGCCGCCAGCAGCAGGCCCACCGGGGCGCGCAGCCAGCCGTCGCGGCCCAGGGTGAGCGCGGCCACCAGAGCCACCAGCGCCAGGCCGAAGGTCAGGGCTCCCGCCAGGTCGGGGCGGCCGCCCCGGGGTGCGCGGGATTCCGTGAGAGCGCGGGTTCCCAGCGCGGCGACGATCAACGCGGCCGCGCCCAGCACCGCGTACGCCAGCCGCCAGTTCCACTCGGCCATCCCGCCCGCGAGCAGCGGGCCCACCGCGATGCCGCCGCTGACGAAGGCGCCCCAGACGCCGGTCGCGTGCAGCCGCCTGCGCGGGTTCGGGAAGGCGTGGACGATCAGCCCCAGGCTGCTCGCGAGGATCGCCGCGCTCGCCGCGCCCTGTGCGATGCGGGCCAGCGTGAACAGCCAGGTCGAGTTCGCGAGCGCGCCCAGCGCCGTGGTGATGCCCAGCGCGACCGTGCCGGCCAGGAAGATCCGGCGGCGGCCGTAGTCGTCCGCGAGGCTGCCGGCGACCAGGAGCAGCGCGGCCAGGCCCAGTGGGGTGCCGTTGAGCAGCCAGGCCTGGGCGGAGACCGAGGTGTGCAGCGCGGCGGCGGTGTCGGGGAGCGTGACCAGCGGCGCGGTGTACGTCATCAGAGCCACGGCGGTGGCGGCGCTGGTCAGGGCGAGGGTGGGGGCCGCACGGGGGATGACCTCGGTCGACGAGGGTGCGGCGGGTGTGTCGGGCGCCGGGTGCGTGGTGATGTCGGCGGTCCGGTCGAGCCGGGTCATGTGGCCTGCCCCTTCGGAACGGGTGAGTTCGTTAAATGAACCTGTGTAGGTCTCGACCGTAACACCTTAGGTTCGTTCACTGAACCAATAAGTCGAAAAGTGGCTACAGTGGGGTCATGGCTCTGGGCAAGGACTACGCGACACAGGAGTGCTCGATCGCCCGCGCGCTCGAAATCGTCGGCGAGCGCTGGACGCTCCTCGTCATACGCGACGCGCTCTACGGCGTACGGCGCTACAACGACTTCCTCGTCCACCTCGGCATCCCACGCGCCGTCCTCGCGGCCCGTCTCCAACTGCTCACCGCCGAGGGCATCCTCGAAAAGCGCCGCTACCAGGAGTCGCCGCCGCGCGACGAGTACGTCGTCACCGACCGTGGCATCGCGCTCTGGCCGACCCTGCGCTCGCTCGGCCTGTGGGGCCGCGAGCACTTCAGCGAGGCTCAGCTGCGCTCCTTCCGGCACGCGGCCTGCGGCACGGAGCTCGGCCGGTACGGCGAATGTCCCGCCTGCGGAACCTTCGTACCCGTCCCGGACGTCGAAATGGTGCCGGGACCGGGACTTGATCCGGACCCGACGGATCCGGTCAGCCGGGCGCTGCTCAAGCCGAAGCGGCTGCTGGAGCCGATCGAGACGGCTCCTGTATAACGAACGGCAGGGCAGGCCGGTATGAGCAAGCCTCTATGAGCAAGCCCATATGAGGGGGAGGGAGCAGCCGATGATCCGGAGCTGGGTGAACATGCGCCCCGCCGCCGTGCTGCTGCTTCTGCTGCTCGAAGTCGCCCTGCTCGACACCGGCAGTCTCTCCGCCGCCGTCGCCGTGGCCATCGCCGCGACTGCCGGGGCCGGCTCCGCGCTCGCCATCTGCGCCCTCATCGGCTCGCGCTGCGCGCCCGCCGTCCCCCGTACGAGGGTCCGGACGGCCATTCGCGACCGTGAGCACCGTACGGCCTTCCTGCCCCAACGTGATCCCGACGCGGCGGGGCGTACGCGCCCCCGGGCGCCGGGGCGTGCCCTCCTGACGGCCGCCGCGTAGGGGAATCCCCATAGCCGGACCCCGCGCGGGTCGTCATGCCGCATTCCGAAACCCCGGCACGACGAGACCCCCCGGAGGGCTCACCCATGTCCACGTTCATGTCCGCTTTCGCGAGCCTGGTCGAGCGGCTCGCCGACCTGCTCCAGCCCCTGTTCCACGCCTCGGCGGCGGCCGCCGCGATCGTCCTGTTCACCGCGCTCGTACGACTTCTCGTGCATCCCCTGTCGCGGGCGGCGGCGCGCGGTCAGCGGGCGCGCGCCGAGCTCCAGCCGAAGGTCGCGGAGCTGCGCAAGAAGCACGCGAAGGATCCCGAGAAGTTGCAGAAGGCGGTGCTGGCGCTGCACGCGGAGGAGAAGGTGTCGCCGCTGTCCGGCTGTCTGCCCAGCCTGCTCCAGCTGCCGGCCTTCTTCCTCCTCTACCACCTGTTCTCGAACTCCACGATCGGCGGCGAGGCCAACGCCCTGCTCGGCCACAAGCTGTTCGCCGCGCCGCTCGGCGACCGGTGGGCGGACGCGCTGGGGGACGGGGGAGTGTTCGGGGCGTCGGGGCTCGTCTACCTCGGGCTGTTCGCCCTCGTCGCCGCGGTCGCGACGTTCAACTACCGTCGTACGAAGCGGATGATGGCCGCCTCCGCTCCGGTGGCCGACGGTGATCAGCAGTTGCCCGGGCTCGCCTCGGTGAACAAGATCATGCCGTTCATGTCCTTCTTCACGCTCTTCACCGTGGCCGTGGTGCCGCTGGCCGCCGCGCTGTATGTGGTGACCAGTACGACGTGGAGCGCGGTGGAGCGGGCGGTGCTGTACTCCGGGCCTGTGCAAACGCCTGAGCGGTCCGGGCCCGTTCAGACGGCCTGAGCGGTCCGGGCCTGGTCGAACGGCCTGACGGAATGGTTACGGTCCAGTCCGTGAACGGGGTATTGCGGACTGGACGGCAAGCTTGGAGGATCGACCAGTCCTCCGATGGCTGCACCCATCGGTCGACTGCCGCGATCGAGGGAGATTGTGATCATGAAGCTGCTGCGAGTCGGTACGGCGGGGTCGGAGCGGCCCGCGCTGCTCGACGCCGAGGGGACCCTCCGGGATCTGTCGGGCATCGTCCCGGACATCGACGGGGCGCTGCTCGCCGACGACGCGGCGCTCGGCCGGATCCGTTCCGCCGCCGGTGGGGGCACCTCCCATGCCCTTAAGGCTATGGGGGACGGTGAGCTGCCCGCGCTGGACGCGACCGGCCTCCGCGTCGGGCCACCGCTCGCCCGCATCGGCAAGGTCGTGTGCATCGGGCTGAACTACCACGACCACGCCCGCGAGACCGGCGCCGAGCCGCCCGCCGAGCCGGTGATCTTCTTCAAGGCGGCGGACACGGTGGTCGGCCCGAACGACACGGTGCTCGTGCCGCGCGGGTCGGTGAAGACCGACTGGGAGGTCGAGCTGGCGGTCGTCATCGGCCGCACGGCCCGCTATCTGGAGTCCGGCGAGGAGGCGCTCGCGCACGTCGCCGGGTACGCGGTGGCGCACGACGTGTCCGAGCGCGAGTTCCAGATCGAGCGCGGCGGCACCTGGGACAAGGGCAAGAACTGCGAGACGTTCAATCCGCTGGGGCCGTGGCTGGTGACGGCGGACGAGGTGCCGGATCCGCAGAACCTGTCGCTGAAGCTCTGGGTCAACGGCGAGCTGAAGCAGGACGGCACGACCGCCGAGCAGATCTTCCCGGTGGCCGAAGTCGTGCGGTACGTCAGCCAGTTCATGACCCTCTACCCCGGTGACGTCATCAACACGGGTACGCCGGCGGGGGTTGCCCTCGGGCAGCCCGAGCCCAAGCCGTTCCTCCGGGCCGGAGATGTCGTGGAGCTGGAGGTCGAGGGACTCGGGCGTCAGCGCCAGCAGTTCAAGGACGCCTGAGCCCCCCGACTTCAGATCAAGAGGTCGGCCAGCCTGTGCCATACCTCCCGCTGCAGTCCGTCCCTCGGCCCGCCGTCCACCACCTGGATCGCCACATGGTCCGCACCCGCCTCGTGGAAGGCGTTGACGCGGTCACGGATCCGGTCCTCGTCGCCCCATGCGTACAGCGCGTCGATCAGGCGGTCGCTGCCGCCGTCGGCCAGGTCGTCCTCGGTGAAGCCGAGGCGCAGGAAGGTGTTCGTGTAGTTGGGGAGGGAGAGGTACATGGCGAGGGCCTCGCGGGCCAGGGCGCGGGCGCGCGTCGGGTCGGTCTCCGGGACGACCTTGAACTCGGGGGCCAGCAGCGGGGCCTCGCCCAGGATCTCGCGGGCCTGGGCGGTGTGCTCGGGCGTGACCAGGTAGGGGATCGCGCCCGCCGCCCGGTCGGCGGAGAGTTGCAGCGTCTTCGGACCGAGGGCCGCCAGGACCCGGCGCTCCGCGGGGACCCCGGCCGCGTCCAGCGCGTCGAGGTAGTCGACCAGGGCCGAGTACGGGCGGCGGTACTGGTCCGCGAGCTTGGCGTGGCTCACCCCGAGGCCGAGCACGAAGCGGCCGGGGTGGGCCGAATCCACCTCGGCGAAGCCCGCCGCGCTCGCCTCGGCGTCGTACTGCCAGATGCTCTGGATGCTGGTGCCGACCGTGAGCCGCGAGGTGGCTTCCAGCAGGGGTACGGCGTGGCGGGCGGCGCTGCTGCCGCCCAACCAGACGGTGCCGTAGCCGAGCTGCTCCAGCTCGGCGGCGGCCTCGGCGATATCGGCGCGCCTGTCCGGGTCCTCCGAGCGGAGTCCGACGCTCCAGATGCCGTACCGGCCGACTGTTTCCTTCAGGGCGGTGCTCATGGTTCCGTTCCCTCCGGGTGGGTGTCGTTCCATGATCGCTGTCTCGTACGACAGTCCCAACCGGAGGGTGCCTCGAGTTAATCCCGCCGGTGCTGTTCGGCCAGGAACTGCTCCAGCGCCTCCACCACCATCGCGTGGTCCTCCACCTGCGGGAGCCCGGAGACCACCACCGTGCCGATCACGCCCGCGCCCTCGACGGCTATCGGGAACGCGCCGCCGTGCGCCGCGTAGGTGTCCGGGTCGAGGCGCGAGGACTCCTCGAAGGTCGTGCCCTTGGCGCGGAAGCGCGAGCCGACCAGGAGTGATGAGCAGCCGTAGCGCTCGACGACGCGGCGCTTGCGGTCGATCCAGGCGTCGTTGTCCGGGGTCGAGCCCGGCAGTGCCGCGTGGAAAAGCTGCTGGCCGCCGCGGCGGATGTCGATGGCGACGGCGGCCTGACGGTCCCGGGCCAGCTCGACGAGGAGTGTGCCGAGGGTCCATGCGTCGTCGTATGTGAAGTGGCGGAGCGTCAAGCGGCGCTCCTGCACCTCGAGTTCGGGGATCTCCGGCCCGTTCACAGGGACACCACCACTCCCTCGCGGGCGGAGCGGCGGGCCGCCTCCAGGACGTCGAGGGCGGCTGCCGCCTCCAGGGCGGTCACCGGGTTCTCGCCCGTGCCCCGGAGTGCCGCGGCGATCGCCGCGTAGTACGAGGGGTACGCGCCGGGGAGCGTGGGCTCGGGGCGGCCGCCACCCGTCAGCGGGGATTCCCCGGCGCCGACGCGGCCCCACAGGGACTCGGGCTCGACACCCCACTCGGCCGACGTGCCGGGCCGCTTGCCCTCGCGCAGGTCCGCCTCCTGCGGGTCGAGGTCGTACTTCACGTAACCGGCCTGCGAGCCCAGCACGCGGAAACGCGGGCCGAGTTGGGCGGTCGTCGCGGAGACGTAGAGGTGGGAGCGCACGCCGTTCGCGTGCGTGATCGCGATGAAGGTGTCGTCATCGGCCCGAGCGCCGGAGCGGCGGATGTCCGACTCGGCGTACACCGAGGTCGCGGGGCCGAACAGGACCAGCGCCTGGTCGACGACGTGGCTGCCGAGGTCGTAGAGGAGACCTCCGATCTCTGCCGGGTCGCCGGACTCGCGCCAGCCGCCCTTGGGCTGCGGGCGCCAGCGCTCGAAGCGGGACTCGAAGCGCCAGATGTCGCCCAGCTCGCCCTCGGCGAGCAGCTTGCGGACGGTCAGGAAGTCGTTGTCCCAGCGGCGGTTCTGGAAGACCGAGAGGAGGAGGCCGCGTTCGTCGGCCAGGGCGGCCAGCTCGCGGGCCTCCGCCGCCGTACCGGCGATGGGCTTGTCGACCACGACCGGGAGGCCCGCCTTGAGGGCGGCCGTCGCGATCGGGACGTGGGTCTTGTTCGGGGACGCGATGACGATCAGGTCCAGTTCGTCGGCGCGCGCCCAGAGCTCGTCGGGCGTGGCGGCGAACCGGAGGCCGTCGCCGAACTCGGCGCGGGCCTGCTCCTGCCGCTCCGGGTTGGACGTGACGACCGTGTCGAGGGTCAGCCCCTCGGTCGCGGCGATCAGCGGGGCGTGGAAGACGGAGCCCGCGAGGCCGTAGCCGACGAGGCCCACATGGAGGGGGGTATCAGTCATGCCTGTCATGGTCCCCACTTTCGCAACGCTGTTGCCAAAGTGCAAGCGCGGGGGACAATGGGGGACGTGAACAGGAGCGATGCGGGCGATGGGAACGCTGTGGGGTCGGGTGCAGCGGTGCCGGGGATGGGCCGGCGGCAGCAGCAGGGGCGTGGTCGGGTCGTGGAGGCGGGTGTGAGCGTGGCGGCGGGAGCTGCCTCGTCCGGCTTGCGGGGCCGTAACGCGGAGGCCGGACCCGGAGTGAATCTGCTCGCCCTGCGCAGTCACAACGCCGCGCTCGTGCTGGATCTACTGCGTACGGCCGGGCCGTCCGGGATCAGCCGGCTCGAACTCGCCGAGCGGACCGGGCTGACCCCGCAGGCCGTCAGCAAGATCACCGCCCGGCTGCGGGCGGACGGCCTCGCGGTGGAGGCGGGGCGCCGCGCCTCCACCGGCGGCAAGCCCCGTACCGTGCTGCGGCTCGTCCCCGAGGCCGGGCACGCCGTCGGGCTGCACCTCGACCGGGACGAGTTGACGGCGGTGCTCTGCGATCTCACGGGGGCCGTGGTGGACGAGCGGAGGGCTCCACTGGATCTGGGGGCCGGGGCGGAGGCGGTCGTCGAGGGGGCGGCGGGCGAGGTGGAGGCCCTGGTCGCGGGGGCGTCCGTGCTGGGCGTGGGGGTCGCGCTGCCGGGGCCTCTCGATCACGTGCGGGGGGTTTTGCACCGGGTCACCGGGTTTCCCGAGTGGGACGGTTTTCCGTTGCGGGACGCGTTGGCGGGGCGGTTGGGGATGCCGGTGGTGGTGGACAAGGACACGAACGCGGCCGCGTTGGGGGTTGCGGTGGGGGGTGGCGCCCCAGCGGGCGCTTGGACCGCCGAGGTTGCCGGGGCCGTCGGGGGGTCCTTCGCGTATCTGCATCTGGGCACGGGGCTGGGGGCCGGGCTTGTCATCGGTGGGGGCGTGCATCGGGGGGCCCGTACCGGGGCGGGGGAGTTCGGGCATCAGGTCATTCAGCTGGACGGGCCGGTGTGCGGGTGCGGCAACCGCGGGTGCATCGAGGTGTTGTGCCTGGAGGCGGTGAGGCGGGGAGCCGTGGATGAGGCGGCGCGGGTGCTGGGCGCGGGCGCCGCGAATCTCGTGGGGCTGCTGGACATTGATCTCGTGCTGCTGGGCGGGCGCACTGTCGCGGCCCATCAGGAGGACTTTGTGCGGGGGGTCGGGGCTGTGCTGGAGGAGCGGGCTCGGCGGGAGGGGGTGGATGCGGCGGTGCCCGTGCGGGTTGCTCCCGGTGGGGCGCGGGGGGTTGCGGAGGGGGCGGCGCAGTTGTTGCTGGCGCCGTTGTTCGGGCGGGCGGAGGGGTGACGGTTGGGCGGGGGGAGGGGTGACGGTTGAGTGGGGGCTGAGGTGTGGGGTTTCTCGCCCCCTCCGCCCCTACCGGTCCCGTATCTGGGGGCTGTGCCCCCAGACCCCCTGGGTTGCCTTTTGGGTGCGGACGGGTGGGGGGCTCGTCGCGCAGTTCCCCGCGCTCCTTGCGGCCGAACGGGGGGTGCGGTGGGCGTGGCGGGGCGGTGGGGGCGGGTGGGTGTGGCAGCGTCATGGGTGCCGTTGCCCGTTATCGCCTGATGTTTCCGGTCCCGATTCCTCCTGTCCCCGATCGGCCGAAGGCCCTCTCATGCGACTGCGCAAGTCCCTCCCGCTCGCTCTGACCGCCGCCCACGCCCTGGCCCTTGTGCCTGCCCCCGCTCTCGCGCTCACCCAGCCACTCGTCCCCGCGAGTCCCCGTCCCACCTGTGCCGCCCCCGACACCAGGGACTTCCCCATCAAGACCCGTATCCACGATGGTCCCGCCACCTATGACGTCGGCGGTGACTTCCGGACCTGGTACATCGACCTCACCAACACCACGGCGCACTCCTGCGGGGGCATTCACCCGATCGTCGTGCTCGTGGACGCGAAGCGGGTGTTGCGGCCGGGGCAGGCGCGGTTGGAGTTCTACGAGGGGGAGCGGTCGCATCCGGTGACGTTCGAGACGAGTGACGCGGCTGAGAGCGTGGGGGCGTTCGACGACGGGTTCCCGGGGTTCACCGTGGGGCCCGGGAAGACGCTCACCGTGAAGGTGCGCCTCTCCGTGACCTCCGACGCGACCGCCCCGAACGACGTCGTCGCGAACGCGGCCGTCGTGCAGCGGCACAACGACGACGGGGACTGGGTGGGGGAGTCGAACGACTACCGGTTCCGCATTCAAGACGAGGGACAGAGCGAGAGCGAGATCGGGAGCGAGAGTGAGAGCCCGAGCCCGAGCCCGAGCGAGAGCACCGGCCAGGACGCCGGCACTGGGGTCGCGCCCAGCGCCGGCTCGGGCGGCGGCGATGGGCGTGGTGGCAACACTACGCAGAAGCAGGCCCCGTCCCCGGACGAGTTGGCCCGCACCGGCCCGGGTGCGGCGCACCGGCTCGGCGTGACGGCCGGCCTCGTCCTGTTCGCCGCGGGAGCCGCCTTGCTCGCCGTGACTCGCCGGGTACGCCTCCGCCGTCGCTGATCCCTGTGCCGCCCTCTGCGTCACCGTGTCGCCTCTGCCACCTGTGCCACCTGTGTCACCTCTGCCACCTTCTGCGTCACCCGTGTCGCCTGTGCCACCTGTGCCGTACGTGTCACCTGTGCCACCTTCTGCGTCACCCGTGTCGCCTGTGCCACCTGTGCCGTACGTGTCACCTGTGCCACCTGGAACTCGTGGCGCGCACCCCATCTGCGACGATCCCCCCGTGGACTACCCGAACGACCAGGCCCCCGGCGCCCCCGTCCGCTCCGGCATCCCGGAGCACGGCCGTATCCCGAAGTACTACGCGGTGAAGGCGCACATCGCCCTGCTGATAGAGGAGTTGGGCGAGGGGGGCCTCCTTCCCACCGAGCGTGATCTCGCGGAGAGGTACGAGGTCGCCCGCGAGACCGTGCGCCAGGCCCTGCGCGAGTTGCTGCTCGAAGGGAGGCTGCGACGGCAGGGGCGCGGGACGGTCGTCGCAGGACCGAAACTGGAGCAGCCGCTCTCCCTCGCCAGCTACACCGAGGGCGTTCGGCGGCAGGGGCGCACCCCCGGACGTACGCTCATCTCGCTCGACCGCTTCCCCTGCCCCGAGGCCCTGGCCGCCGAGGCGGGGCTCACGCTGGGCGAACCCGTGTGGCACATGGAGCGCGTTCTGCTCGCGGACGACGAGCGGGTCGGGCTGGAGAGCACGTACGTCGCCGTGGCGCGCGTGCCGGGGCTCGACCGTGACTTCGACCCGGACTCCTCCTTCTACGCGTACCTCCATGAACGGCTCGGCATCGCGTTCGGCGACGCCGACGAGCGGATCGAGACCGTGCTGGCCACCCCGCGCGAGGCCCTGCTCATCGGGACGCCGCCCGCGCTGCCGATGCTGCTGATCCACCGGGTCTCGCGGGACACGGAGGGGCAGCCGCTGGAGCGGGTGCGGACGCTGTACCGGGGGGATCGCTTCTCCTTCACGGCCCACCTCGGCGGTCACCCGGGCGGTCACCGCGGCGGTTGATTCCGGCCGTTTTTCCGCTGGTTTCTGCTAGTTCAAGCCGCGATCGGGCGGGCTTCGGTCCGCCCTCTTTTATAACGACAAGATAACGGGTCTAGCCCAAACGTGATGGGCAGTTCACCATCTGGTTGCCGGTCGGACCCTTCCGATTCCCTCGTCCCGAGGAGCGTTGCCGTCGTGAGAGTGATAGTCGTCGGAGCCGGAGTGGTGGGCACCCTGCATGCCTGGCATGCAGTGGAGCGCGGCCACGAGGTCGTACAGATCGAGCGTGAGGCGGAGGCCCGCGGGGCCTCGCTGCGCAACTTCGGGCAGATCTGGGTGAGTGGTCGCGCCGGAGGAGAGGAGCTCGAAACCGCCCTGCGGGCACGGGAGTTGTGGGAGGGGATCGGGGCGCGCGTCCCGGGGCTCGGGTTTCGGGCGTGCGGGTCGCTGACCCCCGTACGGGGGGACCTCGAACTGGCCGTCGCCGAGGCCGCTCTGGCTCGCCCGGACGCTGCCGCACGCGGCTACAAGTTGCTCACGGCGCACGAAGCGCGCGCGATGAACCCGGCGCTGCGGGGCGCGTTCGACGCCGCCCTGTACTGCGAGCGCGACGCCGCCGTCGAGCCGCGTACCGCCCAACTCGCCCTTCGCGAAGAGCTGTTGCGGTCCCCCAACTACACCTTCCTGCCGGGGCGCGAGGTCCGTGACGTCGTCGGTGAGAACGCCGTGCGCGACGACCACGGGGACGTGCACACCGGTGACGTCGTCGTGCTGTGCACGGGGGCCTGGCTGAGCGGTCTCGTACGGGAGTTGGCGGGGCCCGAGCTGCCCGTGCGGCGCGTACGGCTGCAGATGATGCAGACCGACCCGCTCGGTGAGCCGCTCACCACCTCCGTCGCCGACGCGGACAGTTTCCGCTACTACCCCGCGTATCGCAGCCCCGCCCTCGACGAACTCGACGCGCACCAGCCGCAGGCCGCGACCGCCACCGCGCACCGGATGCAGCTGCTCATGGTGCAGCGCGCGGACGGCGGGCTGACCATCGGCGACACCCACGAGTACGAGCACCCCTTCGCCTTCGACACCCTCGAAGACCCCTACGACCACCTCATCGAGGTCGTCGAGTCCTTCCTCGGACGGCCGCTGCCGAAGATCCGGCGCCGCTGGGCCGGGGTGTACGCGCAGTGCACCGACCCGAGCCGGGTCGTGCACCGGCAGCGCGTACGGGACGGGGTGTGGCTGGTCACCGGGCCCGGTGGGCGCGGTATGACCTGCTCGCCCGCCATTGCCGAGACAACCGCCAACGAGCTGGGATGGTGACCGAGTTGAACCCCATACGTCTTGTCGTCCTCGACATGGCCGGCACCACCGTCGCCGACGGCGGGCTGGTGGAACAGGCCTTCGCCGTGGCCGCCGGGGAGCTGGGCGTCGAGCCCGGCTCCGCCGACCACGCCGAGAAGCTCGACTACGTCCGGGCCACCATGGGCGAGTCCAAGATCTCCGTCTTCCGGCATCTGTTCGGCGAGGAGGCGCTCGCCCAGCGGGCCAACTCCGCCTTCGAGAAGGCGTACGGGGAACTGGTCGACGGCGGCCGCATCGAGCCGATCGCCGGGGCCCGCGAGGCGATCCAGGCGCTCGCCGAAGCCGGGCGGACGGTCGTGCTCACCACCGGGTTCGCCCGCGTCACCCAGGACGCCATCCTCGACGCCCTGGGCTGGCGGGACCTGGTGCCGCTCACCCTGTGCCCGGCGGACGCGGGGGGCCGTGGGCGGCCGTACCCCGACATGGTGCTGGAGGCCATTCTGCGGACCAAGGCCGCCGAGGGCGTTCAGCAGGTAGCCGTCGTGGGCGACACCTCGTACGACATGCTCAGTGGCGTCCGCGCCGGGGCGGGGGTCGTCGCCGGAGTGCTCACCGGCGCCCACGACGACCGGGCGCTGCGCGCCGCCGGGGCCGGGCACGTGCTCGGTTCCGTAGCCGAGCTGCCCACGCTGCTCGACGGGCCCGCGCTGCGCGACGGAGGCGGGCGATGAGCAGCGGTATCCGCTTCGACCGGGTGTCCGTCGCGTACGAGGGCAACACGGTCCTCGACTCGCTCGACCTCACCGTCGGGCCCGGCGAGGTGATGGCGCTGCTCGGGCCGTCCGGGTCCGGGAAGACCACCGCGTTGCGGGCCGTCGCCGGATTCGTGCGGCCCGCCTCCGGGCGGGTGTTCATCGGCGACCGCGACGTGACCGATCTGCCGCCGTACCGGCGCGGGATCGGCATGGTGGTGCAGCAGTACGCGCTCTTCCCGCACCTGCGGGTCGAGCACAACGTCGCCTTCGGGCTCAAGGCGCGGAAGGTGGCCAAGGGCGAGATCCGCGGGCGGGTCGCCGAAGCGCTGGAGATGACCGGGATGGCCGCGTACGCCCGGCGGTATCCGCGTGAACTGTCCGGCGGGCAGCAGCAGCGCGTCGCCATCGCGCGGGCGCTTGCCATCCGGCCCGGTGTCCTCCTCCTCGACGAGCCGCTGTCCGCGCTCGACGCGCAGCTGCGGTCCGGGATGCTGGCCGAACTTGCCCGGCTGCACCGGGAGTTGCCCGATGTGTCGATCCTGTACGTCACTCATGACCAGGTCGAGGCGCTGACCCTGGCCGACCGGATCGCGGTCATGGACAAGGCGCGGTTGCAGGATGTCGGGACGCCGCAGGAGTTGTACCGGGCGCCGCGGACCGAGTTCACGGCGTCATTCGTGGGCAACGCGAATCTGCTGCCCGTGACCGTGGCTGCGGACGGGGTTTCCTTCGGCGGGGTCGAGCTCAAGGTCGATACGGGGGGTGCGGCGCGGGGCGCCTCGGCGACCCTGTGCGTACGGCCCCACCTTGTTGGGCTGGGGGCCGGGCCCAACCAAGTCGTCGGGACCGTCGGTGAGATCCAGTGGCGGGGGGCCACACATCGGCTGTACGTCGATGTGGGGGGCCACCGGGTGATGGCGGACCTCCGCGAGCTGCGCACGCCTCCGGCGTTGGGGGATTCGGTCGACTTGCACTTCGCGCCCGAGGATGCCGTGCTGCTGGCCGCAGGGGTGACCGATGGGTAGGTCCAGTGAGCCCCCGATGACAAGTGACCCGGCGCTGGTGGCTGTGCCCACCCGTTCCGCCCTGCGGAACGATTGCCCACAGCGGGACCAGCGGGATCGGCAGGACCAGCCGGACCAGCGGGACCAGGCGGATCGGCAGGATGAGCGGGATCGGCAGGATGAGCGGGACCAGCGGGACCAGCGGGATCGGCGGGACCAGGCGGACCAGCGGGACCAGGCGGATCGGCAGGATGAGCGGGATCGGCGGGACCAGCGGGATCGGCGGGACCAGCGGGATCGGCGGGACCAGGCGGATCCGCAGGAGCAGCGGGACCGGCGCCCCCGGCCGTATCAGCCGTACCTCTGGGCCCTGCCGCCCGTCCTGGCCCTCTCCCTCGTCTTCCTCTACCCCCTGGCCCTCGTCATCCAGCAGTCCTTGCAGCCGGACACCGGGGGGACCTCCCTCCAGCCGTACGGCGATGTCTTCGCGTCCGACGCTTTTCGGGAGGCGCTCTGGACGACCGTCTGGATCGCCGTGGCGGCGACCGCCACGTGTCTTGTGCTCGGGTTCGTACTGGCTCTGGTCATCGCGTTCGTGCCGTTCCCCGGGGGGAAGGCCGTGGCCAAGTTCATCGACGTGTTCCTCTCCTTCCCCTCCTTCCTCATCACGCTCGCCCTGCTGTTCATCTACGGCACCGTGGGCATGGCGAACGGGCTGTGGACGGACGCGACCGGGGCCGCCGAGGGGCCGTTCCAGTTCCTCACCACGCCGTGGGGTGTGCTGCTCGCCGAGGTCACGTACTTCACCCCGTTCGTGATGCGGCCGCTGCTCGCCGCCTTCTCGCAGATCGACACCGCGCAGTTGGAGGTGGCGTCCTCCCTCGGGGCACGGCCCGCCCGGATCGTGCGGCAGGTGATCCTGCCCGAGGCGCTGCCCGCGCTCGCGGCCGGCGGCAGCCTGGTACTGGTCCTCTGCCTCAACGAGTTCGGGATCGTGCTGTTCACCGGGGCCAAGGGGGTCACCACCCTGCCGATGCTCGTCTACAGCAAGGCGATCCTGGAGTCCGACTATCCGGGCGCGTGTGTGGTCGCCGTCGTCAACGTCCTTATTTCCGTGGGGCTCTACGGCCTCTACCGGGTGGTGAGCCGCCGTGTTGGTGCATAGCCGCAAGGGGAAGTGGGCCACCTGGGCCGTCTTCTTCGTACTCTTCCTGCCCTTGTTCGCCCTGCCGCTGCTGGTCGTCCTCGCCGCGTCGTTCGCCACGAACTGGTCGAGCGCGTTCCCGTCCGGCTTCACCACCGGGCACTACACGGCCGCCACCCGCGGCGAATCGCTCCAGGCGCTGACCACCAGCCTGGTCACGGCGGTCACCGCGAGTCTGCTCGCGCTGCTCGTCGGCACCTGGGCGGCGCTCGCCGCGCACGCGCTCGGGAAGCGGGGCAGGCGCGTTCTGGACGCCCTGTTCATGCTGCCGGTCGCCGTGCCCTCGGTCGTCGTCGGTCTGGCGATCCTGGTCGCCTTCTCCAAGCCGCCGATGCTGCTCAACGGCACCCGGTGGATCGTCATCCTCGCGCACACCGTTCTTGTCACGGCCTTCGCCCACCAGTCGGTGTCGGCCGCCATCGTCCGTCTCGACCCGGCGTACGAACAGGCCGCGGCCTCGCTCGGCGCCCGGCCCTCGTACGTGCTGTGGCGGGTGCGGCTGCCGCTGCTGCTGCCCTCGCTGACCGCCGCCGCGGGGCTCTGCTTCGCCCTGTCCATGGGCGAGTTGAGCGCCACCATGATGCTCTACCCGCCGGACTGGACCCCGCTGCCGGTCCAGATCTACGCGGCCACCGACCGCGGGGCGCTCTTCACCGGCTCCGCACTCGCGGTGGTCCTCATGACCGCCACGGTCGTCGTCCTGTTCGTCGTCTCCCGGATCCGCACCAAAGCGACCTACCGCTGATCCATCAACCCTCGCGACGACAGCGACTTGCCCACCGCTGATCCACCAACCCTCGCAAGAAACACGAACGCAAGGAGTTCGCCTCGCCATGCCCAGAAACACGCGCCTCAAGCCGATCGCCGCCGTCCTCGGCAGCCTCGCCCTCGCCTCCTCCCTCACCGCCTGCGGCGGCGACTCCGCCGCCTCCGACGCCAAGGTCGTCACCGTGTACAGCGCGGACGGCCTCAAGGGCGAGAACGGCGACGGCTGGTACGACCAGGCCTTCAAGGACTTCGAGAAGGAGACCGGGATCAAGGTCAAGTACGTGGAGGGGGGTTCGGGCGAGATGGTCCAGCGCGCCGTCCGCGAGAAGACCAACCCGCAGGCCGACGTCCTCGTCACCCTGCCGCCGTTCATCCAGCAGGCCGACGGCAAGGGGCTGCTGCAGAAGTATGCCCCGAAGGGCTCCGACCAGGTCGACGGCGCCGACAAGGCGGCCGACGCCACCTGGACCTCCGTCGTCAACAACTACTTCGGCTTCGTCTACAACAAGAAGGAGCTCAAGCAGGCGCCCACCACCTGGGACGAACTGCTCGACGCGAAGTACAAGAACAAGCTCCAGTACTCCACCCCGGGTGTCGCCGGCGACGGAACCGCCGTGCTCATCAAGGCGATCCACGACTTCGGCGGCAAGGAGCCGGCGCTGGCCTACCTGAAGAAGCTCCAGGCCAACAACGTCGGCCCTTCCGCCTCGACCGGCAAGCTCGCGCCCAAGGTCGACAAGGGCGAACTCCTCGTCGCGAACGGCGACGTCCAGATGAACTACGCGCAGTCCAAGGACATGCCGAACCTGAGCATCTGGTTCCCGCAGGCCACCGACAAGGCCACCGACGCCGCCGGAAAGCCCACCACCTTCGCCCTCCCGTACGCCGCGGGGCTCGTCACCAAGGCCCCGCACTCGGAGAACGGCAAGAAGCTCCTCGACTTCATGCTCTCCGCCAAGGCCCAGCAGCAGGTCAGTGAGATCGGCGGCGGCTTCTCCGCCCGCAAGGACGTCAAGGCCACCGACGCGAACGCCATCGCCCTGACCAGGCTCATGGACGGTGTCGAGGTCTTCGAGCCGGACTGGGCCGACATCGACAAGAACCTCCAGTCGTACGTCGAGGACTGGAAGTCGGCCACCGGCAGCTGACCTCTCGCGCACAGCGCTCCACCCGGCAACGCCCCTGGAACCACCGGGGGCGTTGCCATGCCCGAACACGCCGCAGCCCCTCATCCGTGCCCCACACCGCCCCCTTCAACGACCCCGGCGGCTCCAGCCGGCCCGAGCGGCAGACCTTCCTGATCGCGACCGGGCCCACGCCGGCCGCCGGTTCGGTGCGGTACGACGTCAAGATGCCGGACATCGCCGCCTCCGCCCTCGCCCACCTGGGCATCGCGATCGACCCGGTCCGGGGCCTCGACGGACGGCCCGTGCAGCAGCCGGCTCCGGCGGCAACAACTGGTACTGGGTGATAGACGGAGTCGCGATCAAGCAGACCTGACCGGACTGGGACCGTACGGGCCTGACTAGGCTGGGGGCGTCGGCACAGCGACGTTCCGGCGCCCCCGGATCGTGTGCGTACGTACGCCAGGACGGCAGGAGATCCAGCACATGGCAGAGCGCAAGCCCATCGAGTCGTGGCTCACCGACATGGACGGTGTGCTCATCCACGAGGGTGTGCCGATCCCCGGCGCCGACGCCTTCATCAAGAGGCTGCGGGAGTCCGGCCGGCCCTTTCTGGTGCTGACCAACAACTCGATCTACACCGCCCGTGACCTGCACGCCCGGCTCCAGCGCATGGGGCTGGACGTCCCGGTCGAGAACATCTGGACGTCCGCGCTGGCCACCGCCAAGTTCCTGGACGACCAGCGCCCCGGCGGCACGGCGTACGTCATCGGAGAGGCGGGCCTGACCACGGCGCTGCACGACATCGGGTACGTCCTCACCGACCACGACCCGGACTACGTGGTCCTCGGCGAGACCCGTACGTACTCCTTCGAGGCGATGACCAAGGCGGTCCGGCTGATCAAGGGCGGCGCCCGCTTCATCGCCACCAACCCCGACGAGACGGGCCCGTCCACGGAGGGCCCGCTGCCCGCCACCGGTGCGGTGGCCGCGCTGATCACCAAGGCGACCGGCAAGCAGCCGTACTTCGCGGGCAAGCCGAACCCGCTGATGATGCGGACCGGCCTGAACGCCATCGGGGCGCACTCCGAGACCAGCGCGATGATCGGCGACCGGATGGACACGGACGTGCTGGCCGGTCTGGAGGCCGGGATGGAGACGTTCCTGGTGCTCACGGGGCTGACCACGCCCGCGGAGATCGAGCAGTACCCGTACCGGCCGTCGAGGATCGTGGACTCGATCGCGGACCTGGTCGACCGGGTCTAGAGCGCGCACCGGGCGGGATCCGGAGTGCGCAGCCGATCCTCTCGGCTCGGCCGCGGCTAAACCATTCACAACTCGTACGGAGCAGTCGTGCCCCTCTGAAGATGCGCCCCGCCGCCCCGAGGGGGAGTCTCCAGGTATCTGGAGGTTTCACGATGCGCTCAATGCGACTCACTCTCTGTGCCGGGGCGGTGGTCGCGGCCGCGTGCACACCCCTCGCGTACGCGGCCGACGCGGGCGTCTCCGTGGCGCCGTCGTCCCCGGCCCCCGGCAGCGACATCCAGCTGCGCGCGACGGGCTGCACGGGCCAGGCGGGCACCGCGAAGTCGGCTGCCTTCGTGGCGGACGCGCAGCTCACCGGCCAGGGCGGCGGTGCACTCCTCGGCGAGACACGCGTGCCCACCTCGCTCACGCCCGGCACGTACGAGATCAAGGTCAGCTGCGACGGCGGCGACGGCAAGGTCAGCGGCACGGTCGTCGTCGTACCGCAAGGCGGTTCGAACACGGCCGGGCCGGCCTCGCCGGTGGCGCCCGTGCACGCGGGCGGCGGCGGCACCGCGCACTTCGCCTCCGTGGACGCCAAGGCGACCGGACCCGGCACCAAGCAGGCGGTGATCGGCCTCGTCCTCGCGAGCGTCGCCGCCGTGGCCGTGGCGGTGCGCAGCGCACGCCGGGGCCACGACAGCCGCGACTGACATGTCCGAACGGGAGCGTTCCTCCGGCACCGGGCGGCTGATCACCGGTGTCGCCTGGGTCGTGCTGCTGCTCGGGCTGTGGCTGTGGGGCCGCGAGGTGACGGACGTGCGCGGGATATCGGCGCCGACCACGGGGGACATCGCGGCCGTCGGACGGCCACCGGAGGTGCAACTGCCGCCCGCGGTGAAGCCGCTGGGCAACGCGCGGCCGCAGCGCATCGACATCCCGTCGATGGGGGTGCAGGCACCCGTCGTGGCCCGCGGGCTCGACACACGGGGCGCGATCGATCCGCCGCCGTTCGACCAGCCGGGCGTGGTCGGCTGGTACTCGGCCGGGGCGAAACCGGGGGCCGCCGGGACCGCGCTCTTCGTGGGGCACGTGGACACCGAGACGCGGCCCGCGGTCTTCTACAAGCTCAGCACGGTACGGCCGGGCGAGAGCGTCCGGGTGATCCGCGACGACGGTACGGTCGCCGAGTTCACCGTGGACGACGTCCAGGTCCTCCCGCGCGACGACTTCGACGCCCAACAGGCCTACGGAGTACGCAAGTCGGGGCGGGCCGAGCTGCGGCTCATCACCTGCGGCGGCACGTTCGACCGGGCGAGCCGCACCTATACGGCGAACGTGATCGTGTCGGCGTACCTCACAGGAACAGGCCTCTGACTCCCACCGAAAGCCGACGGCGAGCCGGATGCGAGTCCTGTGCGAGCCGTACCTGGCCCGGTCGACGGCCCGCTCCCCCCGAAACCGCCGACCGGGCTGGTCCTCGACCGCGCGCGCACGGGCTGCGGGAGTAACCCGGCGACCGGCGCGGGAGGTTCTGGGGGCCGTCTGCGATGGGCGGACGGCGTAATTGGCCGGGGGCTGGGCCCGTTTGAGGCAACTGTAGAACGGATGAGTGTTCCGGCCTAGAGGTTGTTTGACGCCAAGTCGACCATCGGTGGCTGTGTGTCATCCGTGCAGGTGGAGGGTGCCTTATTCAAGCTTTCGCGAACGCCGCGACGGGCTTTCGCGAACGCCGCGGGGGCTTTCGTGAACGCCGCGGCAGGCTGATGCGAGTACCGCGGCAGGCTCTTATGGCGATCGCGGCGCCCCGCCCCCCAGATCGTCCCGGTCCACCGAGCCTTCGATCACCCCCGTCGCGACCTCGTCCAGCGGGAGCCGGTGCCGGCGCGCGTACTGGCGCAGTGTCATGAAGGCCTGATCGACCCCCGTGCCCCAGCGCTCCGCGAGCATGCCCTTCGCCTGTTCGATGCGTACGCGGCCGGAGAGGGCCATCTGCAACTGCTCGGCCAGGGTGCGGTACTGCGCGTACACCCGGTGGTTCTGCAGCCCGACGGCGGCCGCGTCGGCGAGGACCTGGGCCAGCCGTACGCTTCCGTCCTCCTCGGGCGGCGGGTCGTACTCGGGAAGGGTGGGCACGAAGACGTTCAGCGCGCCGAGCAGCGTCTCGCGGCGGCGCAGCGGGACCGCGAAGGTCGCGGCGATGTCGTGGCGCAGCGCCCGCTCGGTGAAGTCGGGCCAGCGGGAGGCGGCATGGGCCACGCTGATCGAGACGGGCGGTACGGGCCGTCCCGTGCCGTAGCTGTCGAGGCAGGGACCGCCGTGGTACTGGACGGCCAACAGGTCGAGCGCGACCTCCTGTTGGCGACTGCTCACCGCGAGCGACACCTCCTCCCCGCCCTTGATCACCATGATCCCGGCGGCTCGTGCGCCGAGGATCTCCACGCAGTGATCGGACAGGCGTTGCAGATAGCGCTCGGCGTCGAACGTGTCGGACAGCGTGTCCGAGGCCTCCAGCAGGGCCGACGCCAGCAGCATTTCCCGGCTGCCGTGGTGCATGTCCCGTACCCCGA
Source organism: Streptomyces sp. NPDC027189 (assembly GCF_055566975.1). Taxonomy (NCBI): domain Bacteria; kingdom Bacillati; phylum Actinomycetota; class Actinomycetes; order Kitasatosporales; family Streptomycetaceae; genus Streptomyces; species Streptomyces sp. NPDC027189. The sequence continues at coordinate 251,880 of NZ_JBVHRI010000013.1, forward strand.
TTCTTCTGTCCCCGTCCCCCTCGCTCAGCAGCGCCTACCCGGGGGGCCGGTGCTGTAACAGCTCTCCGACAAGGGTCGGGGCGACCTCGTGGGCGACGCGAGACGTATGTCAGGATTGAGACTTAGGACGGTGCACCCAAGGGGGAGTTGGATGTACGGCACGAGGGGGGCCGGGGCACGGGCGTCCGTTGCGGTGGCGGGGGCGGCACTGCTGCTCGCGGGGTGTTTCTCCTCCGGGGGCGACAGCGACAAGGGCGACGGTTCCGGCTCCAAGGTCACACAGCAGCCCAAGAACTCGGACCCGTTCTGGGTCAATCCGGATGGGAACGCGGCCGAGCAGGTCGCCACGTATGTGCAGGCGGGCAAGAAGGACGACGCCGAGCAGATCCGCAAGATCGCCGAGCAGCCGACCGGCGAGTGGATCGGGCCGGAGAACCCGGAACAGGAGGCGCGCGGCTTCACCGAGGCCGCCGAGAAGGCCGACCGCGCCGCGATCCTGGTCCTCTACAACATCCCGCATCGCGACTGCGGCCAGTTCTCGCAGGGAGGCGCCGCGGACGGCAACGCCTACCGGGCCTGGATCGACGGGGTCGCCAAGGGCATCGAGGACCGGCCGGCCACGGTGATCCTGGAGCCGGACGCGATCCTGCACCTGGTCAACCAGTGCACCCCGGACGAGTACCACGAGGAGCGCTACGACCTCCTCAAGGGTGCCATCGCCAAGCTCAAGGCCCTGAAGAACACCAAGGTGTACCTGGACGCGGGCAACGCGGGCTGGGGCCATCCCGACCAGATCTTCCAGCCGCTCCAGTGGGCGGGCATCGACCAGGCCGACGGTTTCTCCGTCAACGTCTCCAACTTCTACTCGACCAAGGACTCCATCGCGTACGGCAAGCAGCTGTCCGCGAAGGTGGGGAGCAAGCACTTCGTCATCGACACCAGCCGCAACGGCAACGGCCCGTACACGGGCGGCAAGGCGGACGAGAACTGGTGCAACCCGCCGGGCCGCGCGCTCGGCGAGACCCCGACGACCAAGACAGTCGATCCGCTCGTCGACGCGTATCTGTGGATCAAGCGGCCCGGCGAGTCGGACGGCACCTGCAAGGGCGGGCCGAAGGCGGGCCAGTGGTGGGCGGACTACGCGCTCAAGCTGGCCAAGGCCTCCGACTAGTGCCGTAGTCCGACCAGTGCCGTAGCGGGCAACGTACGCCCTGTTGTGAGCGATGCGCCCGGGCGACGGCCGGGGCCCGGGCCGCCGGGCCCCGGCTCGGGCGCGGACGGTAATCCCGAACTGGGTCCGCATCCGCCGTAGCTCCCACAGCGGGACGGCAGTCACCGACAGCGGCCCGCCCAGCAGGGAGCAGAACTGGGCCGCCGGCGGGCCCTCCGGCATGCCGTTGGCTGCTGTGTCGCACCGCGACATCGCGGGAGTTTAGTCAGCCGGTACATGACGGGGGGCGCCCTCCGTCGAGAAGGGCGCCCCCCGTCACGTAACTCTCGCTGAATCAGGGCACCTTGACCCACTGCGCCTTGCTGGGCGTCCCCTGATCGTCCGTCACGAACAGCATGTACCAGCCGGATTCGACGAGGTTGCGGTTCTTCGGCACGGTCACCGTGATCCCGTTCTTCGTCTTCTGGAAGTCCAGGGCGATGGACCGCTGGTCCACGTCGGTGACGTGGGTGGACGCGCTCGGCCGGATCAGCCGGGCCGTCTTGATGGACGAGGCGTGCTGCGAGGTGAACGTCGCCGAGGCGCCGCGGGCGATCGTCTTCGGGCCGCCGGAGAGCGAGGGCCGCGAGTCGCGGAAGAGGTACGGCGGCGTGTAGATCTCGATGCGCTGCTCGAACGTGGCGGGCTTGGTGTTGGCCTTGTCCGCGTAGAGCGAGTTGGAGCCGAAGAACACCACGCGGCCGTCGGGCAGCAGGATCGAGCCCGAGTGGTAGTTGCGGCCCACCAGCGGGTCCGCGACCCGGTCGAAGGTGTTCGACGTGGGGTTGTAGATCCGCGCCTGGAGGATGTTGGAGTCGCTGCGCCCGCGGTAGTCCTCGGAGCCGCCGGACACCAGCACGGTGTCGTCGGGCAGGATCGAGGACTGCGGATAGCGGGTGCCCTTCTCCAGCTCGGGCCCGTCGACGAACTTCGGGTTCTTGGCCTTGAGGTCGATCAGCCGGGTCTTCTTGCTGGACAGCTTGGACTCGCCGACCCCGCCGCCGCCGATCACCATGTACTTCTCGTCCTGCGCGGGCGGCAGCAGCACGGTGCCGGAGGTCTCCATCATGTTCGGGTCGCTGAGGCCCTTGAGCTTGGTGAACTTGTTGGTGCCCAGGTCCCAGACGCCGGGGTCGCGGCCCACGTCGTCGGGGCCGTAGCCCGCGTTCGAGCCCGAGTAGAAGAGCTTGCCGTTCTGCATCAGGGAGATCGCCGGATAGGTCGGGAACTGCCGGATGCCCTTGGTGTAGGTCCACTTCTTGGTCTTCGGGTCGAAGACCTCGTTCTTGCCCGGGACCAGCTGGCCGATCTCGTCGAGTCCGGAGAGGCTGAGAACCTTGCCGTCCGACAGGGTGGTCAGCGTCGGGTACCAGCGGGCCTCGTTCATCGGGTCGACCTTGATGTACCTCTCGGCGACCGGATCGAACTCGTACGCGTCCCGGATTCCCTGGAAGTCCTTCTTGTCCAGGGCGAGCTTCTGCGCGATGCCGTACGTGTTGCGGGCGTCCGCGCCCGTCAGGCCCTGGATGCGGTAGTTGTCCTGGGTGCCCGTCTCGTACTTCTGGCCGCTCTTCTGCGCCTCGACGTAGATACGCCCGAGACCCGGGTCGTTGCGCAGGAACTTGCCGGTCGCCTTGTCGAAGACCTTCTTGGCACGCGGTACGAGCACCGGGTCCTTGGAGACGAACGTCTTGCCGTCCTTCTTGCCGGTGAACTTGGTGCCCGCGGGCAATGTGATCGGCTTGTCCGGGTTCTCGTTGTGGACCACCATCAGGCCGCCGGCCTTGGTGACATCACCCTTCAGCGTCTCGTACCGCTTGGTGCCACCGGCGATCAGCAGATTGCCGTTGGCGAGCTGGGTGTGGCCGGTGCAGAACAGGTCGGCCGGCGTCGGGATCTTCTTGATGGTGCCCTTGACCGGGTCCCAGATCCGCGTGTCGAACTTCTTCGCGTCGAAGTTGTCCTGATTGTTGCCCGAGCCCGCGATCAGCAGGATCTTGCCGGTGTGCAGCAGGGCCGCGTGGATCGTGTTCAGCCGGTACTGCTGGGGGAAATTGATGATGTCCCAGTGACCGTTGGCGGCTTTGTACTCCGGCTTGTTGATCGTGTACTGGTGGTACTTGTCCGTCCCGAAGCGATACAGCCACGGCCCGTTCATCCCGGCCAACGCGAGCACCACCACCCCGGTTATCCCGAGGCGGCGGGCGCGGCGGCGGCGGGCACCGTCTTTCATTTCTTACTTCCCCCAAGGGTGATCTGCATCGTCTGGTCGTTCCCGCCGGTCGCGGCCCAGGTGGGCTTGTGCTGCGGCGAATGCGGGGCGTGCTGTTCCTGCTGCGGCACGGAGGCCTGGGGAGGAACGGTTACGGCTTCGGGCGGCGCCGGGGGCTTCTTCCGCTCCTGGCGCATCGCCCAGCGCCAGGCGAAGATCGGCGAGGCGGTGATCAGCAGGGCGAAGGTGGCCCAGGTGATCATCGCGGGGTGGGAGTGCCCGAGCATGACGCCGGCGACGATGGAGCCGGCGAAGACCAGAATGAAGAACAGGTGGATCCGGAAGGTCCCGAACAGCGTGTCGGGGCTCGCCGAGTCACCCTTGGGTGTCACCACGAACTTGCTCTTGCGGCGCAGCACGGCGTCCAGGAGGGACCGCGCGTAGATGGGCGCGGAGAGCGCCGACATCACCATGCCGGCCACGCCGCCCGAGCCCTCGGGCTCGTGCGGGGAGACGTTGTGGCGGCGGTTCCAGATGTACAGGCCGATCTGCAGCGCGGACGCGTTGCCGTACAGCATCAGCCAGACCGTCGGGTCGATGTTCACACCCGAGGCGCCCAGGCCCAGGAACAGCGCACAACTCAGCGCGGCCAGAATCCAGTTGAGGGCCGACATCGGGTAGAAGATGATCATCATCGTGTAGTTGAAGAGCTTGCTCGGCGGCAGCGAGTAGAAGCCCTTCCAGTACTGCTTGAGGATCGTCTCGTACGTGCCCCTGGACCAGCGCAGCTGCTGGGTGAAGAAGTCCGTCCAGGCGTTCGGGCCCTCGCCGACCGCGAGCACGTCCGGGGTGTAGACCGAGCGCCACTTCTTGCCCGTGGCGGGGTTCTTGTGGCGGTGGATCTCGAAGCCGGTCGCCATGTCCTCGGTGATCGAGTCGTACAGACCGCCGATCTGCTTCAGCGCCTTGATGCGTACGGCGTTGGAGGTGCCCACGAACATCGGCGCGCCGTAGGCGTTGCCGGCCCGCTGGATCAGCGCGTGGAAGAGGAACTGCTGGGACTCGGCGGCCTTGGTGATGGGGTTGTCGTAGTTGCCGTACACCTGCGGGCCGATGACGAAGCCGACGTCCGGGTCGCGGAAGAAGCCGAGCATCCGCTCCAGATAGTTGGGCAGCGGCACATGGTCGGTGTCGACCGAGGCGAAGTAGTCGTATTCGTCGCCGTGCGCTTCCAGCCAGGCGTTGTAGTTGCCGTGCTTGGTCTTGGCGCGGTGCGGGCCTTTGGCCTGGTTCCACTTCGCGATGCCCTTGCGGGAGAAGTGGTGCACCCCCAGGCGCGCGCACACTTCCTTCACCTCGGGATCGTCGCCCTCGTCGAGGAGCCAGATGTGCAGAAGGCCCCGGTGGCGCAGCTTGACGGCCGCCTCCAGGGTCTTCGTCACCATGGCGAGGGGCTCCTTGCCGGGCACGAAGGAGGTGAGGAAGGCGACTCTGGTGCCGGTCTCGGGCACCACCGGGATGGGGTCGCGGGCGACCAGGGTGGCGTGCGCGTTCGACAGCACGTTCATGCAGCGGAAGAACTCGATCAGGCCGATCGAGACCAGCATCACGATGTCGAGGGCCGGCAGGAAGTCGTAGGCCGGATAGTCGCGTTCGGTCCAGTGCTCGGGCTGGAGCAGCCAGCCGAGCAGGATCAGCGAGAGCAGCGGCGCGGCGCCCAGCATGAGCGCGGCCCTTATGCGGTGCGGCTCCTGCGACAGCAGCGAGCGGTACTGCACCTTGTACGGCTTGCTCGGGTCGGGCTGTGTGAGGGGGCCCGCGAGCCGGCTGTAGTGCTCGTAGTCGTATCTCGGAAGCGACTTCTTGATCCTGCGGAAGCCGCCCGTCCGGTGCGATGGCACCCTGAGCTGGGTCGTCTCAGACGGGTCGAAGTTCTGCCGGGCGCCCGTCGGCGTCGACGTCATGAGTCATCCCCCCGCACGCACGGTCAGGTGCGTGTTCGTCGGTTCCTGTCGCCCGCTCGGGTCCCCCTCGACCGTCACAGGCGCATCACTGGCAGGCCAGCGTCACCACATCATCTACACCTTATAGACATGGAACGACGGCCTTCCGGTTGCATGATGCCCCCCTCGGCATCTGTTCATGAACGGGGCCCCCAACCCCCCATGTCCGCAACCGGCCGTGCCCCCAACTGTCATGTATCGACAGTCCCTTGAAGCCCAGGGTTCTACGCCGTTCATCATGATCGCAAGATGCGAAACGCGGTGTTAACCGGTCATACGCGCTCATTGGGACGCGTGTACGGGGCTGGGATCGGCGGGCGCGTACGGCGATGGGGGCCCTCGCAGCTGCGAGGGCCCCCATCGGTCGGTGCGCCGCCAGGGACTCGAACCCCGGACCCGCTGATTAAGAGTCAGCTGCTCTAACCAACTGAGCTAGCGGCGCCTGCTGACCCGGGAACTCTACCCGACCCGGGCGGGGTGCTCCGGACCAGCGGGGAGGGCTCCGGGCCAGGTCGGAGGGGTCCTGTACATCATTCGGACCGTCAACATGCGACACCGGAGGACAGTTGAGAAACTGGCGACTGTGCAGAACTGCGGACATTTCCACCTGGAGTGTGAGGGGATTCGCATGGCGGCTCCGGTATTCGAGGAATTCGATCCCGCGAGCGACTGTGACTGCCCCGGATGCGTTCACTGGCGACGCGTCATGCCGTATTCCTCGCTTTCGGGGCCCTTGGGCCATCCGGCGGCCCGCAAGGCGCTCGTCCTCGCCGCCGCGGCGGGCACCGTCCTCGGTGTGGGCCAGTCGGCACCGGCCGTCGCGGTCGCGCACGGGCCCGCCCGGCCGGGCATTCCCGCAGGTGACGAGCCCGACACCCCGCAGGGCGGCAAGGCCCCGCTGCACGGGCCGGCCGGCAAACCGGCAAAGCCGGGAAAGCCCTCGACCGTGGCGAAGGTGCCCACGACGACCCGGGCTGAGATCATCAACCGGGCCAAGAAGTGGGTCGCCGCGCAGGTGCCGTACAACATGTACGCGTACCGGCCGGACGGGTACCGGCAGGACTGCTCCGGCTTTGTCTCGATGGCCTGGGGCCTGCCGGGAAACGAATGGACGGGCAGCCTGGGCACCTTCGGCGTGCGGATTTCCCGCGACCAGCTGCAGCCCGGCGACATTCTCCTCTTTCACAATCCCGCCGATCCCGAGAAGGGCTCGCACGTCGTCCTTTTCGGCGGCTGGACGGACTACACGCACAGCTATTACCTCGCGTACGAGCAGACCCGCCCGCACACCCGGAAACAGGCCACCCCGTACGCGTACTGGAGCAACTCCGACCGCTATGTGGCCTATCGCTACAAGGGGCTGACCGATGGTGCGAGCGGCGCGAGCGCGTCCTCGTCGGACGCCAGGAGCACCCGCTATCCGGGGGACGCGTACTTCGGTCCCGGCGCGAACAACGCCCACGTCACCCAGCTGGGCCGCCTCCTCGTGGAGCGGGGCGCGGGGCGCTTCTACACCACGGGCCCCGGACCGCGCTGGTCGGACGCGGACCGGCAGGCCACCCGGGCGTTCCAGCGGGCGCAGGGCTGGGCCGGAGCGGACGCGGACGGGACGCCGGGGCCCGAGACGTGGTCGTACCTGGTGGGAAAGAAAGGCAAGGACATTCCGGGTGCGGCGACGGGTGACCCCGGGATCGAGGGGTCTCCCGGGGCGAAGGGTTCCGCGGAGGGCTCCACGGATACGTCGGGCGCCTCCTCGCACGGGGTGCCCGGCTATCCGGGGCGCGCGATGTTCCGGCCGGGCGCGCACAACACGTACGTCACCCGGCTCGGAAAGCAGCTGGTCAAGAAGGGGTTCGGCAAGTACTACACAACGGGTCCCGGACCGCGCTGGGACGAGGCGGACCGGCGCAACGTCGAGGCGTTCCAGCGCTCCCAGGGCTGGCGCGGCGGCGCGGCGGACGGTTATCCGGGGCCGGAGACATGGCGGCGGCTCTTCTCCTGAGCACCGATTCGAGTTCGTGCGAAATCCCGGGTTCCGGGCGATATCCCGAACTCGGGCGAGATTCCGAACTCGGTGCCATCGCGCGTTCGGGCGACATCCGAGTTCTTACGAAACTTCCAGGCGCGGAGGCATGGAGGCACGTATGAGTACGACGACTTCACACACCCCGGAGTCCGAAGGGGCAGAGGCGGGGCCGGACGCATCGGCAGTGGCACCGGTATCGGCGCCTGTATCGGCAGCGGCAGCCGCCGCAGCGGCACCGGTATCGGCATCTGCGTCGGCGTCGGAGGGCGGCGGTACACGGTCCGCACGGCTCATCCAGAACGAGGCGACCACCGAGATCCCCGTCCACCTGCTCTTCCGTGACGACCCCGAGCCGGTCTCGGTGCCCCTCGCGCCCGCGGTCGTGGGCCGGCGGCGCGGCACCGGCGAGCAGCCGCGGATCCGGCGGCCCGCACCCGGCAGGGCCCCGCGCCCGGTCCCGGAGGTCGACCCCGAACTGGTCGAGCGCCCCGCCCGGGTGTTGCCTGGAGTGACGGGAGTGCTGGCCGGGGCCTGTGGTGTGGCCGGATGTGTGCTCACCTCGTGGTGGACGGGCGCGCTGCCACCGCCCGTGCTGCACGCGCTGGAGCTTCCGCGATACGCCGGCGCCGGGCTCGGACCCGCGCAGTGGGCCGCGTACGCCGGGGCCGGGGCGCTCGGCCTGTTCGGCTTCGGCGGGCTGGCCCGCGGCCAGTCCGGGCGGGCATGGGTGCTGGGCCTGTTCGGGCGCTACCGCGGCACGGTCCGGCGCACCGGACTGATGTGGGTCAACCCGCTGGTGCTGCGCCGCCGTGTCGACGTCCGGCTGCGGCACTGGCGCAGCGAGCCGATGTCCGTGGTCGACGCGAACGGGGTCGCGCTGCGGGTGGTCGTGCTCGTCGTCTGGCGCGTGAAGGACACCGCGCGCGCCACGCTCGGGGTCGAGGACCACCAGACGTATCTGCGCGAGTGTGTGGAGGCGGCACTCTCCCGGGTGCTCTCCCAGCTCCCTGCCGAGGTGCCGCCGGCCGTCGTCAAGGACGTGACCCTGCGCAACACGGACGCGGTCGGCGAGGCGCTGACCCGGCTGATCGCCGCCGACACGGCACCCGTCGGGCTTCAGGTGTTCTCGGCCCAGCCGACCCGGATCGAGTACGCGCCCGAGGTGGCCGCCGTGATGCAGCGGCGCCGGATCGCGGCGCTGGACGCCCAGCACCGCGACACCGTGCTCACTTCCGTCGTCGACTCGGTCGAGGACGCGGTGACCCGGCTGACCATGCGGGGGCTGGTCGAACTCGACGACTACGAGCGCAAGGCGTTGGTGAAGGACCTGACGGTGGCCTTCTACACGGGGCGCAGGGAAAGCTCACCGTGATTGGTATGGACATGTTCAACTAACGGCAATAATCTGGGACTTGGTCTAGACCTGAACGTCGCGCGCACAGCTCACGAGAACTTCCCCCACGTCCTCCAGGAGCGGCAGCATGCGCAAAGCCAAGTTCTACGCGGCCGCGCTCGGCCTCGCCACCGCGGGCACCTTCGTGCTCTCGACCGGCGGTGCCAGCGCTCATGGCTACACCGACCAGCCCCTCAGCCGGCAGAAGATGTGCGCCGCCAACGGCGGCACCGTCGCCAACTGCGGTGACATCCAGTGGGAGCCCCAGAGCGTCGAGGGCCCGAAGGGCTTCCCCGCGGCCGGTCCCGCCGACGGCCGGATCTGTTCCGCGAACCACACCAACTTCAGCCAGCTCGACCAGCCCAAGACTCCCGCGGGCACGGCCTGGCCGACGACCAAGGTCACCAGCGGCCAGAGTTACAGCTTCCGCTGGCAGTTCACGGCCGTGCACGCCACGACCGACTTCAAGTACTTCATCACCAAGACCGGCTGGAACCAGAACCACGCGCTGACCCGCGCGGACCTGGAGACCACCCCGTTCCTGACGGTCCCCTACAACGGACAGCGCCCCCCGTCCACGTTCTCGCACACCGGCTCGCTGCCGACCGGCAAGAGCGGGCACCACATCATCCTCGGCGTGTGGACGATCGCGGACACCGCCAACGCGTTCTACTCGTGCGCGGACGTCACGTTCTGACGGCGCCTGATTTCTGAGGATCCCTTGAGGCGCGGCCCCGGTACCCGCGGGTATGTTCCCTGCACGTCGACATGACCATGACGGCGTGCAGGGAGCGGTAGCGAACACGCGAGTACGCGAACATGGGGGAATGTCATGGACGTCTTCTTCTACGCCATACCAGGACTGATCATGGCCGTGGTGCTCCTCGCGGCGGCCAAGGTGATCCGCCGCTCGCTGGAGCTCAGGCGTGCCTGGAACAGCGGACTGACCGCCGAGGCGCGCTGCCTGCGCTCGTACACGACGACCAGCGGCGGCGGTGGCGACAGCTCCGTGACCACGACGCTGCACCACGTCTACGAGTTCATGACGCGCGAGGGCCGTACGGTCCGCTTCGAGGAGGGGAACGGCCCCTCGACCGTCGTCGAGGGCGACATCGTCACCGTGCACTACGCGGCCGAGCGCCCCGAGAAGGCCACGGCCCACGCGCCGAGCCCGGTCAAGTCCGCCGTGGGCACGGTCGGCATGCTGGTGTTCTTCGGCGTGGTCGTCGCCTTCTGTGTCGGCTTCATGGTCACGTACCACCAGATGTCGGCGCTGAGCGACGGGTTCTTCGGCGGGATCTAGGCGGTACGGAGGGTATGGGCGCCGCTGTACCCCTCCTCATCTGACGGTATGTCAATTATGGTGCGCCCCCATGGGGACCATGAGGCGTACCGTCGCGGAGCTAGTGCGGGAACGGTGGGACGACCACCGCCCGGGGCTGTGGTTCGAGGGGCGGGTCCTGAGCCACCACCGGGTGGCGGCGGGCGCGGCGGCGCGAGCGGCGCTGCTCGCCGAGCTGCTGCCGCCCGGCGCCGAACCGCACCTCGGGGTGCTGCTCGACAACACCCCCGAGTATCCGATGTGGTTGAGCGCGGCCGCCCTCGCCGGAGCCGCCGTCGCCGGGATCAATCCGACCCGGCGCGGCCCCGAACTGGCCCGCGACATCCTGCACACCGAGTGCCGCGTGCTGATCACCGAGCGGGCCCACCTGCCCCTCCTGGACGGCCTCGAACTCCCCGGTGTACGCGTCCTGGTGACCGACACGGACGCGTACGCCGACCTCCTCGCGTCGTACGAGGGCGCGAAGCCGGACGCTTCTGGGGCGACCCCCGACGACCGTCTCCTCCTCTACTTCACCTCCGGCTCGACGGGTGCTCCCAAGGCCGCGATCTGCACCCAGGGCAGGCTCGCCGCCGCCGGGCAGTCGCTCGTCGACCACTTCGGGGTGCGCCCGGACGACACGCACTACATCTGCATGCCGATGTTCCACGGCAACGCGGTGATCGCCGACTGGGCGCCCGCGCTGGCGGCGGGCGCGACGGTCGCGCTGCGGCGGCGGTTCTCGGCGTCGGGGTTCCTCGCCGATGTACGGGCCTGCGGGGCCACGTACTTCACCTATGTGGGCCGTGCCGTGCAGTACCTGCTGGCCACGCCCGCCCGCCCCGACGACCGCGACAATCCGCTGCGGATGGGCTTCGGCACGGAGGCCGGCGCGGTCGACGCGGCCGCCTTCGAGGAGCGCTTCGGGGTGCGCCTCGTGGAGGGGTACGGCTCCACGGAGGGTGGCGCGGCCATCCAGCGGGTGCCCGGCACCCCGGCCGGGGCGATCGGGCGGGCGGCGCCCGGCGACGACCTCGCGGTGGTCGACCCGGCCACCCGGCGCGAGTGTCCGCCCGCCGCCTTCGGCGAGGACGGGCGGCTGCTCAACGGAGCTGATTCGATAGGGGAGTTGGTGAACCGGGGCCCCAACCCCTTCGAGGGCTACTGGCGCAACCCGGCCGCCGATGCCGCCCGGCGGCGATGGGGGTCCCCCCGCTCGAGCGAAGCCGAGAGTGGGGGAGGCTGGTACTGGACCGGCGACCTCTTCTACCGCGACGCCGACGGCTTCCTCTACTTCGCCGGACGCACCGACGACCGGCTCCGCGTCGACAGCGAGAACCTCGCCGCCGCGATGATCGAGAACATCCTCGCCCGGTACGCGGACGCCGCCGCCGTGGCGGTGTACGCGGTGCCGGATCCGGTGGCCGGAGACTTGGTGATGGCGACGGTGGCCCTGAGGGCGGGCGTCTCCTTCGATCCGCTGGACTTCGGTGAATTCCTCCTCTCCCAGCCGGACTTGGGCACCAAGATGGCGCCCCGATTCGTGCGGATCGTGGAGCGGATGCCCGTCACCGCCACCAACAAGATCCATCGGGTGGGGCTGAGGCGGGAGGGTTTCCGGTGCGCGGATCCGGTGTGGTGGCGGCCGCCGGGGGAGTGCGCGTACCGGAGGCTGGTGGAGGCGGACGTCGCGGGGCTGATGGCCGAGTACCGGGCGCGGGGTCGCGAGGAGTTGCTGACCCGATAGGTAGGGCTGGGCCCACCCCCGGTACACCCGCTGCTCGTATGGTCCGTGTCGCCGGGCGCCGCCTACCGTGGCCGCATGATCCGCAGGAATCCGGTACGCCCGGTCGGGTATCTCGTCGGCGGCGTACTCGTCGGTGTCCCGCTGCTCGTCGGGCTGCTGGTGCTCGGCGTCGTCGGCGCCGCGCTGACACCCGTGCTCGTCGGGCTGCCACTGCTGGCGCTGCTCGCGCTGACGGGCGTGCCCGTGGGGGTGGTGGAGCGGTGGCGGCTGCGGCTCGTGGACCCGGCACCGGGGACCGGCCCCGCCACAAGTCCGGGGAACCCCCATCGCACGCCGGAAGAGCCGGGGCTCGCCGCCTGGGTCAGGCTCCGGTTCACCGAGCAGGCGACCTGGCGCGAGCTCGCGTACGCCGTCCTGCTGGCGTTCGTGCTGTGGCCGCTGGACCTGCTGGTGCTGGCGGGGGCGCTGGGCGTGCCGGGCGCGATGCTGGGGGCGCCCGTGCAGCTGGCCGTCTCCGGCGGCGACACCCGGATCGCCAAGCTGTGGCTGATCGACGCGTACGGGCAGGCGTTCCTGTGCGCGGCGGGCGGGCTCGTCCTGCTCCTCGTCCTCCTGTGGCCGCTCGCCCTGTACGCCCGTGCCCGCGCCGCACTCGCCCGGCTGCTCCTCGCCCCGCGCGAGCCCGAACAGCGGCTCGCCGAGGTGACGAAGTCCCGGGCCCGTCTGGTGGCCGCCTTCGAGGCCGAGCGGCGGCGGATCGAACGCGATCTGCACGACGGGGCGCAGCAGCGGCTGGTGGCGCTGAGCATGACGCTGGGGCTCGCGCGTCTGGACGCGCCGCCCGAACTGGCGGAGCGGCTCGCGGCCGCGCACCAGGAGGCGGACCAAGTCCTCGGTGAGCTACGCGAGTTGATTCACGGCATCCATCCGCAGGTGCTCGCCGACTACGGCCTCGGGGACGCGATCGCCGACGCCGCCGACCGGTCCGCCGTACCCGTGGAGGTGGACCAGACCCTGAGCGAGCTGCCGCGGTTCGCCGAAGCCGTCGAGTCCGCCGCGTACTTCGCGGTGCGGGAGGCACTCGCGAACGTGGGCAGGCACAGTGGGGCGGGGCGGGCGTGGATCAGCGGGCGGTACGGCGAGGACCGGCTGCGGATCGAGGTGCGGGACGACGGGAGTGGAGGAGCCGACCCGGGGCGGGGGTCGGGGCTCACCGGTCTCGCCGACCGGCTGGCGGTCCTCGATGGGACACTGACCGTCGACAGCCCGCCCGGCGGTCCGACCGTGCTGCGTATGGAGATCCCTTGCTGAGAGTCGTGCTCGCCGAGGACAGCGTGCTGCTGCGTGAGGGGCTGGTGGGGCTGCTGGCCCGTTTCGGGCACGAGGTCGTGGCGGCGGTCGGCGACGCGGCGGCGCTCACGGAAGCCGTGTCCGCGCACGCGCCCGACCTGGTCGTCACCGACGTACGGATGCCGCCCGGCTTCCAGGACGAGGGACTGCGTGCGGCCCTCGCCCTGCGGACCGCGGATCCGCGCCTGCCGGTGCTCGTCCTCAGCCAGTACGTCCAGCGGGCGTACGCAGCCGAACTCCTCGACACCGGGGACGGCACCGGCGTCGGGTATCTCCTCAAGGACCGTGTCGGACAGGTCGAGCAGTTCGCGGAGGCGGTGCAGCGGGTGGCCGTGGGCGGGACGGTCGTGGACCCCGAGGTCGTACGGCAGTTGCTGCGCCGTCGGCGTGACCCGCTGGAGGCGCTGACGCCGCGCGAGCGCGAGGTCCTCGGCCTGGTGGCGGAGGGAAAGTCCAACGGTGCGATCGCCCGCCAACTGGTCGTCACCGAGGCGGCCGTCGGCAAGCACATCGGAAACATCCTGGGCAAACTGGACCTTCCTCCGGCCGAGGACACCCACCGGCGGGTGCTGGCCGTGCTGGCCTATCTGCGGAGCTAGTTGAGGTCTTTCGAAAGACGGCAAGGGGTCTCGGAAGAGCTCTGTCGAAGGACATGAAGGAGAGGAATTCCTCCCGCTCCTCGGGGGGAGGATGGACCCGGACACCTGTGTCGAGGGAAGAGGGAACATGCGGCGCCTGATCCGGGTCACAGACATCGAAGCCGTCGACGGTGATGCGGTGTGGGGTCGTACGGCCCCCCGGGGACGGCTCGTGGTGCGTTGCCCGTGACGGCCGACGGGCGCTATCGCGTCCTGGTCGCCGGATACTCCGTCTCCTCGTACGGCACCTTCCTCAACATGGTGGCGCTCAATCTGTTCGTCTACGCCACCACCGACAGCGCGCTCGCCATGGGGCTGTTCATGGCGGTGCGGCTCGGGGCGGGGTTCCTGGCCGGGATGGTCGCGGGGCGGATGCCGGCCCGGTTCGCAGTCAAGCCGGTGATGCTGTGGGCCAATGTGGTGCAGGCGATTGTCATGCTCCTGCCGGTCGTGACGCCGGACGGCGGGCCCCGGACCGGGGTGCTGTTCACCGTGTCGGCGGTCGTCGGCGCGTGCAGCACCGTCTTCATGGTCGCGCTGCGCAGCTCCATCCCCGACCTGGTCGGGGCGGACCGGCGCGGCTGGGCCAACTCCCTGATGGTGGGCGGGCGTTCGCTGGCCATGGTCGCCGGGTTCGCCTCGTCCGGTGTGGTGGTGCCGTGGCTGGGTTTCACCGCCGCGTTTCTGGTGGACGCGGTGAGCTTCCTCGTGTGCGCGGGGGCGGTGGCGTGGCTGCCCGGGGTGGCGCGGACGGTCGTGTCCGAGGAGCCGGTGCCGGACGGTGAACTCCGTGAACGGAAGGGCGTGTTCGGGGCGGCGACGGCCTTGACCGCGGTGCCCGCGCTCGGGCTGATGGTGTCTCTGCGCGGGATCGACGCGCTCGGCTCCTCCTCCCACAACGCGGCCCTGCCCGTCTATTCGAGTGCGCTGGACCCGGACGATCCGGCCGCGTTCGTCAGCCGCTTCTGGCTGTTCTGGGCACTGGGCAATGTGCTGGCGCAGCAGGTCATCCAGAGCTGGGCCAAACGCACCGGCCGGTCCGTCGGGGCGCTCGGCTTCGGCCTGGGCACGGTGGTGATGTCGTCCGCGTTCATCCTCGGCTTCGCCGGCTTCCCGATGGCGGCGACGATCGGGATCGCGCTGACCGCGGGCGCGGCGGACGGACTCACCGAGGTGTCGTACACCTCGCATCTGCAGACCCTTCCGGAGACCCTGCGCGGCCATGCCTTCGGCCTGTCGGCCACCCTGGAGAACCTCGGCTTCGGGCTCGGCATGATCGCGGTGTCGACGGCCCTCGAATCGTTCTCGGCGTTCACCGTTGTGGCCTGGTCCCACGGGGTCGCCATCGTGATTGCGGGGATCTACCTGCTCAGGTTGTACGCCGTCCGAGGAGCAGAAGCGGAGGGGGCGAGTGGTGCGTACAGCGGTCGTCGGGATGGCGCTGAGGTTCCCGGGAGCTGACTCGCCCGCCGCGTACTGGCGGGACATCCGGGCCGGAGTCTCGCACGTACGGCGATTCAGCGACGCCGAGCCGGCGGCCGCCGGCCACCCGCCCGAAGAGTACGGCGCCCCCGACTTCGTGGCCGCGAGCGCCCCGCTGCCCGGGATCGACGGCTTCGACGCGGCCTTCTTCGGCATGAGCGCGCGCGGCCACCGTCGCCGACCCTCGGCAGCGGCTCTTCCTGGAGTGCGCCCACCATGCCCTGGAGCACGCGGGGTACGCGCGGCCGCGGGCCGGCTCACCCGGCTTACGGATCGGCGTGTGCGGGAGTGCGGGATTCCGGCTGTACTCGCTGCCCAGCGCTGCACAGCCGCCGCGCGGGGCCGCCCGCACGGTCTGCCCGAACCGGCCACCCCGTGCCCGGACTACGCGCGCCGGTTGCGGGAGAACGCCGACCCGGCGCGGGAGGCGCGCAGGGCGGCGTACTGGACCCGGTACCTGGACGGGATACCCGCGAGGGCCGAGATACCCGGCGACCGGCCCCGCCCCGCCGAGCCGAGCGGGCGTGGCGACACCCTGCGCGGCTCGGTCCCTGGTGAACTCCGCGTCGCCGTCAAGGAGTTGGCGGCCGACCGGCACGCGACGCCGTTCGGGGTGGCCGTCGCCGCGCTCGGGGTGCTGCTCGCCCGCCGGTCCGGGGAGCGGGCCATCGTGATGGGCACGCCGTACGCGAACCGGGAGCGTGGCGCGTTCGAGTCGCTGGTCGTGCTGACGGCGACCAGCGTGGTCGTCCGGGTCACGCCGGACCCGGAGGAGACACGGGGTGGGCTGGTGGAGCGCACGGGCGCGGGCGCGCTGGAGGTGACGGCCCATGTGCTGCCGACGGCCCGGATCGTCCGGGCGCTGCGCGAGAGCGGCGCGTTCGAGTCGCTGGTCGTGCTGACGGCGACCAGCGTGGTCGTCCGGGTCACGCCGGACCCGGAGGAGACACGGGGTGGGCTGGTGGAGCGCACGGGCGCGGGCGCGCTGGAGGTGACGGCCCATGTGCTGCCGACGGCCCGGATCGTCCGGGCGCTGCGCGAGCGCGGCGGGTTCGAGTCGCTGGTCGTGCTGACGGCGACCAGCGTGGTCGTCCGGGTCACGCCGGACCCGGAGGAGACACGGGGTGGGCTGGTGGAGCGCACGGGCGCGGGCGCGCTGGAGGTGACGGCCCATGTGCTGCCGACGGCCCGGATCATCAGGGCACTGCGCGAGAGCGGCGCCCGCGAGGTGCCCGAGCGCTTCCCGCTGACCATCGCCTTCCAGAACTCCCTCGACACGGAGATCGAGATCCCCGGACGCGACGTCGAGGTGAGCGACCTCGCCCCGCCCGTGTCCCGCGCCGACCTCTGCTTCGGACTCGCCCCGTGCCGCGACCCGGCCCGGGGCTACCGCACGTTCCTGGAGTACTCCACCGACCTGTGGGACCCGCCACCGCGCGGGCACTCGTCCACGACCGGATCGCCGTACCGGCCGAACTGTGCACCCGGCCGGACGACCCGGTAGCGCCCCTCCTCCACCCTCAACAGCACCTGAAAGGCACTCATGTCCCCCACGCATGACACTCAGGACACGCAGGACAAGCAGGACACGAACGGTGCGTACGACCGCGCTCACAGCGACGATCTGCTCACCTTCGTCAGGGCCAGCCCCTCGCCGTACCACGTGGTGGCGAGCGCGGCGCAGCGGCTGGAGAAGGCGGGCTTCGAGGAGCTGCGCGAGACGGACGACTGGACGGCCGGTGCCGAGGGCGGCAGGTATGTCGTACGAGGGGGAGCGCTGCTCGCCTGGTACGTCCCCGAAGGTGCCCCCGCCCGCACCCCGTTCCGGATCATCGGCACCCACACCGACTCGCCGAACCTGCGGGTCAAGCCCACGCCCGACACCAGCTCGGCGGGGTGGCGGCAGATCGCCGTGGAGATCTACGGCGGTGTACCGCTCAACACCTGGCTCGACCGCGACCTGGGCATCTCGGGGCGGCTGACCCTGCGCGACGGCTCGACCCGGCTCGTCTGCGTCGACAAGCCGCTGCTGCGCGTGCCGCAGCTGGCCATCCACCTCGACCGGACCGTGAACGAGGGCCTCGCCCTGGACCGGCAGCGGCACATGGCCCCGTTGTGGGGGCTCGGCGGCACTGAACCCGGCGCCCTGCTCCGCCGGATCGCCGACGAGGCCGACGCCGGCTTCGCCGAGATCCTCGGCTGGGACCTGATGCTGCACGACATCCAGTCGCCCGGATACCTGGGCGCCGACGAGGAGTTCATCGTCTCGCCGCGCCTGGACAACCAGATCTCGGTGCACGCGGGCGTCACGGCCCTGGTCGCCGCCGCCACCTCGCGGCCGCCCGCGCACATTCCCGTGCTCGCCGCCTTCGACCACGAGGAGGTCGGCAGCGGTTCGGAGTCCGGCGCCCAAGGTCCGCTGCTGGAAAGGGTGTTGGGCCGCAGTGTCGCGGCGCGCGGCGGCAGCGGCGAGGACTTCAGCCGGGCCCTCGCGGGAGCCTTCTGCGTCTCCGCCGACATGTCCCACGCCGTGCACCCCAACTACGCCGAACGGCACGACCCGGACCACCACCCGCTGCCCAATGGCGGCCCCGTCATCAAGGTCAACGTCAACCAGCGGTACGCCACCGACGGCACCGGAGTCGCCGCCTTCGCCGCGGCCTGCGAACGGGCCGATGTGCCCTGGCAGCCGTTCGTCTCCCACAACACCATGCCGTGCGGCACGTCGATCGGTCCGATCACCGCGGCCCGCCTCGGCGTCACCACCGTGGACGTGGGCGTACCGGGGCTTTCGATGCACTCGGCGCGGGAGCTGTGCGGGGTGCGGGACCCGGGGCTGCTGGCCCGGGTGCTGACCGAGTTCGTGACCTCGGGGTGAGGCGTCGGAGCAAGGCATCGGGGTGAGGCACCGTCCGTCAGTGGAGCGGCCCGAGGGAGAGAAGACTGTGGAAGAGACCCATCTCATCAGCCTGTCCTTCGCCGGGGCGGGCGGGTCCTTCTTCAAGCCCTGTATCTGGGTCGGCCCGAGCTCACGGCCGAGCGGTTCGTGACCGACCCGTACGGCGGCGGGCGGCGCTACCGCGGCGGCGACCTGGGGCGGCTGCGCGCCGACGGTCCGCTGGAGCACCTGGGCCGGATCGGCAGCCAGGTGAAGGTGCGCGGTTTCCGCATCGAGCTGGACGAGATCCGCTCGGTGCTGCTGGAGGATCCGGCGGTCACGGCGGTCACGGCGGTCACGGCGGTCACGGCGGTCACGGCGGTCGCGGCGGCCGCGGTGGTGCTGAGCGGGGATGCCCTAGAGGACGCGGCCGGGGTGCGGACCGACGCGTATGTCGTGGTCGACGGGGGCGAGACCGGGGACGTACGCCGTCGGGCTGCCCGGCTGCCGTCGGATCACATGCTGCCGACGACGGTCATCGCCCTGCCCGCCCTGCCGCTCACCCCGAACGGCAAGCTCGACCGGGGGCGGCTGCCCGCACCGGCGGCGGGCGTCCCCGTACCGACGGCCGCGCCCGTCGGGCGGCTGGTCGCGGTGCTCACCGAAGTCTGGGAGGAGATCCTCGGCGTCCCCGTCCGCCCCGACGACAACTTCTTCGAGCTCGGCGGAACCCCCTCCACGCCCTCCGGCTCGGCGCCGCCCCGCGCGCCCCCGGCCTGCCCCCGCTTCCGCTGCGCCTGCTGTCACGACCCCGACGGTGCGCGCCCTGTCGGACGTACCGGGACATGCGTGAAGGCCCCCCACTGCTGTGGAGGGCCTTCACCAAGGTGCGCCGCCAGGGACTCGAACCCCGGACCCGCTGATTAAGAGTCAGCTGCTCTAACCAACTGAGCTAGCGGCGCATGACTCCCGCCTCCCGCTCTCGCGGTCGGCGACAAAAGAAATACTACCTGGTCCGCAGAGGTGCTCCTGACCACCCGGCCGCGCGCTGGATCGCCGGGGACGGACGGCCCGGGCGTGATCCGAAGGACAGGCCCTAGATCGCCAGGGACAGCAGGACCGGGGTCGCCCCCCGGTTCAGCGTGTCCGCGGCCTGCCGGAGCCGGTGGGCATGCTCGACCGGCAGGGACAGGGCGAGGCAGCCGACGGAGGAGCCCGCCGTGATGGGGACGGCGGCGCAGACCGTGCCGACCGCGTACTCCTGGAGGTCGAGCACCGGCACCGTAGGAGGCTGGGCCTCCAGACGGGACAGCAGGAGCCGCTCGCTGGTGATGGTGCGCGAGGTGAGTCGGGCCATCTTGTGGCGGGCTAGGTGGTCACGCCGGCCCTTGTGGTCGAGCTGGCCGAGCAGGCTCTTGCCGACCGCGCTGGCGTGGGCGGAGGAGCGGAAGTCGACCCACTCGTTGACCGCGGGGGTCGCGGGGCTCGTGGCGCACTGGGTGACGTGCACCTCACCGTCGATGTAGCGGCTGATGTAGATCGCGGCGCCGACCGAGTCGCGCAGCCGGTCGATGGTCTGCTGGAGCTTCTCGCGCAGCGCCTGGTCGCGGCCGTGGGCGGAACCGAGCCGGCTCAGGGCGGCACCGGTGACGTACGCGCCGTCGGCGATCTGCTCGACGTACCCCTCCCGGCGCAGCATCCGCAGCAGCGCGGTCAGGCGCTCGGTGCCGAGGCGGGTCTGTCGGGCGAGTTCGGCGTCGGTGACACCGGTGGAATGCCGCGACACCGTCTCCAGGACGCGGAGGGCGTCCTGGGCCGAGTGGTACGGCGCGGTCGGTTCGTGCATCAGCGCCACGGTTTCCCCCTGCGCTTCATGGGCCCGGCTCGAACAAGACACAGCCCGGAGAACCGGGCTCCCTCAACGATAACCACCAAAGCGATTGCTGTGAGCGTGTGTTGACGAGATTCATGGCGCGCTCCAACTCTCTCAGCAGGAGCGCGCCACTCTGGCATATGCCAGCGTCATGGCACGTGGGGCATGCCCCACGTGCCGGACCTCGCGGCTTCCCGCGCCCGTTCGCATGCACTCCTCGTAGTCACAGAACCGCGCTGAGAAATTCCCGGGTCCTGTCGTGCTCCGGATCGCTGAAGATCTGCTCCGGTGAACCGGCCTCGATCACGCGGCCGGAATCGAACATCAGGACCTGGTCCGAGATGTCCCTGGCGAAATTCATCTCGTGGGTCACACAGAGCATCGTGATGTCCGTGGTGCGGGCGATGTCACGGAGGACGTCGAGGACCCCCGCGACCAGCTCGGGGTCGAGCGCGGACGTCACCTCGTCCAGGAGCAGCACCTGCGGACGCATCGCCAGCGCCCGGGCGATCGCCACGCGCTGCTGCTGGCCGCCGGACAGCCGGGTCGGGCGCTCGTCGCACTTGTCCGCGAGGCCCACCAGGTCGAGCAGTTCGCGGGCCCGCGCCTCGGCCTCGTCCTTGGACAGGCCGAGCACGGTGACGGGCGCCTCGGTGATGTTCCTCAGCACGCTCATGTTCGGGAACAGGTTGAACTGCTGGAAGACCATCCCGATCTTCTTGCGCACCTCACGGATCTGCTTCTCGCCCGCCGGGAAGAGCCGCTCCCCGGCGACCGTGATCGTGCCCTCGTCCGGCTTGGCCAGGGTCATCAGCAGCCGCAGGATCGTCGTCTTGCCCGAGCCGGACGGGCCGATCAGAGTGACGTGCTTGCCGGAGTCGACGCGGAAGTCGAGCCCGTCCAGAACGGTGTTGCTCCCGAACCGCTTGGTGACCTTGTCGAAACGGATCAGCTCGGCGCCGTCCACCGGGGGATTGGCGTGCGCGTCGGGGTCTTTCATCAGAGGGGTGTCAGCGGACAAGACGTCGCTCCAGGGCTCGCATGAGGAGGGAAGCCGGATAGGAAATGAGGATGAAGGCCACGCCGATGACCGTGAGCGGCTCGGTGAACTGGAAGTGCTGCTGCGAATACAGCCGCGCCTCCCCGAGCATGTCCAGCACGGTGATCGCCATCAGCATCGGTGTGTCCTTGAGCATCGAGATGACGTAGTTGCCCAGCGCGGGCACCACACGGCGGATCGCCTGCGGCAGGATCACCGCGGTCCAGGTGCGCCGCAGGGGCAGACTGAGTGCCGTGGCCGCTTCCCATTGGCCGGACGGCACGCCCTCGATGCCGGCCCGGTAGACCTGCATCGTGTACGTCGAGTAGTGCAGGCCGATCGCGACGACACCGGTGGTCAGCGCGGAGAACGTGATGTTCCACTCGGGCAGCACGTAGAAGAGGAAGAACAGCTGCACCAGGAGCGGGGTGTTCCTGATGAACTCGGTGACGACCCCGACCGGCCAGCGGACCCATCGTGTCGGCGTGCGCATCAGCAGCGCCCACACCAGTCCGAGGGCGAACGAGATCAGCGAACCGAGGGCCAGCGCCTGCAGGGTGACCAGCAGCCCGTCCCAGAAGTGCGGCATGAAGTCGCCGACCGCGCTCCAGTCCCAGTTCATGCGGCACCTCCGCTCGCCGCGCCCACGCCGGCGGTCTCTGCGCGGCGCAGTTCACGCTGGGACGGCCCGCGCTCCGGCTCCTTGCCGATCCCGGCCTTCAGCCGCTTCTCCAGGCCGCGCATCATCCGGGTGAGCAGGAAGGCGATGACGAAGTAGATCAGCAGGATGTACGAGTAGATCTCCGCGCTCTGCTGCAGCGCGAGCCGCACCAGATTGCCGCTGAAGGCCAGATCGCCCATCCCCATGATGGAGACCAGGGCCGTGCCCTTGAGCAGCTCGATCAGCAGGTTGCAGAAGGAGGGGATCATCTCCGGCAC
Organism: Streptomyces sp. NPDC027189; assembly: GCF_055566975.1. NCBI lineage: Bacteria > Bacillati > Actinomycetota > Actinomycetes > Kitasatosporales > Streptomycetaceae > Streptomyces > Streptomyces sp. NPDC027189. The sequence continues at coordinate 273,991 of NZ_JBVHRI010000013.1, forward strand.
CGCCTGCGGCAGCAGGACCAGCCGCATCCGCTGCCAGGGCGTGAAGCTGAGCGCGATACCGCCCTCGCGCTGCGCGGGGTCGACCGCGTTCAGGGCGCCGCGCACGATCTCACTGCCGTACGCCCCGTACGTCAGTCCCAGCGCGAGCGTGCCCGCCCACATCGGCACGAGCTGCCAGCCGAAGGCGAGCGGCAGCACGAAGTACACCCAGAAGATCATGATCAGCGCGGAGGTGCCGCGGAACACCTCGGTGTAGAAGCCTGCGAGGAAGCGGACTATCCACAGCCGGTGGGTGCGCGCGATCCCTACGACGAAGGAGACCGCACAGGCCAACAGGGCGCTGTAGACCAGTAGTTGGACGGTGATCCAGATCCCTTTGAGTACGAGTTCCCAGAGTCCCGAGGTCATCCGCCGCAGAGCTCCTTCGCGGTCATGTCGGTCATCTCGGCCTTGGTGAAACCGAAGGGCCTGAGGATGCGGAACAGTTCGCCGCTGTCCTTCATCTTCTTCAGCTCCACGTTGAAGGCGTCCCGCAGCTTCGTCTCGGCCGACCGGAACGCGAAGCCGCCACCGTCGACGTGCGGCTTGCCCTTCACCAGGGGCGCGAAGGGCTTGGTGCTCTCCGCCTTGCGGGACTTCTTGACCACTTCCCGTGTGGTCAGCGCGGTCCCCGCGAAGACGTCGGCGCGCCCCGCCTCGACCGCGTTCAGCCCGGCCACCTGATCCGGCACGATCAGGATGTCGCTCTCCTTGTATCCGGCCTCGACCGCGTACTGGATCTCCGCGTACCCCGTGCCCGTCGCGAACTTGGCCTTCTTGGCGACGATGTCCTTGTAGTCGTGCAACCCCTTCGGATTGCCCTTGCGCACGATGAACGCGTCGAGCATCTGGTAATCAGGGTCGGCGAAGATGACCTGCTGGCAGCGCTCGGGGTTGATGTACATCCCGGCGGACACGACGTCGAACTGCTGCGAGTTGAGCCCAGGAATGAGTGAGCCGAACTCGGTCGGGACCGGCTGGACGCGATCGACCCCCAGCCGCTTGAACACGGCCTTCGCGAGTTCGGGCGCCTCGCCGGTCAGTTCGCCGTTCTTGTCGATGTAGCCGAAGGGGATCTCGCCCGCGATGCCGAGCCGTACGACACCCTGAGCCTTCAACCGGTCGAGGAGATCACCGCCGTTGTCGGACGCCGTGGCGACCCGGCTGCAGCCGGCGGCCCCCAGCGCCCCGACCGCACCGAGCGCGGAGGCGCCCGCGAGCAGCGACCGCCGGCTCGGCCCTCGTTTCTCTGTGTCATTCCCAAGTGGTGGAGCCATGGCCGCGCGACTACCCGGGGTCATGCGAAGTATTCGGATCGATTTGAGCCCCGTCCGCTGCCGAGGCCACCTTGACCGCCGCGGGACCATGGAATGCATGGACGATCGCTTTATCGAAATCTCCCTGGTCAAGCGGGGAGTCCACTGCACGGCGAAGCTCCTCGACGACAGGGCGCCGATCACCTGCGCGGCGGTGTGGGACGCGCTCCCGCTGGGCGGCGACGTCTACCACGCGAAATACGCTCGCAATGAGATCTACGCGCTTTTCCCGCCTTTCGCGAAATCGGAGCCACCCCTGGAAAATCCGACAGTTACCCCGATTCCCGGAGACCTCTGCTATTTCGCCTTCGCGGGCACGGAGCTGGGCACCAAGTCCTACGGCTACGACACCGACGTACGCCCCGGCACCACCGTCGTCGACCTCGCCCTCTTCTACGAGCGCAACAACCTGCTCCTCAACGGCGATGTGGGCTGGGTGCCGGGCATCGTCTGGGGCCAGGTGGTCGACGGCCTCGACGCGATGGCCGAGGCCTGCAACGACCTGTGGCGCTCGGGCGCGCTGGGCGAGACGCTCAGCTTCCGGCGGGCCTAGGCCCTGTCGTGGCCGCGGGAGTCACTCCCGCGGCTCCCGCCTCGTACAACGTGTGCGCCGTCCGCAGGACGAGGTCGTCCCGATGCCGGGCGGCCACGATCTGCAGGCCCACCGGGAGGCCGTCCGCATCCACCCCGACAGGGACCGTCGCGGCGGGCTGCTGCGTCATGTTGAAGGGGTACGTGAACGGGGTCCACCCCGTCCATCGACGCTGCCCGGAGCCCTTGGGGACCTCGGCGCCCGCCTCGAAGGCCGTCAGCGGCAGGGTGGGCGTCACCAGGACGTCGTACGACTCGTGGAAGCGCCCCATCCGCCGCCCGAGCTCCATGCGGACGTCCGCCGCGGCGAGATAGTCCAGCGCGCCGAAGCGGGCGCCGATGCCGCAGATCTCGCGGAGACCGGGGTCGAGCAACTCCCGCTGATGGGGCCCGAAGTGCTGGGTCACGCGGGCCGCCCCGCTGAACCAGAGCGTGTGGAAGGCGTCCACCGGATCGGTGAAGTCGGGGTCGGCCTCGGTGACGTACGCGCCGAGGCCCGCGAGCCGCTCCACCGCCCGCCGTACCGCCGCCGCGACGGCGGGCCGGACCGCGACCTGCCCGCCCAGCGAGGGCGAATAGGCGACCCGCAGCCCCCGCACCCCGCCCTCCAGCGCGTCCACGAAGGACCCGCCGACCGGCCCCAGTGCGGACCAGTCCCGCGCGTCGGGCCCGCTGATCACGTCCAGCATCAGCGCGGCGTCGGCGGCGTCCCGGGTCATCGGCCCCACGTGCGAGAGCGTCCCGAAGGCGCTCGCGGGATACAGCGGCACTCGCCCGTAGGTCGGCTTCAGCCCGAAGATCCCGCAGAAGGCGGCCGGGATACGGACGCTGCCGCCGCCGTCCGTGCCGAGGGACAGCGGGCCCGCGCCGAGTGCCACGGCCGCCGCGCTGCCGCCGCTGGAGCCGCCCGCCGTGCGCGAGACGTCGTACGGATTGCGCGTCACCCCCGACAGCGGCGAGTCCGTGACGCCCTTCCAGCCGAACTCGGGCGTCGTCGTCTTGCCGAGGAAGACCGCGCCGTGCTCGCGCAGCCGGGCCACGGACGGCGCGTCCTCGTCCCAGCGCCCGTGCGGATCAATGGTTTTGGAGCCGCGCAGGGTCGGTGCGCCGCGCATGAGCAGGATGTCCTTGACGGTGACCGGGACGCCGTCCAGCAGGCCCGCGGGCTCGCCGCGCCGCCAGCGTTCCGCCGACTCCCCGGCCCGGGTGAGGGCTTCGTCCGCGTCGAGGCGTACGAACGCGTTCACGGCGGGCTGGACGCGATCGGCCCGTTCCAGGGCCGCGCGTGTCGCGTCCACGGGGCTGAATTCGCCCTTGCGGTAGCCATCGACGAGTTGTACGGCGGTCAGCTCGGTGAGTTCCGACATCGGCCCCTCCAAAGGGAGTTCACTGTCCCGGCACGTACCCACGTTTCTTGTCGACGACGTTCGGCAGCGGCTTTCCCGCCGCCCAGCGCTCGTACAACTCCACGAACTGCGTGCCCAGTGCGTCCCGCCAGCCGGCCGTGTCCCCGCTCATGTGGGGCGACACGATCAGCCCGGGCACCTGCCACAACGGGCTGTCGGGGCCGAGCGGTTCGTGCTCGAAGACGTCGAGGGCCGCACCCGCGATCCACCGCTTCGACAGCGCCTCGGCCAGCGCGTCCTCGACGACGAGCTGCCCGCGCCCGACGTTGATGAAGCGCGCCGACGGCTGCATCACCCCGAAGCGCCGCGCGTCGAACATGCCGCGCGTGGCCTCGGTGAGCGGCGCCGCGCACACCACCCAGTCGGCGCGGGCCATCAGCCGGTCCAGCTCCTCCGGGCCGTGCACGCCGCTGCGCGCGGCGCGCCCCACCAGCGCCGTTGTGACGTCAAGTGCCTTCAGCGTCCCGACGATCGCCCGTCCGATCGGCCCGGAGCCGACCACGCAGGCACGGGTGCCCGCCACCCGCTGCGACTCGCGGTGCCGCCACTCCCGCTGCCGCTGCAGATCCCAGCTCCGCGGCAGATCCTTCGCCATGGCCAGCACCAGCGCGGCGACGTACTCCGCGATCGGCTGATCGAAGACCCCGCGCGCGTTGGTCACCACCGTCTCGGACGCGGCGAGCTCGGGGCACATCAGATGGTCCACGCCCGCGCTCGCCGTGTGCACCCAGCGCGGCCGCGGACCCTCGCCGGGCCAGTCACGGCGTACGGCGTGCGAGGTGAAGTCCCAGACCAGCAGGACGTCCGCGTACGGCAGCCGCTCGGCCAGCGTGGACTCGTCGGCGTGCTCGATCCGCACCTGACCGGTGAGCCTGCCGAGGCGGGGGAGGGGGTCGGCGTCGAGGACGAGGAGGGTGGTCATCGGGGGCAACCGTTTCGCAGGGCGGGTCCGCTTTTCGGGGGCGGCGCGGACCGCGCGGGCGGGGAGGGATCAGGTCCGCTTTCCAGGGTTTTCCGGAGAATGAGGGGTATCTGGGTAGGTGTGAGAGGAAAGGTGCGTGCGAGCCGTCTGAGATGCGCGGATTGACCACGCTCGCACCGGAACCTACCTTCGTCAACACGGGCTCGCGTACGGTCCGTTGCCCACCCGTTTCTGTTCGTGAGGCCGGTGCCTGCCATGGATGTCTCCTTTCTGGGCGGCCCCCGCCCGCAGCGCGGCATCGGCGTCGTCGCCCCCTTCGACTTCGCCCTCGACCGGGAGCTGTGGCGCTGGGTGCCGGACGACGTCTCCCTGCACCTCACCCGCACGCCGTTCGTGCCGGTCGAGGTCAGCCTGGACCTGGCCCGCCTGGTCTCCGAACACGAGACGCTCGGCGACGCGGTGCGCGCCCTGACCGCGGTCGCGCCCGAGGTCGTCGCGTATGCCTGCACCTCCGGCAGCTTCGTGGGAGGCGTGGCCGGGGAGCGCGCGATGTGCGAGGCGATGACGCGGGCGGGAGCGGTCGGCTCGGTCACCACGTCCGGCGCTCTCCTCTGCGCGCTGGAGGAGCTGGGCGCCCGCCGTATCGCGCTGGTGACCCCGTACACGGTCTCGGTGACCCAGTCGCTGGAGGAGTATGTGGCCGAGGCGGGCATCGCGGTGACGGGCCGCGCCTTCATGGGCCTGACCAGGCACATCTGGAAGGTCCCGTACCGCGATGTGGTGGAGATGGCCCACCGGGCGGTACGGGGTGAGGTGGACGCCCTGTTCATCAGCTGCACCAACCTTCCGACGTACGACGTCATCCCCCAGCTGGAGGCCGAACTGCGCATCCCGGTCCTCTCGGCCAACCAGGTGACGATGTGGGCGGCGCTGCGTCAGCTGGGTACCCGGGCCGTGGGTCCCTATCAGGCTCTGCTCGACGAGTCCGCTCGTCGGGGGCCCGTACTGCCGGAAGGGCCCGTACTGCCGGAAGAACAGGAAGGTTGGGCATGACCGCACTCGGATTCCTCTACCCCGGTCACTCGGGCGAGGACGACTACCCGCGCATGGAGCAGTTGCTCGGCAGCGACATCCGGCTTCCCCTCGTCCACACGGAGATCGGCGAGGACGCGCACCGGGTCGACGCGCTCCTCGAGATGGGCTCGGCGGCCCGGCTCGCTGCGGGAGTGGAGGAACTGCGCCTCTCCGGTGCCGAAGCGATCGTGTGGGCCTGCACCAGCGGCAGCTTCGTGTACGGCTGGCAGGGCGCCCATGAGCAGGTCCGCGCGCTCGCCCGGACCGCGGGGCTGCCCGCCTCCTCCACGTCCTTCGCCTTCGCGCACGCGGTGCCGGAGATCGGTGTCCGGCGGGTCGCGGTTGCGGCGACCTATCCGGAGGATGTGGCCGCGCTCTTCGCCGCGTTCCTGAAGGACGCGGGGGTGGAGGTGGTCTCCGTGCGCGGCGCCGGGGTCATCACCGCCGCGGAGGTCGCCACCTGGGGGGCCGAGCAGGTCCTCGCCCTCGCCCGGGAGGCCGACCATCCCGACGCGGAGGCGATCCTCCTCCCCGACACGGCCCTCCATACGGCATCCCACATCCCGGCCCTGGAGGCCGCTCTCGGCAAGCCGGTCCTCACCGCGAACCAGGTCACCGTCTGGGAGGGCCTGCGCCTGGCGGACCGCCGCGTGAACGCCCCCGAGCTGGGCACGCTGTTCACGAGGGAGCCGATCGTGCAGGTGTGAGGGGTTTTCGCCCCCGCCGCCCCTACCCATTCCCGACCTTGGGGGCTCCGCCCCCAAACCCCCACCGGCCGTCAGCGCGACAGCAGGGAGTCTGGGGGCGGCAGCCCCCAGGTACGGGACAGGTACGGGCGGAGGGGGCGAAACAAACCCCTAGCACCCACCCCGCGCCGCACCCGGGAATAACCGGAGACCGCCTCCTGTTACTACTCGCCGGACAGTATCGCGCACGTATCTGGAGGCACCCCGGTGGACGAGACGGACGAGATCCGAGGCACGGCGACGGGCACCGCCCCCGTACCCCTGTCGGTCCTGGACCTGGTCACCGTAGGAGCGGGCCGCACCGCGACCGACGCCCTGAGCACCAGCGTCAAGCTCTCCCGCCTCGCGGAGTCCCGCGGCTTCCACCGCTATTGGGTCGCCGAACACCACTCGATGCCGGGCGTGGCATCGTCCTCCCCCGCGGTGATCCTGGCCCACCTGGCCGCCCACACGACCCGCATCCGCCTCGGCTCCGGCGGCGTCATGCTCCCCAACCACGCCCCCCTGGTCATCGCGGAGCAGTTCGGCACACTGGAGGCGATGGCCCCGGGCCGTGTCGACCTGGGCCTCGGCCGAGCCCCGGGCACGGACGGCGCGACCGCGGCGGCCCTCCGCCGCACCGACCGCCTCAACGAAGGCGCCGACGACTTCCCCGAGCAACTCGCGGAGCTCACCCGCTTCCTGGACGACGACTTCCCCGACGGCCACCCCTACGCCCGCATCCACGCGGTCCCCGGCCCCGTCCAGTCGACGTCCCCCGGCGGTGTGCAGTCCCCGCACCGTCCTCCGATCTGGCTCCTTGGCTCCTCCGGGTTCAGTGCCCGCCTCGCCGGAGTCCTGGGCCTGCCCTTCGCCTTCGCCCACCATTTCTCGGCTCAGAACACGATCCCGGCGCTGGATCTCTACCGCGAGTCCTTCCAGCCGTCAGAGGTCCTGTCCTCCCCCTACGCCCTCATCGGCGTCGCCGCCCTCGCCACGGACGACGAGAAGGAGGCCCGCCGCCAGGTCATGGCCGCCGCCCTGAACATGGTCCGCCTGCGCACCGGCCGCCCGGGTCTGGTCCCGACGCCCGAGGAGGCGGAGGCGTACGAATTCAGCTCCATGGAGCGTGAGTTCATCACCAGCTGGAACGCCAATGTCATTCACGGCACCGCCGACGAGGTCCGCTCCGGCCTCGACGACCTGCAAAAGCGCACCGGCGCCGACGAGTTGATGATCACGGGCAACGCCCACAGCGGCGACGTACGCCTGCGCTCCTACGAACTCATCGCGGACGCGTACGGGTTGCCGAAGCCTCAGTCGCCCCAGGCCTGAGCGGGTCTCAGGCTTGACGGGAGTCGGTCGCCGTCAATAGTGCGGAGATACGATCCGGCGCCACCGGCCGCGAGTACAGCCAGCCCTGGCCGGTGTCGCAGCCGATGCCGCGCAGCCGGGAGGCCTGCGAGGCGGTTTCCACGCACTCGGCGGTGACCGTCAGGCCCAGCCGGTGGGCGAGTTGGATGAGGGCCTCGACGATGACCTCGTCGGCGGGGTTGGGATGAGCCCCCGTGTCTTCGTACTGGAAGCCCCGTACGAAGGAGCCGTCCAGCTTCAGGACGGAGACCGGGAGACGGCTGAGGTAGGCGAGGTTCGAGTAACCGGTGCCGAAGTCGTCGATGGCGATACGGACGCCCATGTCGCTGAGGGCCTGCAGGGCCTGGAGGGGGCGGCCGGCCGAGCCCATCACCGCCGACTCCGTCAGCTCCAGCTGGAGGAGGTGCGGGGCGAGACCGGTCTCCGCGAGGATGTCCGCCACGTCGGAGACCAGGTCGGAGTCCCAGACCTGGCGCACCGCCACGTTCACGCTGACGAAGATCGGCGGCGCGTCCGGGTGGTCCAGTTGCCAGCGGCGGGCCTGGCGGCAGGCGGTGGCGAGCACCCAGCGGCCGAGCTGCACGATCGAACCGTCTTCCTCGGCCAATCCGATGAACCGATTCGGCGTCAGCGTTCCGAACTGCGGGTGGTTCCAGCGGACCAGGGCTTCGACACCGCGTACGCCGCCGTCCTCCATGCCCACCAACGGCTGGTACTCCAGGGCGAATTCACCGCGCTCGACGGCCGCGCGGAGGGTTGAGGACAGGGCCTGGCGGGTCATCCGGTGGGCGTTGCGCTCCGGGTCGAAGAGGGTCCAGCGGCCCTTGCCGTCGGCCTTCGCCCAGTACAGCGTCGTGTCCGCGGCCTGCATCAGACCGGTCGCGCTGGTCCCGGCGGCGCGCCGCTCGACGACTCCGATCGACGCGGAGAGGGACAGCCGCTGACCCGAGAGGTCGAACGGCGCCTGGAGGACCTTCAGGACGGATTCGGCGAGGTCCGCCAACTGGTCCGTGCCCGTGGAGTCTTCGACCAGGAGCGCGAACTCGTCGCCGCCCAGTCTCGCCACCAGGGGAGTGGCGGCTCTCGCGTAACCCGCCTCGTCGGCGCAGCTCGTCAGGCGTTCGGCGACGGCCGCGAGCAGCCGGTCCCCGACGCGGTGGCCGAGCGTGTCGTTGACCGCTTTGAATCCGTCGAGGTCCAGGTAACAGAGCCCGATCCGGCCGGTGCCGCCCTCCTCGTACGCCTCCGCCTCCAGCGCGGCCGAGAGGCGCTCGAAGAACAGGGTGCGGTTGGGCAGCCGGGTCACCGGGTCGTGCATCTGCAAGTGGCGCAGCCGCGCCTGGAGTTCGCGCCGGGCGCTGATGTCGGCAACGGACAGCAGGACTGCCTGTTCCTGCGGGGGCAGCGGCGCCACCGTCACCTGGACCCAGAGGGAGTGCCCGTCGGGGTGCTTGAGGCGCCGGGTGCAGCGCAGCCGGGCCTGCCGGCCGCGCAGCACCTCGCGGTACGAGTGCCAGGTGCGGGCGTCCGACGCCAGGTCCACGAGATCGGCGGCGATCCGCCCGGTGAGCGCGTCCGCACCGCCACCGAGCAGCGTGCCCAGCGACTCGTTGGCCGTGACGATCAGGCCCTCGCGGTCGACAACGGCCATGGCGAGGGGCGCGGTGGCGAAGACGGCCTGGAAGGTACGGGGTGACGTTCCGTCGGGTACGGGCGTGTCGGAGGGCGTGTCGGCAGAGGCGTACGGGTCAGGAGGTGACCCGCGGGAGACAAGCGCGCCGGGAGACGACCCGGCGCACATACGAGGAGATGTGCCGATGTGACGCTCTGTAACGGCCGGCCGGACGAGGCCTGCCGAGGGCGCCGGCCCTTCGGACGTTCCGCTCACCGCTCGCTCCCGCAGTGCACTCGTTTTTCGTATAGGTCTCTCGGAGTGGTCGGCCGGTGCTGGACGGCCGAACAAGCCGTGTCCGTGCAGGAAAGTGTGCCGATCATAGAGGGTGGCCTCGGGGAGTTGCAGCCACTGTCCAGTGTCCCGGAACAACTGCCGGTTCTGACAGATCGTTTCTGCCTCCATCTGGACGGGTTACTTCCCCGGCCGATCGTATGTGACGTTCCGTGAGTGTTCGGGGTGTCGGCCTCGTGTGGCCCCTCACCCTTCTGGTGCAGACAAACAGGGCAAAGTAATACAAATTCGCCCAGGCTGGGTGCGGTGTCCCGAAGTCCGCACCCGGAGGTCGACGTGCCGCGTCCGCTCCCCCTGAGAGGTCTCACCCGTGAGGCCCTGCAGGGTTTCACCCGTGAGGCCCTGCGGAGCCTCACCCGTGACGGGACGCCACGCTGGCGCAGCACCGCGGCCGTGTTCACCTCGATGACCGCGCTCGCCGCGACCTCCCTGATGCCGGGCCCCGCGCTCGCCGAACCCCGCTGGGACCCGTGCGCCCTGGAACGGACCGAGGCACACCACTCGGAGGGCGTCGACACCTGGGACGCCGCCTATGTGCGCCCCACCCACGCGCTCGACGCGGTGTTGGTCTTCCTGTCCTTCCCGGACTCCACGCCGCGGACCACGCCCGCCGAACTGACCGCCGACTACTTCCCGGCCACCAGCGACTTCTTCGAGCGCGCCTCGTACGGCAAGTTCACGGTGCGGCCGTACTCCCTGCGCGACTGGATCCGGATGCCGCACACCTCCAAGTCGTACGCCATACAGCGTGACTGGAATTCCGCGCACCGCGCCGCCTATCTGCGCGACGCGCTCGCCGCGGCCGACCAGCAGGTCGATTTCTCGCGCTACGACATCGTCTACTTCGTGGCCGACCCGGACGCGCCGGGCGTCGACTCGGACGCCACGAAGGTCGTCAACCTCGACACGCCTCTGGAAGCCGACGGGAAGGACATCCGCCGCGTCGTCACGGTCTTCGAGAAGCACCCGCCGGACCGCCTCGTCCTCGCCCACGAGACCGGCCACGTTTTCGACCTGCCCGACCTCTACCACCGCCCCTCCGACGGCAAGGGCGACTGGGACACCTACGTCGGCGACTGGGACCTCATGGGCAGCCAGTTCGGCCTCGCGCCCGACCTGTTCGCCTGGCACAAGTGGAAGCTGGGCTGGCTGGAACCACACCAGGTGGCGTGCGTGCACGGCACTGGCAGTACGTGGGTGACGCTGGAGCCGCTGGGGGCGGGGCCGGAGACGGTGGGGGCGGCCGGGGCCGGGGCGTCGGGATCGTCGTGGGGCCTGGGGTCGTCGGGGGGCCTGGGGTCGTCGTGGGCAATGGGTCCGCCGGGGCCCTTGGCTTCGCCTGGGTCCTTGGGTCCGCCCGGCCCCTTGGCTTCGTCCGGGTCCTTGGGTCCGCCTGGGCCCTTGGCTTCGCCCGGCCTCTTGGGTCCGCCCGGCTCCTTGGGTCCGCCCGGCCCCTCGGGTCCGCCTGGGCCCTTGGCTGCGTCCGGGTCCTTGGGTCCGTCGGGGTCCTTGGCTGCGTCCGGGTCCTTGGGTCCGTCGGGGTCCTTGGCTGCGTCCGGGTCCTTGGCTTCATCCGGGGCCTCGGTGCCGCCGGTGGCGTCGGGTTCGCCCGTTCCGCCGGGGCCGCACGCCTTCGGTTTCGGCCGGGGCACCAAGCTTGCGGTGGTTCCGACCGGCGCCGACAGCGCGATCGCCTTCGAGGTGCGCGGCTCGGCGGGCAACGACGGCACGACGTGCACGCAGGGCGTCCTCGTCTACCGCGTCCACAGCGAGGCCGAGTCGGGCGGCGGCCCGATCGAGGTCCTGGACGCGCACCCCCACACCGAGTCCTGCTGGGAGGACTCGGTCTACCCGCCACTCGCGGACGCGCCGGTGGCGCTCGGGGAGACCTACACCGTGCCGGGCGAGAAGATCCGGATCGAGGTGGAGGGCCGGACGGTTTCGGGGGCGTGGACGGTGAAGATCACGACGGGGTGAGCCGGCCGCGACTCCGGTCACTGGGTCAACCTCACGGGGGTGTGGGCGGCGGAGCCCCCCACAGCGCGCGGCGAAGGCCCGCGAAAACAACGATGGCGAGGCCGGTTCGCGTTCTCCGCGAACATGCCTCGCCATCGCTAGCGTGCGCCGCCAGGGACTCGAACCCCGGACCCGCTGATTAAGAGTCAGCTGCTCTAACCAACTGAGCTAGCGGCGCCTGCTGACGTCGTAGACCTTAGCATCCTGATCGGCGGGAGGAAAAATCGATATCCGCACCGCGGCGGAGGCGGCCCCGCGGGCCGCCCGGACGGCCGCCCAGAGCAGGATCTCGGGGCCGGGAAGCCAGGGATGCCGGGTGTCGGGGGCGACGAGCCAGCGGGATTCCAGGCGGGCGGCGGCGCTCGGTCCGGTGCCGTCGACGCTCAGCGCGGGGACGGTGACCGCGTCCCCCGTGCCGTGGCAGAGCAGCGGCGGCACCGCGCCGCACCGCCCCACGTGCCGGGCGCCCTCCTGGCCCTCGGCGCCGCGGGAACCCCACTCCTCCCACTCCAGGAGCGAGGGCAGCCGCTGAGCCGTACCGGGCGCGGCGAACAGCAGCATCCGCCCGCGGTAGGCCGCCACCGGGCCGGAGCCGGGCCCGTCGTCCCATAACCGGTCCAGCATCCGCCGCCCGAAGATCGCCGGAGCGTTGACGACGTCGAAGGGGCTGCCGCAGGGCAGGACGACCGGAGCGCTCGGCCGTTCTGCCCACAGGGCGAGCGCGCTGCGCGGATACGTTCCTGCCGAGGCGAGCCAGGCGGCGCCCTCGGAGGTGACACCCGCGATGTCGAAACGGTCGGGCAACGGTGCCCCGGGGCCGTGGGGGGAGGTGGTTGCCGGGTTCCGTGTGCTGCTCATGCCGATTACATCTACCGGCGGTAAGCGGTCCGTCTCGAAGGGTTGCCAGAAATCGGGACAGGAGGGGGTGGGGTGGAGTATCTTGCCCCGCTGGCATATGCCAGCGGATCTTGTGATGCCCGGCAGGCGTCGCCGCCACTCAGCCGGCGACTGGCGCCCCGATCGGCACCGGACGGCCCGTCGGTGCCCCGGTCGTCTCCGGGTGGTCCGCCGACTACCCGGTCGGCGCCGGATGGCCCGTCGGTGCCCTGGTCGTCTCCGGGTGGTCCGCCGACTAGGGTCTGTCGTCAAATGATCTTGGGTGGTGGATCATGGTCGGGTGATACGTCGTCATGAACTGTCGGATGCCGAGTGGGAGTTCGTCCGCTC
>NZ_JBVHRI010000014.1:0-193811 GCF_055566975.1 Streptomyces sp. NPDC027189
CCGGCGGCCGCGTAGGCCGACAGGTCACCGGCGGCCGCGACAAACTCCGCAAAAGCCCCGCCGGGATGGTTCCCGACGGGGCTCCGCCGTATCACTGCCCCTATGAGCGGGGTCCTGGCTGTAACTGTTTGACCAGGTGGAAGACCTCCCGGGCCGCATAGCGTTTGAGGCAACGAACGATTTCGCGACGGGTCTTGCCCTCCTTGATCCGGCGCTCGTAGTAGCCCTGGGTGCGCGGGTCGACCCGCAGGCGGGTGAACACGATGCGGTGGAGCGCGGCATTGGCCTGACGATCACCGCCGCGGTTGAGGCGACGGAACTGCCGGCGTCCCGAGGAACGCTCGACGGGGCTGACCCCGCACAAGGCGGCGAAGGACGCCTCGCTGTCCAGGCGTTCCGGGTTGTCTCCGACCGTGATCAGCAGAGCGACGGCTGTGTCTGGGCCGATCCCGACCACGTCGAGCAGTTGCGGGGCATGGCCTTGCACGAGCCGGGCCAGACGATTGTCCACCTCCCGGATCTGTTCGGAGAGCTGGCCGATCCGGCGAGCCAGCAAACCGAGCGTGATCCGCGTGGCCTGCAGCACCGACTCCTCGCCAGCCTCTTCCTGACCGCTCGCGTCGGTGAACCGTGCGCAGGTACGGAAGAGCTCGGCGTTGCCCAGTTGGGCCAGTTCTTCCCGCAAGGCGGGGTCGGCAGTGATGAGGACGGCCTTGAGCTGATTGATGGCCTGAGTACGGGCTTTGACAGCCGACGCCTTCGTGAGTTTGTACATCCTCGCGATCTGCACCGGCCCGTCGCCCGACTTGGCCCGCGCGCAGGCCCGCCCACTCAATACCGCTCGCGCCGCGTTCTGCGCATCGAGCGGATCCGATTTGCCGCGCCGACGGCGATCCGCCCGGTCCATCCAATTCACATCAAACACGTCCACGCCCTGGGCCAGCAGGTAGCGGGTCAAGGATGCCCCGTAAGAGCCGGTCCCCTCCACCCCGGCCCGCCCCACCGTTCCCGACCTCCTGGCCCACTTCAGCAGATCCCGATATCCAGTCGCGCTGGCCGGGAACTCACTGGTGGCCAGCACCGCCCCCGTCAAGGAGAGCACCGAAGCCACATGGGCATCACGGTGCGTGTCCACTCCTAACACCACTTCCCCCGCAGGGCGGCGACGGCGGGGCTTCGGAACAGAAGACGGCGCACTGGGTCCGACTGAAGTGGACATACCTGATCCCTTCCGGTCCGATGACGTGTCGCGTTGCCGGTACCGGGCCACGTCAGACGGTCAGAATCGTGAGGACGCCACAACGAACGGCAGGCCCCTATCGGGACACGCCCCGCCAGCCCGGCACCGACAACGCACCATCCCCGACCATCGGCCGACACTGTGACACCAGGACACTTCGGTCACAGCCCCTATGAGCGGGGTCCCAGCTGTGGCTGTTTGACCAGGTGAAAGGCATCCCGGGTCACCTGACGGCGCAAGACTTCCTGGCTCACGACGCAAATCGCGGAATCCCGCCGCCGTGGCGGGGAACGCGCCGGCGGCAAGCACGGGCCCCGTCATGGACAACACCGCAGCGACATGGGTATCCCGGCGCCTGCCCCTCCAGCACCACCTCCCCTACAGGGCGACGACGGGCCTGCCGAGCAGGAGGCGTACTCGGCATGATCGATGCGCACATGGCCGATCGGGACATGCCGGTTCCCCTTCCGGTCCGACGGCGCGTCGCGTTGCCGGTACCGGGCCGCGTCGGGCGGTCAGAATCGTGAGGACGCCACAATGATCGGCAGGCCCCTGACTTGTTGAATCGGGCCCAGACGCGCGGTCTGCAGCCGTAGCGTCCAGGGTGTCGGTCGGCACGGGCCCGCAGTGCCCCTTGCCGCCCATGGGCTGGCTCTCCGATAGCGTGCCGCCGCCGGCCGACACCCACGCGGTGTGGCTCGACAGAGGCATGAACGTGTGCGACCGCTACTTCAAGTCAGGGTGCCCACCGCATACTTCGCCGCTTCGAGTACAGACCGGGATGCGCGTGATCACGATCGGGATCGACCCCCACAAGTCCTCTCACACCGCCGTCGCCGTGGACGGCGCAGGCCACAAGACCGGCCAGCGGCGCTTCGTCGTCAATGCCGGCACTTTCACGCAGCTGATGCGCTGGTGCGAGCCGTGGCCCGACCGCCGTTTCGCGGTGGAGGGTGCTGGCGGCCTGGGCCGCTCGCTCGCCCAGCAGCTGGCCGCCGCGGGCGAGAACGTGGTCGACGTGCCCTCCACCCTTTCGGCCCGGGCCCGGCTGCTGGCCACCGGTGGAGACCGGAAGACCGATGCCAAGGACGCCCTTCATGTTGCCCAGGTCGCTCTGTTTCGCCATGACCTGCGACCCGTGGTCGAGGAGGACCAGACCACGATCCTGCGGCTCCTGACCGAGCGGCGAGAGGACCTGGTCCACGAGCGCACCCGCGTCCTGAACCGACTCCACGCCGTGCTTCGCGATCTGCTGCCCGGCGGTGCCCCCACCGGGCTGTCGGCCGACAAGGCCGCCGTCCTGATGAAGGGGATCCGGCCGGTCACGGCCACCGACAACTGCCGCCGTGACATAGCTCGTGACCTGCTGGCCGACCTGCGCCGCCTCGACCGGCAGGTCAAGGACAACGAAGCCGAGATGCGCGAAGCCGTCGCGGCGACCCGCACCACGCTGACCACCCTGCCCGGCCTGGGCACCGTGTTGGCCGCCAAGGTCATCGGCCACATCGGGGACGTCAGCCGCTTCCCCACGGAGCACCACTTCGCCAGTTACACCGGCAGCGCGCCCTTGGACGCCTCCAGCGGCAACAACGTCCGCCACCGGCTCAACACCGGCGGCAACCGTGCGCTGAACTCGGTACTGCACTCCATCGCCGTCTGCCAGATCCGCGACGGCGGGCGCGGACAGGACTACTACCTCCGCAAGATCAGCGAGGGGAAGGCCCCATCCGAAGCCCGCAGGGCCCTCAAACGGCGCCTGTCCAACGTGGTCTACCGGATCATGAAACGCGACCAACGGAACCACCTCGCCCAAGCCGCTTGACACACAGAGGCGCTATGAGGTCATGCTCCGCCCGGCCGGAGCCCTGGGAACCGGGGCCCGGCGGTCGGACAGATCAACGTAAGGACAGCCCAGCAGGACGTCAGTCAGTGATTGGGTCACGACCACCGGAGACCCGCGTACCACTATGACTGTCAGTGGTGGCTGGCACGATCTCGGTCATGAGCGACGAGTCTTTCAACTGGCACGACTTCCTCGGCCGTTGGCAGGAGGAGTGGGTTCCCCGCGCCGAGCACGAGGAGGACGGGGACGGCGGTCCGGGTCCCGTCAGGCTGGGCAGGCCAGGGGCGGACGAGGCCGCGATCACCACGGTCGAGAAGCGGCTGGGGATGCGACTGCCGCCCTCCTACCGCCAGTTCTTGGCCGCGAGCGACGGATGGCGTGTGGAGCAGACGGCCGGGGTCTATCAGCTCGGTGGGATCGCGGACATCGACTGGTCCCGGGATCCGTACGGGTTGACCGAGGTGTACGAGGAGAATCTGGGCGACGACCCGCGCGAGCAGGAAGTCCTGCTCGCCGGCATGTGGCAGCGATCGCTGCGCCTGGAGATGGACTCCGATATGACGCTGGCTCTGCTCGACCCGGGCGACCGCGACGAGCACGGCGAGTGGGCGCTCTACATCTACAAGGGCTGGAGTGGTGAATACCCGGACCGCTACCCGTCGTTTCGTGCCTACATGGAGGCCATGTACCGGAGCTTCCACGGCGACCGGGTGGGGCGGCCGGACTTCGAGAACGCCACCACGCGCGCCCAGGACGCCCGGGTCGAGGAGGCCCGCCTACTCGCCCTGCGCGGACGGCATGAGGAGGCCCTGCCCTTGCTCGAGGAGGCGCGGTCCTTCGGACGACCGAACAGCGCGATTCTGCTGAACCAGTTGCAGCATCTGGCGGCTCCCCGCGCTCAGCGGGACTACGGCTCCCTTGTGGCTGACCCCCGCTATCTGCCCGAGCTCCTTACGGTGTCGGCCATCGAACCGGCCTCCGGCGAATGGCGACTGGGCGGAGACGACCACTGGCTGGGGATGATGGCCGCCCGTGGGGTCGACCGGGAAATCGCCGAGGACCTGTTGAGCGCGCTGCGCGACGCCACCCATCGCTATGCGCCGCCGGGTGCGTGGGGCCGGGCCGTCAACGAGGCCCGGGAGTCGGCCCGATGGGGAGCGACCGATGCCGCGTGGCGAATGCTGCGCGACGCGCTTAAGCAGTGGATACCACCTGGGCCTTTGCTGCTCGCGCCCCTTGGCCTGCTCGCCGATCCGGTTCTGGGGTCGCTGATCACCCCGCAGCGCGGGCGAGAGATCCTCGCGACTCCGCGCGCAGGCGAGTCCGGGCCCGCTCCCGAGCCGGCGCCCGATCTCGACCCGCCGGGTCTCACCTGGCTGACGACGACCGGGATACATGGGCGGCCGTTCGACGCGTACCGCTGCGTCTGGGTCGAGGGCGCCGACCCCGCCGGCCTACCCGCTCTGATAGGCGACGAGGGTGCCGAACTGAGTGCGCCCGTGCACGCAGCCAGGGCGTACCAGCCGTTGAGGCAGAACCACGAGCGGGAGGGCGTCGAGCTCTGGGAGGACCGGGCCGCGGTCATGGCCGGCCGCTGCAGCGAGGGGTGGGCCTTCGCCTTCGACGGCCAGTCCCGCCAGGGCATCAGCCACCTGTTCCAGTCCCCCGCCGCGGCCGCCTCCGCGTCGGGTCGCGCCGTGGTGGTGTGGCGTGAGCCGCAGCGGCACTTGGCTGATCACCCGGCCGCATTCCATGTCTCGGTGGCCGAACGCGGCGTGGAACTCTACGCGTTCACGGTGCGGGGCAACGACATCCGGCGCTCGGGTGCGATACCCAACACCCTGGATCCTGCGCGTTTTGCCGGCTCACCTGACACCCATCTCGACCGAGAGGTACGTCTGTTGGAGACCCTGCACGCCGAACTGGGCATCTCGCTCCCCTGCTTCGCCCTGTCCCAGGGCAGCCTCCCCATGTTCACCACCCGGTCCTGGACCCGAGCGCCGCGCGAGGGCGAAGGCTTCGCCTACCTGAGCTTCGTACGGCGTCGCCCCTGAGGCGACGCTACCGTAGAGCCGCGACCACGGCCTCGGCCACCCGGGCGAAGAGGCGGTCGTCGTATTCGGCATTGTCACCCTGCCCAGCCGTACACCGTGGCTACACCGCCGCTGCTCCCCTGGGCAGCGCGTCCAGAAGCACAACAGCGTGCGCCTACCCCGGGAAACCATCAGCAGTACCAGCGCGCCCGCGCACACCTACAAATACTCCTGAGACAGCGGCGAAACCATATCCGGAGGCACTGGCAGCAGCCCGACCACGCTTCGCCCCATCCCAATCCCAGTGGTCATCTTCGACAACGACACGTACATGCCTTCTGGGGCGCCGAATCAACACGGCCCGTTCGGCGAGCTCCCGCCGGCGTACCACCGGACTGGTACGCAGCCGCCCGCTCAACTGATCGAAGCATCTACTCCCAAGCCGAGGCCGACAAGCGCGGCGCCATCGGCCCCGCGGGCAGAACCCCCACCGAGACAAGCCGACGGGGGGCAACATCTGTCACGACAGCCCCTGTGACAGCAACCCAGTTCAGATCGGCAGCTCTCAGTATCGGGTGATGCAAAAGCTGGCGCATCGTCAGTGGCTGATCGACACAAGCGGCACGTAACGCTGGAAACCAAGCGCGCAGCGGGCAATTGGTTCGGAAAGTCGCCCTGGGTGGCACAGCGTTCCAGAGGGGAATCTGCGCAGCGCAGCGCACCGCTGAGCGATGATGTTGACAGAGTGACGGAGTCGATCGGGGGGCCTGCCATGTATCTGAGTCGCGTCAAGGTGAGCGGTCTGCGCGCGAGCGCAGAGATGCCAATGAGCTGCGACCTTCCGGGCAGGTTCAGTGTGATGATCGGGCCGAACGGCGCGGGCAAGACCACACTCACAGACGCGCTCTACCTCGCGCACCCAGGGAACCGGTTTCCGGTGCTCCCGAGGCCGACTTCAGCCGCGCTGGCATCCCCTGATGCCGGCGTCGAGCGCAGCATCGACATCACGTACAACCTGGCCGACGACCTCCAAGCCGAGGGGCGCCTCGGCCGCGAGATGCACACCACAGGGCACAGGCGGCCCGGTGGAGAAGCTGAATCCTGGAGTGTCTCCCTGCACCGACAACTGGGGACAGTCACCTCGCGCCTGACAAGCAGCCACGGCCTCGCCCGGAGGATCGACCAGTTCAAGCTCATCTATCTTCCCGCCTGGCGTCATCCACTGGACGAACTGGCGCGCCGCGAGGTGCGCATCTTGGTGGAGCTGCTACGCGCACGGCAGCAGGAACTCCATGGCAGCCGCAACCTGGTGGCTCTACGGGCCCGTGCCTCCCGACTATTGGAGGATCTAGCCAAGGACAGCCTGATCGACGCCGTTGAGGCCCGCATCGGCGAGCAGCTGGGCAGACTGTCGGCTGGCGTGAGCCCACAATGGCCCTACGTGCGCGGCCAGGTCATCGACGACACCTATCTCGCCCGCGTCCTGGAGATCATGCTCGCCGTGATCGAAGGCCGTTCCGCAGCCCGTCCTCTGGAAGTTTCTGGCCTTGGGTACGTCAACCTGCTTCATATTGCCGTGACGTTGGCTGCGATACCTGATTCAACAGAGATCCCCCTCGCCTCCGCGGACCCACCGGAGAGCAGCGATCACGAATCCCCGTCCGAGGAGGAGCAGGCGCGGCAAGCGTTCGAGAACTTGGCTCAAGCGCATGCTGAGGCGGCCTCCGAGGAAGACTCCTTCTTCTCCACGGCCCCGTTTCACGCAACGGTCATCATCGAGGAGCCTGAAGCCCATCTCCACCCTCAGCTGCAGCACTCGTTGGTCCGTTACCTGCGCAGAACCGTCAAGGCGCGCCCCGAGCTACAGGTGATCCTCACCAGTCACGCGACTGACATCATCACAGCGTGCGACCCCACGGAGCTCGTCGTCGTGCGTCGCACCGACCATGGAAGTGTGAGCCGCTGCGTCAAGGACGTGGTCCCGTCCCAGCATCGCGATGCCACGCTCCGCATGGCCAGACTGCACCTCGACGCGAGTCGTTCATCGGCTCTCTTCGCGGAACGCCTGCTCCTAGTTGAAGGAGTTACCGAGGGCGCGGTGGTGCGCGAGTTCGGCCGGGCCTGGGCAGGCGACGACGAAGCGAAGCAAGCCTTCATTGATGCCCTGAGCATCGTCCCGATGGGCACCAAAGTCGGCCAGTGGGCCGCCCATCTCCTGGCGACACCGGGCAAGGAGCTGTGCACGAAGCTGGCCATCCTCCGTGACAGCGACAGCGACCTTCCCTTCGACAGCGCTCGCGACATGCCCAAGTGGGCTGCAGAGCACGATAGGTCCGTAGTCCAGGTTTTCATCAGTCATCCCACCCTCGAGCCGGCGATCACTCCGGGCAACGAGAACCTTGTCGCGGAAGCCCAACAAGCGGTCGACCCAAACCATCCATTGGCTGAAGTCACCGTCGACAGCGTCCGGTCCTACTTCGCCAGCCGAAGAGCAGGAAAGAACGGCGAGGAAGCAGTCAAGGAAGGCCGGGGTGCACGGCGTAAGGCCGAGTTCGCCCTCGCTCTCGCCGCGGTTCTCCGGGAAGCCAACGACACCGACCGCGAGGCGGCCGACGGCCTTTCCCTCGTGACGGTCCCCGAGCACCTCGAGGACCTCTTCGACTTCCTGTATCCGGCCGCCTCCCCAGACACCACCGGCGATCTGACGTCCGAAGATCCCGCCATGGAGCCGCCCGGGTGGCTCGCTCCCGACGACATCTGGGACAAGTTGCCAGACGACATCGAATGGGATGACGATCTCGACGACCCGGCGTACTGGCCAGAAGACGAGCCCATCGACGCAGAGCTCGAGGCCGCGCCAGGCGAAGCACAGGAAACCCAGAACTGGGACGATCTTCTGCGCTCACGTCCAATCCGGCAGAACCAGACGACAGGTCGCCAGCCAGGAGGCTGGCCCACACACGTGCAGATACCCGGGCCCTGGCCACAGGGACAGCACAATGCCTAGATCCAGCACAGGGCTTCACGCACTGACACGACAGCAGCTCACCGCAAGTGGCAGCCCGCACAGCCGCGTCTACGTCGAAGCGGCACCCGGCTCCGGAAAGACCACCGTGTCGGCCCTGCGATTCGGCCTGCACCGCTTTGCCGCCCCCACCGACGCACGCGCGGTCGTAGCGGTCAGCTTCACCAGATCAGCCACCGAGGAACTGCGAACGCGTGTCGCCCGGCAATGGGGGTCGGCATCACTGCGCTGGCCGCACCGCATCGTGACCCTGGACACCCTTCTGTGCGACCTACTCTTCCACCTGCTCAATGAAGGCGTTCTGCACTGGCCAGGAGGACACACGGAAATTGACGTGTTGGACTCATGGCGGACAGCCCTCCCGACAAAACCCAGCCGCATAAAGCCCGTTCTGCGGGTCGACGGCGGCCACGTCGTCATAAGAACCGTCAACGAGCCCCAGACCGCGAGCCACCCATCAGCCATGCACTTCAAGGAAGCGGTCTCCGCTGGCGCATGTACCCATGACAACGTACGGGAGGTTCTTCAAGAGGCCCTCCCAGCTGGTCCCGCACGCCGAGCACTGATCTCGTACTTCGAGACCTCGGTGCGCTCGTTGACGGTTGATGAGGTGTTCGACGCCAACGATCTGGACCGGGACATCTTCTCACTCGCTGCGTCAGCGTCCAGCTCTCTCACCTTGGTCGGCGATCCGTGGCAGGCCCTCTACCAGTTCAGAGGCGCCCGTCCCGCTGCTATGGCGGCATACATAAGGGAGAACGGCTTCTCCACGCACTACCTGGACGACTCCTTTCGGTGGGGAACCGACAGACAGGCATGGCTTACGCGGCGCCTGCGACGACGCGTGCCCGTCACGCTGCCGGCCGGTTCTGCCCGCGATGCCGACATGGTCCTCGCACTCAAGTGGAAGGCACTGTGGGAGTGCGATCCGCGCGTCCTGCCCCTCGCCATCAAGCCCGGTGTCGGTCAGGTTCAAGAGGCGATCTGCACCCTGCTCCTCAATGAGATCGCACAGAATGCGCTGGGCACACAGGCAGTATTTCTGCACGATGCTCTGGTCACGCTCGGGCTGGACAAGGAGGCGCTAGCGACAACGATCCGCCCCTGCCTGCAGGCCGCGGTGGCTGACCTCAAGGACGGTCGCCAACCGGCCTTGGTGTGGCAGAGACTGACTTCCAGTCTCGCGGACCTCATTCCGGGGATCGCTACGACACAGCTCGCGCGCAAACCGATCCGCGCACTGGAGCGTCTACAACTTCGGCTCGTCAATGACCAGTTGAGACCTGGCCTTACCTGTCACCAGTCCAAAGGGCGAGAGTGGAACACGGTAGCCGTCAAGCTGAGCCCGGCAGACGCCTCGGCCCTGGCGCACGGCCTCGACCCTGCACGGGAGGACCATCGTGCCCTGTACGTGGCGCTCACGCGTGCCCGCCTCAACACCTATGCCATGAGCTGAATGTGGCAGGTCGTGTGCACCGAGGCTGGCCGTCGCGGGCGTGTCCCCACGGGGAAGAAGGAGTTGCTCCTCGACGAGCAGGCGGCCGCGAAGTTGCGCCAAGGCGCCTCCGGCCAGTCCCCCCACATCCTCTACGCTCGGGGCTCTCCTACCAGGCACTCGGCGACATCGGACGTGACAACACGGCCCCGCGCTGACAGTCAGGGCACAGCAGCTCCTCGGGGCGAGCGTGCACGAAGGCCGTGCAAGCGCCAGGGAACTAGTGCCGCATCAAGCAACGTTCGCCCCGGCTTGCCGGACGGGTCCGCGGCAGGTAGCCGTTGGATACGGTCCGCGTAGTCTCGCGAGGTGCATTCTCATCTGAGCTTCGAGAACCCTCCCGCGCTGCCTCACGGGGTGGTGGTCGAGACGTTGGAGCAGGCCCTGCGTGACCGCTCGGCAGAGGGCGAGGCGGCGGGAGTCCTGGTCGGCACCGCGTTGAACGACGACGACGCGGGGTTCGTCGAGCACTGGTGCGTGCAGGTCGGGACGCGGGCTGTGTCGGGTAGTCCGCTGCTCGGGCTGGCTGGGCTGTGCCTGGGCCATACCGCTCGACGCTTTGGGCATCTCAGCGATGAGGCCCGTGCCCTGGCACAGTCGCTGGCGGCGCGAGCCGAGGCGGACCCGTCGGATGTGGACGGTCGGGCCCTCGACGGCTATGACGATGTCCGGAGCTTCCTTCACCTGTGGTGACGTCGCCTGTTGCCGCTGCTGTTGCAGGTCAGGCTGCGTTGGCTCTCCTCACGAGGGCTTTGAGGCGCTTGTCGGCGGCGTGCTTGTTCCGCCAGATGATGTAGCGGCGGATCACGCTGCCCTGGGCCTTGTGGGTGGGGTGGTCGGTGCCATCGAGGGCGAAGTAGCGCAGGGCGGTGAACTGGGCCTCGATGCGGTTGAGCCATGAGCTGTCGGTCGGGGTATAGGCGATCTCGACGTTGTTGGCCTCGGCCCAGTCGGCGACGCGGCGGCAGCGTTTGGTGGTCAGGTGCGGGGAGTAGTTGTCGCAGATGATCGCGATGCGCTTGCCGACGGGGTGGAGGGAGCGCAGGTAGCGGCAGAACTCCAGGAACTTGGAGCGGTTCTTGGTCTTCTTGATGTGGCCGTAGAGCTGGTCTTTACCCAGGTCGTAGGCGGCGAACAGGTGGCGGACGCCGTGCGGGCGGGGTGTAGGTCGCGCGGCGGCGCGGGCGCGGTTCGCGGACGGGGTCCTTGTGCTTGCCGCCGCATCCGGTCCACTGGCGGCCGGGGTGGGGCTGGAGATTGAGGGGGCCGAACTCGTCCATGCAGAAGACGACTTCTGGCTCGCCAGCCTCGGGTATGACCTCGCCGTCGGCGATGGCGTAGAGGTGCTCGACGCGGGCCTTTTTGACCGCGTAGTCAGGGTCGCGGGAGGTCTTCCAGGTCTTCAGGCGT
This sequence comes from Streptomyces sp. NPDC027189, assembly GCF_055566975.1. NCBI lineage: Bacteria > Bacillati > Actinomycetota > Actinomycetes > Kitasatosporales > Streptomycetaceae > Streptomyces > Streptomyces sp. NPDC027189. The sequence goes on from NZ_JBVHRI010000014.1 coordinate 11,047, forward strand.
TGAAAGGTGACGCCTTCCTCGCGGAGCAGGATGCGCAGGCCCTCGTGGCTGATGTCGTCGACCACCCCCTCGGCAACCAGGAATTCGGCCAGTTTGACCAGGCTCCAGGTCGAGAAGGGTAGGCCGTGCTCGACTGGCCTGGACTTGGCGATCTTCTTGATCTCACGGCAGTTGGTGCTATCTTCACTAGCACCATGCTGTTGAGGCTGAACACCGCGGACAGCCGCCCCCTGCACGAGCAGGTGGCCGGCGCGATCCGGCGCGCCATCGCCGAGGGCGAGTGCGGGCCGGGAGACCGTCTTCCCCCGGCCCGGGACCTTTCCCAGACCCTGGATGTGAACGTCAACACAGTTCTACGGGGCCTTCGGGCGCTGCGCGACGAGGGGGTGCTGGAGTTCCGGCGGGGCCGGGGCGTGACGGTGGCCGACGGGGCGGACCAGCGCTCCGTCCTGCTGCACCGCGTACGCGACCTGGTGACCGACGCGGCGCACCTCGGCTACAGCAAGAACGACCTCATCGACATGATCAGGGGGATCTCGTGACCGAGCAGGTACGCAAGAGCGGAGCGGCGTGGGGCGCCGTCGGCTGGGGCGTCGGCGTCCTGGCCCTGTTGGTGGCGCTGCCGTTGGCCGCCAGCGGCCGGCTCCCGGACCGACTGGCGACCCACTGGCACGCCGGCTCGGGCAGGCCCGACGACTCCATGCCGCTCTGGGCCGCGGCACTGTTCCCCGCGCTGATCTGGGGTGTGCTGGCGTTCGTCGTCGTGCTGACGCTGCGCCGGGCAGGGGCCGGTCGCGGCGTACCAGGGTGGGCTGCTGCGGGCCTCGGCTTCGGCGGTGTGACACTGCTCGGCGGGCAGGCATCGGTCGTACGGGCGAATCTGGACCGCGCGGACTGGCACGAGGCGGGATCGGTGACGAGCGGGGTCGTGGGCACGCTCGTCGTAGCGGCCGCAGCGGGCGCGGCCGGTCTGCTGGCCGCGCGCCGGGCGCCGGACGAGCCCCGGCCCGCGGCGGACGGCCCGACCCTGGACATTCCCGCCGGGCAGCGGGTCGTATGGCTCGCCCGCACGTCGAACTCCTGGCTCCATGCGCTCGCCGCCCTGACCGGGCTGCTCGCGATCACCGTCTTCGTGTCGGCGCTCGCGGGTCTGACGGACCTTCCGTTCCTGCTGGCGGCCACGCCGTTCACCCTCGCCTCCGTTCTGGTCCTCGGCTGCTCCTCGGTGCAGGCACGAGTCAGCGAGCAGGGTCTGGACGTCGCCTTCGGTCCCTTCGGCTGGCCCACACGACACTGGGCCGTCGAGGACGTGGAGTCGGCACGCGTCGAGAGCCGCACGCCCGCCCAGGTCGGTGGCTGGGGCTACCGGCTGAGTGGGCTGGGAACCACCGTGATGCTGCGCGGCGGCGAGTGCCTGGTCATCCACCCGTCAAAGGGCAGGGAATTCGCGGTGAGCGTGGACGACGCCGAACGCGGAGCCGCCCTTCTGAACTCCTTGAGTGCCCGGCACACAACGTGAAATCGTCGTGGCACGCGTCCAGATAGCGGTGCTCTACTTCCAGTCGTGCGTGGCCAAACTCCCCCACGCCGAATGGGCCGACGGCAGTGCCCTGTACTACTGGATCAACAACTACGACTTCGGCGCACCCCACTGGCTGCGGCCCGCGCTCAGCGCCATCGTCGACCACCCCCTGGGCGTCGCCGCGATGACCTGGGGCCCTCTGCTCCTCGAGATCGCCCTGGCCGCCGCACTGCTCATGCCCCAACGCGTCCGCTGGATGCTGCTGCCAGCAGGCATCCTCTTCCACCTCGGCATCGCCGTCGTCATGGGCCTGTGGAGCTTGGGCAAGCGCCGCTGTGCTCCGCGGCCTGCACGGTCCACGACTGCGGGGCCACGGTGAAGCCCACGGTGGCGCCGTGGCAGCTGGAGGCGCAGAGCCCCGCTGGTCGGACACCCCCGGCGTCCATCGACACGGGCTGCCAGCATGGCGCGGCCCCGAAGTGCGCTCCCACAGCCGCCGGGCAGGCTGCCGGAAGAACACCGGCGATGCGGGCCGGCCCAGTGCTGTAGCGCCGTCTCCCGCCCGGACTGGGCGGGTGACTTGTCCGCGGTGCGCGGTGTCAGATGCTGCGGTGCCCGCGCACCGCGTTCTCCATCTCCCGCAGCTTCGGCGCGAGTTGCGCGTCCACGGCCAGCGGGTCCCGCCGATGGAGGTCCTGCAGCGCCCGACGCGCGGGCAGTGCGGTGTTGATCTCGTGCCGGCCCTGCTCCAGGGCGGCGAAGATGTCACGCACCACGTCGGTGACCTCACGTCGTCCGAAGCCCAGTTCGTCTCCGGCTCGGGATGTCGCCATCATGTCCGTGTCGGTCGCACCGGGATAGGCCGTCGCCACATGGACCGGTGTGCCGTGCAATTCCCGGCGCAGTGCATGGCCGAAGGCCGCCAGACCGCTCTTGGTGGCGGAGTAGACCGTGTAGAAGGGCAGATTCACCAGCGCGACCCCGCTCGCGATGTTCAGCAGCAGGGCCTGCTTTTCGGGTGTCGGTGGCCGAAGTGCGGGCAACGCCGCCCGGGACAGCAGCACAGGAGCGGTGAGGTTGAGCGCGATCATGGCCTGGATGTCCTCCGCGCTGTGCTCACGCAGGCTGCCGGCCCTCACGTTTCCGGCGTTGCTGATGAGGAGGCCGTAGTCGCCGAACACGTCCTGGGCCCGACGGGCGATCCGGGCGGGCGTTCCGGGCTCGGTGAGGTCGGCGACGGCAACATGTGCGGTGCCGCCCGCGTCGCGCATGAGGTCCGCGGTCCGCTGGAGGGTCTGCCGGCGTCGGCCGACCAGCACGAGCTCCGCGCCCCGTGCGGCCAGTCGCAGGGCCATCTCGCGGCCGATCCCGCTGCCCGCTCCGGTGACAACTCCCCGTCGGTGGTCCAGGTCCATGCCCACTCCCAAAATAGTTCTTGATTGAACTATCCATTATTGCTACGGTGACATCACCACGGCAAGGGAACCCCCTTCCGCACACGGGTTACGTATTGATCAATCCAGAAAAGGTGTGAGGTCATGGATCTCGAACTCGACAACAAGGTCGTCGTCGTCACCGGTGCCAGCAGGGGCATCGGCCTGGCTGTCGCCCGCGCCTTCGCTCACGAGGGCGCTCACGTGGTCGCAGGCGCACGCAACCCGGGCAAGGAGCTCGCCGAGCTGAGCGAGCGGCACGGTCTCGTCTCGCTGCCGGTGGACCTGAGCACGGCCGACGGCGCCGCCGCCCTCATCGACACGGCGGTCACCCACTTCGGCAGCGTCGACGTACTCGTCAACAACGTCGGCTCGGTCGCTCCGCGCCTGGGCGGGTTCTCGTCCGTCAGCGACGACGACTGGACGCAGACCTTCAACACCAACCTGTTCAGCGCCGTGCGGGCCAGCCGGGCAGCCCTCCCCCACCTACTGGCGAGCCGCGGAGCAATCATCAACATCGGCTCCGTGAACGCGATCCTGCCCGACCCGAGCATCGTCGACTACGCGGCATCCAAGGCCGCCCTGGCCAGCTTCGCCAAGTCGCTCTCCAAGGAGGTCGGCCCCCAGGGCGTCCGCGTCAACACCATCAGCCCGGGACCGGTCGAGACCGACATCTGGCTGGCCGACGGCGGCATGGCCGATACCGTCGCCAACGCCATGGGCGTCGGACGTGACGCGGCACGCGAGGCCATCGTCGCGGGCCTCGGCGGCCTGGCCACCGGCCGCTTCACCCGCCCCGACGAGGTCGCCGACCTCGCCCTGCTGCTGGCCAGCCACCGCACCGGCAACGTCACCGGCGCCGACTTCACCATCGACGGCGGACTCGTCAAGACCCTGTGACACCCGCCCGGAGCCACCCGCGCGTCGCGGGGGCGCGGAACGGACACACGCCCTCTCCGCGCCCTGCTCGATGCAGTCGATCGACTCATGCGCTCCATGTGACTGTCTTGCCAAGGTCTACGGCATGACCCACGACTTCGGCTTCTGCTCGCCTCTTGGCGCCGTCCAGGCCGGTCGGTACGCACCGGACGTACGAGGAGGGGGCCTGGCCCGCTCGGGCCACCGGATCCTCGAGGAGCACCCCGCGGACACGCTGCCGCAGCCGCGGCGGCATCCGGCTTGACCAACCGCGGGCAACCGCCCGAACCCCGCGCCCGCAGACCGGTGCGCCCCTTCACCGTTCACCCCGGATCCAAGGAGACAGCCATGCCCGAGTCCGCCCCCTACACCCCCACTCCCCGCCAGGTCGCCGAGTCGATGTACGAGGCTCTCCTGCACTCCGACCGGGAAGCCCTCGCGACCATCACCTCCCCCGAGATCCGGATACATGTCACGAACGACCTCGCCTACGGCGGCGAGTACGCGGGCCTGCCGGGCTTCGCCGCGCTGTTCAAGAACACCTTCGATCTGATCGACAGCCGCATCGAGATCGAGCGGTTCTTCGACGCGGGGGCCGACACGGTGGTGGCTGTGGGACGTACCCGCGGGACCGGCCGTGCCACCGGGACGCCCTTCGACTCAGCCATCGTGCATGTCCTGACGATCAAGGCCGGCCTGCTGGTGGGCTTCGACGCGTTCGTCGAGGACCAGCCGATCACCGCCGCGATCAGCGCCACGGCCGCTCAGAACTGAGCGGGCGCAGCACTCGGGCACACCTCGGCTCCGCGCTCCGGTCCGGCCGTCGCGGCTGCCGGCCCGGGACGCGGTTGTCCCCTCGGTGATCGACCTCCCCGATACTGGAATAAACATTCCAAAAATGCTACGGTCGTTTCATGGCACGCCCTCGGATGTTCGACACAGACCAGGTACTGGAGCGGGCCATGGACCTCTTCTGGCGTCAGGGCTACAACGCGACGTCACTGCCGCAACTGACGATGGAACTGGGCATCGGCAGCGGCAGTCTGTACGGCGCGTTCGGCTCCAAGGAGGGCCTGTACGCCCAGGCCCTGAAACGCTATTGCGACGACCAGGCCGCCTCGCTCGTGGAGCGACTCGATTCCGCCTGCGACATCCGTGCGGCACTTCGGGAGACGCTGCTCGCCATGGCCGAAGCGGACCTCGCGGACCCCGAGCGCGGCTGCCTGCTGGTCAACGCGGCTACGGAGCGCGCGGCGCACGAGGCCACAGTCGAACGTGTGAAGTCGACCATGGCCACCGTCGAGTCCGCGCTGACCGAAGCGTTGCAGCGCGCCCAGGTTCGGGGTGAGCTGGCCGCCGAGAAGCGTCCGGCCGAGCTGGCCCGCTTTCTGACGACGTTCATCCAGGGCATGCGTGTGATGGGCAAGGCCCACGCGGACCGGGAGTTCCTCGAGGGCGCTGTGTCCGGCGCCCTGAAGGTGCTGGACTGAGGCCGCACGAAGGGAAGTGCCGCCGCGGTGTCGACGGTCACGTGAAGAACCTGACCGTCGACGCTCGGCGTCGGCAGGTCATGTCCGGCCGGTCGGCGCCTCGGTCTCCGACGGACGCGCCACCTCGGCCAACGCATCCCGCAGCGAGGCACGTGAGGAGATGCCGAGCTTGGGGAAGCCCCCCTCACCCGGAGTACAACGGTGCCCACGCCGGACACTGCACGTCGTCGTAGCCCGCTGCGCGTAGAAGCCCCGCCAGAACATGGCGGGGCTTCGTCGTGCAGTCAGCTGTCACACGCGAATCACAGACCCCGTGGACACCCTCCCGGCACAGGATCCCGAAACTGGACATACATGTCCGCATAGGACTGGATGGACGGCCCTGGACGGCTTCTACGACATGTGCCATGTCGTACCCAGTGAGGGACCCAAGATCAGGACTGGGGCGTCTTCTCGCCCGTCAAAGCGGTATTGCAGGGTGTTCGTCGGTGTCTCACTCACGCCCTGCACGCTCTCACATCTCACAAATTCTCACGTGCTCGGGTCGGAGCCCCCGTGCAAGCCGTCCATGTTGTGACGGCTCCGCGAAGATCCGCCGCGTCCGGCTTCACGTACCCCTTCTTGCTCCGAATTCCGCGAACCAGTCCAGCATGTGGCCATCGGTGACGGCGCCAGGACCGGTGACGTCGGCCACGCGCGCGCCCTGCAGAAGCCGTTTGACCGGCACCTCGAGCTTCTTCCCGGTCAGCGTGCGGGGCACCGCGGGCACCCGCACGATCACGTCGGGCACATGGCGTGGGGACAACTGCTCTCGGATGGCCGCCGTGATCCGCTCCCACAGGCGATCGTCGGATTCCTCGTCATCGCCGGTCACGACGAACAGCGGCATGAAGTAGTCGCCGTCGGCCTGCTCGACACCGACGACGAGGCTGTCCGAGATGCCGGGCAGTTGCTCCACCACCCCATAGATGTCCGCCGACCCCATCCGCACCCCCATGCGATTGAGCGTGGAGTCGGAACGGCCGGACACGACGAGGGACAGGTCCGTTTCCATGGTCACCCAGTCACCGTGCCGCCACACGCCTGGGTAGGTGTCGAAGTAGCTGGCCCGGTAGCGTGCGTCACCGGGGTCGTCGACGAAGCGCAGTGGCATGGACGGCAGTGGGGCGGTCACCACCAGCTCTCCCTGCTCGCCGATCAGAGGCCGTCCCGTCTCGTCCCACGCGGCCAGCGCCACACCGAGCGCCGGGCACTGAATGCGGCCTGCACGCACCGGGAGGAGGGCAGAGCCGCCCGCGAGCACGGAGCAGACGTCGGTCCCGCCGCAGATCGACTGCAGCCACACGCCGGGAGCGAGCCGGTCATGGACCCAACGCCAGGTGCTCGATGCCATGGCCGACCCCGTCTGCAGGACCGAGCGCACCGCATCGAGATCGAGGTCGGCCGCCGGATGCAGACCCGATTTCTCCACGGCCGCGAGATAGGCAGCGCCGAGCCCGACCATCGTCGCCCTGGTCCGTTCGGCGACCCGCCAGGCGCCGACGGCGTCGGGATACGTTGGGCTGCCGTCGTAGAGAACGATCGTGCTGCCGTGCAGCAGACCGCCGACCAGGAAGTTCCACACCATCCAGCTGGTGGAGGTGACGAACAGGTACCGGTCCTCGGGGCGCAGGTCGGCACCGAGCCCCAGCGCCTTCAGCAATTCCACGACGATGCCGCCGTGACCCTGCACGATTCCCTTGGGGACACCGGTGGTTCCCGACGACCACAGAATCCACAGCGGGTGGTCGAAGGGTACGTCGGCGAAGTCCAGTGCCCGGGCGGTGGACGGCAGGGCGGACCAGGCGTGCACGGTGACGCCGGATCGTATGGACCATGCGTCCGTCTGCTGTGGGAAGAGGTCGTCGACCGCCAGGAGGTGGCGGACGGTCGGCAGTCCGTCCAGGAGCTCGGTGACCGTATGGCGTCTGTCGTGCTCCTTACCTCCGTAGCGGTAGCCGTCCGCGGCGACGAGGACCGTCGGCCGGACCTGCCTCAGCCGGGCAAGCACGCTGGGGGTGCCGAAGTCGGGTGAGCAGGCCGTCCACACGGCGCCGATCGCCGCGGTGGCCAGCAGTGCCACCACCGCCTGCGGCAGGTTGGTGAGATACCCGGCGACGCAGTCGCCGGGGCGCACGCCCATCCGCCGAAGGGCGGCGGAGACGTTCGTGACCTCGCGGCGCAGCTGGGCCCACGACGTCTCGACAGGTTCGCCGTCCTCGGTCACGCTGACCAGTGCCGGACGGGCGTCGGTGGCCTGGGCGAGGCACCGTTCGGCGAAGTTCAGCCGGGCGCCGGTGAACCAGCGGGCTCCTGGCATGGTGGCGTCGCCCAGCACCTCGTCGTACCCGGTGACGGCGTCCAGTCCGTAGTACTCCCACACCGCCGACCAGAAGCCCGGGAGGTCGGTGGAGCTCCACCGCCACAGCTCCGCGTAGTCGGCGAAGTGCAGGCCGCGGGTCTCTTCCAGCCATTCCATGAACACTGCGACGTTGGAGTCCTCCAGTTCGCGGCGCCCCGGTGTCCACAGCGGTTCGGTGTCCGGACTCATGAGTGCCCTCCGGTGCGCGTCGCCCCGAGCGGTGCGCTGCGGGAGTCGGACTCCAGCATGCGGATCAGTTCCTCGGCAAGGGGCCACTCACCGTGTCCCGAGGCCGGGTTGAGGTGGCCGACCGCGCCCAGCTGCACCAGGCGACTGCGCCAGTTCCGGGCCAGCTCGGCGACGCGGCCCGGTGCGCCGAGCGGGTCGTCGGCGCTGGCGGCGACGAGGGTGGGGAAAGGAAGCGGCACGCGGGGCACGGGAGTCCAACCGTGGTCCGCCAGTTCGGCAGGGGTGGGGTAGCCGTCCGGCAGCGGCGTCTCGAAGTCCGGTGGCGTGGCGAGCAGCGCGCCGCGTACGTCGGCACGGTGGCGCCCGGCCCAGTGCACCGTGGTGATGGCTCCGGCACTGTGGGCGACCAGCAGGACCGGCCCGTCCAGGGGCGCCAGCGTCGCGGCCAGATTGCCGACCTGGACGTCCAGGCTGAGCCGTTCCGCGGCCACCGGGGGAACGGTGCGAACGGCGCGGCCGGCCTTGACGAGCCGTTCGGCCAGCACGGTCTGCCAGTGGTCCGAAACGTGGTCGCGCAGACCGGGGACGATGACCACGGTGGATTGCCCGGTGGGGCTCATGAGGGGACCTCCGACGGGTGCTTGGGCTCCGCCCTCGTGGCGAGGTCGTCGAGGCGGAGGAGGTCGCGTTCGTACCAGTGCCTGCCGACCAGGAAGACCGCCGCGGCTGCGACCGCGACGAGGGGCACGATGCGCAGGGCGCCCAGCAGGCCGAAGCGGTCCGCGAGCGCGCCCGTGACGGCGGGGCCGGGGGCCAGCCCGAGCAGGCTGTTGGCCAGGGTGAGGGTGGCGAACGCGGTCGCGGCGATGGAGGCGGGGGTCAGGTTCGCCACCATGGCCGCCGCGGGTCCGGCGGAACCGGCCGACAGCAGGCAACCGGCGGCCAGGGCGAGCAACTGGGCTGGTCCGGTGGGCAGTTGGAAGGTGAGGGTCAGCAGGAGGAGCGCACCGAGGCTGCAGCCGACCGCGACGGCCCACTTGCGGATCGGGGCGGTGGAGCTGACGCGGTCGGATGCGACGCCCCCGAGGATCATGCCCAGGCCGATGATCATCGCGAAGCCACCGGCGGCCCCGCCCGCCTTGGCCGGTGCCATGTGGTAGTAGCGGTTGAAGAAGCTGGGCAGCCAGCCCAGGAGCGCGGCGGCGATGAACAGTTGCAGTCCGCTGCCGATGTAGGCGCTGATGACCGAGACGGAGGAGAACAGGCGGGGCAGGTGAGTGCGCAGCCGACCGCTCGCCTCTGCACCGCCCTCGGCACCGGCCGGCCGTCCACGCGGCGCCAGTCTGCTCTCCTTGACCACGACCCCGTACACCGCGGCGAGCACCAGGCCGAAGATCCCCATCGCGGCGAACGCCCAACGCCAGCCGGCCGCCTGGGCCACGGCGCCGCCGAGGGCCACGCCGAGTACCGAGCCGAAGGCTCCTCCAGCGATGAAGGCGCCGGAGAGGGTGGCCCGCAGCGCGGCGGGGAAAATGCTGAGGACCACGGCGATTCCCACGCTGCCGTATGCCGCCTCACCGATGCCGACGAAGAGACGGCCGACGAACATCTCGCCGTAGCTCGCCGATACGGCGCACCCCAGGGTGGCCAGGCTCCACATGGTGGCGGCGAGCAGCAGGCTCCGCACCCTCCCCCACCGGTCGGCCAGTAGGGACATGGGGAAGGTGAGCACGCCGACCGTCAGGGCCACGATGCCGCTGAGCGACCCCAGGGCGGCGTCGGACAGCAGCCATTCGGCCTTCAGCATCGGGAAGACGGCGTTGAGGACTTGGCGGGACATGTAGTCGGACAGCAGCAGGCCGAAGCCGAGTGCGAAGACTGTCCAGGCATAGCTTTTGGACACGGGCCACTCCGACACGGATGCGGTCGGGGCCGTGGACTGCGCAGTGGTGTGAAACTTCATTGTCATCACCTCGACTGCTCGAAAGGGAAGGTCAGAACGGTCTGTCGCCCACGATTCCGGCGCGCTCCATCTTGCGGACGGCGGGCCAGTAGTCCTGGACGGCGTAGTGCTGGGTGGAGCGGTTGTCCCAGATGGCCACGCTGTTGGGACTCCAGCGCCAGCGCACCTGGTACTCGGGGATCGCGGCCTGGCTGATCAGATAGGTGAGCAGGTGGCTCGCGCCCGGCGCGTAGTCCTGGCCGAAACGCACGTTCTCGGGCGTGTGGTAGTTGACGAAGTGCGTCGCGAACGCGTTGACGAAGAGGATCTTCTCGCCCGTCTCCGGGTGGGTGCGCACGACCGGATGCTCGGCGTCCGGGAACCGCTCTTTGAGCGCGTGGCGCCGTTCGTCGGGCATGACAGCGCCGAAGGTGGCCTCGATGCTGTGCCGGGCGCGCAGCCCCTCGATCCGGGTCTTGATGTGGTCAGGGAGCCGGCCGTAGGCCTCGACCATGTTCACCCAGATCGTGTCACCGCCGACCGGGGGCGATTCGACGCAGCGCAGTACGGCGCCCATCGACGGGTTCACCCGCCATGTGCCGTCCGTGTGCAGGGCGTTCTCGTAGTGCTCGGGGGGGCTGTCCAGGTCCTTGTAGATCCGGACCAGCCCGGGATGATCGGGGTCGCTGCCGGCGACGGGGTGGTCCTCCAGCGGGCCGAAACGCGAGGCGAACGCGACGTGGTCGGCACGCGAGATGTCCTGATCCCGCAGGAAGAGGACCTTGTACTCCAGCAGCAGGCTCTTGATCTCGGCGAACAAGCCGTCGTCACGGGCCGCTTCGGCCAGGCTCACACCGCTGAGCTCGGCACCGATGGTGCAGGTCAGCGGCTCGGCCACGATGGATGTGCGGCGCGCGCTCGGGCGCACCAGCGCCGGGGCCTGCCGCGGCAACGACGAGAGGGTGTCTGGCATGGATGCTCACTCCCTGGGGTGGAACGGGGTGCGCCCTCTCACAGGACGAAGACGGAGGATCCGGTGGTCCGGCCGGCTTCCAGATCGCAGTGCGCCTGCTCCGCGTCCTCGAGGGCGTAACGCTGATTGATTTCGATCTTGATGCGCCCGGAGGCGACGTGCTCGAACAGCTCGCCCGCCAGCGCGGCGCGCTCGGCGGGGTCGGCGATGTAGTCGGCCAGGGCGGGTCGGGTGACGAACAGCGAGCCCTGGACGGCGAGTTGCATCGCGTCGATCGGCGGCACGGGGCCCGAGGCGGTGCCGAAGCACACGAGGAGCCCGCGGCGGGCCAGTGAGGCGAGGGATCCCGCGAAGGTGTCCTTGCCCACACTGTCGAACACGACCGGGACACCCGCGCCGCCGGTCAGCTCGCGGACCCGGTCGGCCACGTTCTCGCGCCGGTAGCGGATGACGTGCTCGCATCCGTGTGCTCGGGCGATGTCAGCCTTCTCCTCACTGGACACCGTTCCGATCACACGGATGCCGAGCAGCGCGGCCCACTGGCACACGATCAGGCCCACCCCGCCCGCCGCGGCGTGCAGCAGCACGGTGTCGCCGGACTTGAGCGGATGGATCCTGCGCAGCAGATAGGCCGCGGTCAGGCCGCGCATCGTCATCGCGGCCGCCGTCTCGCAGCTGATCTCGGGGGGCAGCTTGATCAGGTGCGAGGCGGGCATGACCCGCTCCGTGCTGTAGGCACCGAGCGGACTTCCGGTGTACGTCACCCGGTCGCCCTCGGCGACGTCGGTGACGCCTTCGCCCACCGCCTCCACCACGCCGGCGGCCTCGACACCGATGCCGTCGGGCAGGCGGACCGGATAGAGCCCGCTGCGGAAGTACGTGTCGGCGAAGTTGAGGCCGACGGCCTCGTGCCGGATACGCACCTCGCCGGGGCCGGGATCGCCGACGGTGACCTCCTCCCACGACAGGACGTCGGGGCCACCGGTTTGGTAGAAGCGGACGGCGTGTGCCACAGAGTGCTCCGAAGGAATCGCGCGGGTGGGGTGTTACCTGTGTGCGGGGACGGGCCCCGGCGCCGGGGAGGCGGGAGTCAGGCCGTGACGTCGCGCAGCATGAAGCCGCGCTGCCCCGGGCGACGGTTGGGCACCATGCCGAGCCGGGCGATGGTCTCGTCGGCGTCTGCGTAGTACTCGCCGATCTTGTAGATCCGCTTGGCGTCGGCGCCGGTGGCGATCTCACGGCCGAGCGCCTCGGAGATCGCCACCATCTGCTCGACCTGTGCCACGGAGGACATCCGCTCGCCCTTGGCGCGCCAGAGGTTGTCCTCGTTGCCGACGCGAACGTGCTGGCCGAGGGCGATGGCGACGGCGTTCATCGGGGCCACGGCGCGCATGGAGCTCTCGATGGTCAGAACGGCGCCGTCCGGGACTCGGCGCATGAACTCGATCAGGTCGGCGGGGTGCCGCCCGGCGAAACCGCCGCCGATCGCCACGTAGTTGAGGATCAGCGGTCCGGTGTGGACACCGGCCCGGATCAGCCGCTCCACGGTCTCCAGCTGGGCCAGGTGGGCGAGTTGGAAGTGCGGCTGGATACCGTTCGCGCGCAGCCGCTTGAGGTGCTCCAGGTAGAACTCCGGACCGGCCTCGACGACCATGTCGCGGTACGCCCGGTAGTAGTCCGGCTTCGCGATCGAGGTGCCCTCGAGGTCGTCGTCGTTCATGATCTCGACGATGTTCATCTGGCTGGTGTTGATCGCGATCGTGACCTGGTCCGGCGCCGGGGTGAGTTCGGCCAGCAGGTGACGGGTGTCGTAGGCGAGCCACTTGGCGTCACCGCCCTCGCCCTCGGGGGCGAAGGAGATCGAACCGCCGATCTGGAGCACCATGTCCGGCACGGCCTCGCGCAGCCGTCCCAGCAGTTCATTGAACATCGACATCCGCTTGGAGCCCTTGCCGTCGAGCTCACGCACGTGGATGTGGAGCACCGTCGCGCCGGCGTTGTAGCAGTCGACGGCCGCCTGTACGTGCTCGTCCATGGTCAGTGGCAGGTCGTCCGCGTCGCCAGGAAGCCACTCGGGGCCGTACGGCGCGGCCTGGATCACCAGCTTTTCCTGGTTCTCGGGGAAGAGAGAGTCGTCGTGGAAGTGCACGGTGCTTCTCCTTGTCGAAGGGGTGATCGCGTCACGGAGCAGGCGGCGGACGCGACGACAGGGCCTGCGGAGGCTGACGTCCGGGCCGGTGGCGACACCTGACCGAGATGATTGCGGGCTGGTCCGGAGGAAGTGCCCTCAGGGGAGTAGCAGAGCGCTCCCTCCGGAAGCCGACCGCCTGCGCGGTGGTGCCACGGTAGGGCGGGCGGCACGTGCCCGCTTTGCCTGCGGTGACAGGTGACTTGTCAATCGGGGACACACGCGCGGGTCCACCGGTCCTGCCGCCCGTATGTATGCGTCCTGCTGCGGGCTCAGCTTCCGCCGCGGGTCGCCGAGCCGCCCCCGCTCTTGCGCCACTCCCGCGGACCGGTGCCGAAGTATTCGTGGAACCACCGGGAGAACGCACTCAGCGACGAAAACCCGAGCAGTGTGGAAACCTCGGTCAGGGAACGGCTGGGATTGGCGACGAACTGCTCGGCGAGCGCCCTGCGGGTCGAATTGAGCAGGGAGGAGAACGTCTCCCCGGAGCGAGCCAGATGACGGTGAACGGTGCGCCGGTCGACGCCGAGGCTGCGTGCGATCTGCTCGATGGAGCAGCGCCCGGTCGGCAGCAGCGCCTCGATGAGCTCGCGCACCCGGTCGGCCTCGGATGACTCCCTGGGGACTGCGATGGGCTCGAAGTACTGCCGGGTGTAGCTGCGCAGCTGGGCATCGGCCATGGAGTTGGGGGCGTCCAGGTCCGCGGCGTAGAAGACGATGCCGTTGAAGTCGCGGTCGAACTCCACCAAGGGCCCGAACATGCGGCGATGGCCTGCGGTGTCCCGCGGCGCTCGGTGTGCGAAGCACACCGACAACGGGCGCCAGCGCGGGCCGAGGAAGCCGCACAGCACGCGGTGGAACACGCCCACGGCGAGTTCCGTGCCCTGCCGGGCCGGCTGCGGCTCCCCGAGCCGGAGGTCCACCTTGAGCGTGGCCACCCCGTTGCCCTCCGAGAGCCGGGCGTGCAGGACCTCGTTGTACGTGTGCTGATGGCGGATCAGCAGTGACAACGCGCTGCGCACGTCAGGCTCTTCACGGACGAGCAGGCTGATGGGGCCGAGGTTGGAGAAGCGCCGCAGCTCCGCCAGGAGCAGACCGAAGTCCTCGCGCCCGGAGGCGGCGGCCGACAGCTCCAGCAGCCTGACCACCGCCGTGCCGGAGATCCACCGGTCCTGCACGGCCAGGTCCGCGGTGTCCAGGCCGACGCCCTTCATCAGCACACGGGGATCGAGACCGAGAGATCGGCTGAGCTCGACATAGCCGTTCAGCGCGGCGGTGCGGGCAAGGGGCCTCATGGGCACGCTCCAAGGGCGGCGGGTCCCCAGAAGTTAAGTTTCCCGTCCCCGTACGTCAAGCATGACGGACGAGTGATTCGTAGCATCCCCGTTCAACGCTGCCCGTAGGGCGACCGGCGGCCGCGCCGCCCGCCCGCCGCGCCGCCGGAAGAAAGCTGCTCGGCTCACCAGACCTCGCGGAGGCGACCATGGCCGAAACCCCGGATACGCCGGCGGTGCCGACCGAACCGTTCACGGGCCCCGCCCTGTGGTACGGACCCGATCTGGCGGGCCGTGACGACTGGGTGGTGAGGCTGTCCGCCGAGCACGGTGAGGAACTGCGTACGGGGGTGCACACCGCCCGCGGGCGCGCCGCCACACTGCTGCGGATGACCGTCGGCGACTTCCCTCTGCCCACGCTCGCCGCCGAGCTCGAGCGCGCTGCCGCGGCGCTTGTCGAGGGGCCGGGCTTCCTTCTGATCAAAGCTGTACCGCCGGATCTGCTCGGCGAGGCGGAGGCGAGCACCGTGCTGCGCGGCATCGGCCAGTACCTCGGCAGGCCCGTCCCGCAGACCGCCGACGGCCGCACCCTCTGCCACATCCGGGACGTCGGCCTGGTGCTGGACGGCCCGGCGCCACCCGCCTGTCTGACCCGGGCGGCGCTCCCGTTCCACACCGCCGAGTCGGACCTGCTCGGCCTGATGTGCCTGCGGCCGGGCCGCTCGGGCGGCCGTACGCTGCTGGCCAGTGCTGCCGCCGTGCACAACGCCGTGCTCGACGCCCGACCGGACCTCGCCTTGCGCCTGTACCGGAGTCACCTCTTCGGCGGCCAGGAAGAGCGCGCGTCCGGTGAGGGGGCGTACCTGGCCTCCCCGCTTGTCACCCGGCACAGCGACAGGCCCAGCATGCGCTACGACCGCGCCCGCTTGGCCAACGGTGCACACACTGCTCGCGGCAGTGGTCCCGACCGGGCCGCTGACAGGGAGTTGTACGACCTGATCGAGACGACGGCCGCTTCGCCCGCCGTCCGGCTCGAACTGGATCTCCAGCCCGGTGATCTGCTGCTGCTCGACAACCACATGGTGCTGCACGCCCGCTCGGCGTACGAGGACTTCGACGCCCCGGAACACAAACGGCACCTGTTGCGACTGTGGCTTGCCCGCCACGAAGACACCGACCCCGCAGGATGGGCAGCCGGACCGCACTCCCGCCCCGTGACACGCGCCGGGATCACCCCACACGACGTCATCCACCCCCGGAGCCTGCGCATGGCACGCCCTGGCTGCAGCTGTCCGCCGCTGCACACCTACTGAGACGAATCGAGGACGCCACAGTCATGCCCAATCTCGCCACGCTCCTGGTGAACTCCGCGGCCGTACACGGAGCGCACGTCGCCGTGCGCCACGACGACACCACCCTCACGTACGAGCAGCTCGACGAGGCGAGTGCGCGGCTCGCCAACGCCCTGGGCCGGCGGGGTGTCCGGCCAGGCGACGTCGTCGCCATGACCATGCCCAACGTGCCGCTCTTCCCGGTCGTGTATTTCGGCATCCTGCGAGCCGGTGGCGTGGTGGTGCCGATGAACCCGCTGCTCACGGCCCGCGAGGCAGCCTTCGTGCTCCGCGACTCGGGGGCCCGGACGGCGCTGGCCCACCCGATGTGCGCCGACCAGGTCGCGAAGGCAGCCGCCGAGACCGGAGCGGCGTGCCTGGTCACGGATTCCGACGCCTTCCAAGCGCTGCTGCTCGCTGCCGGGCCCATGCCCGGCGTGGTCGAGCGGGCCGACGACGACACCGCCGTCATCCTGTACACCTCGGGCACCACCGGAACCCCCAAGGGTGCAGAACTGACCCACCGAAACCTGCTGACCAACACGGCCACCACCGCGGAGACCCTGCTTCTGCTCGGCCCGGAGGACGTCCTGTTCGGCGGCCTGCCGCTGTTCCACGCCTTCGGTCAGACCTGCGCCATGAACACCGCCATAGCCGCCGGCGCGACGCTGACCCTGCTGCCCCGGTTCGATTCGGGGCGGGCCTTGGAGGTCATGCACCGGGACGGGGTGACCGTCTTCCTGGGCGTGCCGACGATGTACTCCTCGCTCCTGCACGCCGAGCGCCCGGACCGGCACAACACGCCCCGGCTCCGACTCGCGGTCTCGGGCGGTGCGGCCCTGCCGGTCGAGGTGCTGCACGGCTTCGAGCGAGCCTTCGGGGCACCGGTGCTGGAGGGCTACGGCCTGTCGGAGACATCTCCGGTGGCCGCCTTCAACCATCCGGACCGCCCACGCAAGGCCGGCTCGATCGGCACACCCGTGCGGGGAGTCGAGATGAAACTCGTCGGGGACGACGGGTCCGCCGTGGAGACCGGCGCGGTCGGCGAGATCGCCCTCCGCGGTGACAACGTGATGAAGGGCTATTTCAACAACCCCGACGCCAGCGCTCTCGCACTGCGCGACGGCTGGTTCCACACCGGCGACCTGGCATGTGTCGACGAGGACGGCTTCTACTTCATCGTTGACCGCAAGAAGGACCTGATCATCCGGGGCGGCTACAACGTGTACCCGCGGGAGATCGAGGAGGTCCTCTACGGGCACCCCGCGATCGCCGAGGCCGCGGTCGTGGGAGTTCCGGACCCGCTGCACGGGGAGGAAGTCGCGGCGGTCTTGGTGCTGAGGGCCGGCGAGAAGGCGTCGGAGCAGGAGATCCGCGACTACGTGAAGGAACATGTCGCAGCCTACAAATATCCGCGCATCATCACCTTCACCGACGAGCTGCCCAAGGGCCCCACCGGCAAGATCCTCAAGCGGGAGATCACGGTCCCGCCGCCGTCGGTCTGCTCGTGAATCCCACGCCTCGGCGACGGTCTCGGACGCGTGTCATGGGCGGTGCGAGGCGTCGTCGGGGCTGCCTGGCGTCGGCTGCTGAGGATCGTGGCGATCGGGAGGGCCGCGGCCGGCCCGCTGAGCAGGACCGCTGCCAGCGCTCCCGGGATGGAGGGCCGGTCGTCGAAGGTGAGCCCGCTCGCGGCCGGCGCGGGACCCGCGTTGCGGACCGAAGCGATGCCGCCCATGGTGGTGCGGCGCACCGGCGGGCCCGTGGCCGGCAAGGTTCCCACGCCGAAGGGGCAGCCGCCAGCAGGAACCCGGCGAGCAGGGAGACGGAGCCGAAGACATCTTCGAGGCCGCCGACGCCAGTCGGTGGACCCGCGGCCCCAGCCCGCCCCTCGCGTGGCGCCGGGTCCGGCGCCAGGTGGTCCCACCGCAGGTGCTCACGTCGAAGCGGACCACCCACCGGCGCCGGACCACGACCGGCCGATGGGGCGATGTTCCCCGCCGACCGGGAGACTCGCGTTCCCCGGACGGTCGGCGTCCGGGGCTCGGCGGCTCGACTCGCCCAGGAATCCGGCCAGTCGGCGGGCGGCGCGGCCCGGTCCCGTGCCCGGTGTCAGAGGTCGCCCGGTGCGCCGAGGCCCGTCAGTGCGCCGACCGGGTCGAGGTCGGGGGTGCCGCGGGGCCACCAGTCGTCGTGCCCCGGTTCGGATTCGTAGGCGTACCAGAGGCCGTTGTGACCGAGGCGGAGTTGGGCGTGGCCCCGCGGGTGGGTGAGGTGGTTGCGCCACGGGCGGAAGGCGGGGAGGTCCGCGGCGAGGAGGAGTGGGCGGGCCCGGTCAAAGCGGCCGGCCGGTGGGTCCCAGGGCTCTTCGAGGACCCTGAGCGCTTCGAATCCGCCCTGCCGCCAGGCGGCGACCGCGCGCGCCAGGTCGGCCGGGGTGCGCCCGGTCGCGGAGGCGAGCGAGGAGTACAGGGCGCGGGTGGCGGCGGTGAGGCCGGATCCGGGGCGGGCGGCGGCCAGACGCACCGCGTCCTGCCAGAGCGTCAGTTCCGCGACGGGATCGCGGCCCGTGGTGAGCAGCGCGTGCGCACGAGCCGCCGCGTCCGTGGCCAACTGGTCGAGCGCGAACGGGTCCGGACCGCCCGGAGCGCCCGGGTAGGTCGGCGGCTGCTCGGGGTGCGCGGGCGGCGGCAACGGCGCCGGGAGCGGCGACAGTGTGCGCCGGGCGATCACGTCGCGGGCGCGTACGCCGGGCAGGGGCGCGGGTTTCTGCTCCTGGGCGGCGCGAGCCGCGCGGGCGGCGTTACGGCGGGACAGCGCGTCGAGCAGCTCGCGTTCGCCGCGGCCGCGCAACAGGAGCAGCACGAAGGGGTCTTCGTCCAGCAGCCGTGCCGTCTGGTAGCAGAGGGCGGCCGCGTGCTTGCAGGGGTGCCCGGAGTCGGGGCAACTGCAGTGCGGTTCGAGCTCGCCGGGGCCGGGGAGCAGCGCGACCCCGCACTCCGCGAGCGACTTGGGCATCTCCTTGTCGAGCAGCGCTGCGATGTGCCCGGGCCGCTCGGCGGCCGCGTCCAGGAAGCGGTCCCAGTCACCGTCGGACAGCGTCCGCACCCTGACCTGCACGCGGTACGGCCGCGGTCGGCTCCCGTGCACATACGCGAGCACCAACCCCGGGGTGACCGTGATGGCGTCGACGTACCCGTGCCCTGCATAGGCCCGCCCGCGCGCCAACCGCGCGGCATCCAGCGCCCCCTCCTCCAAGGCGGTCACCCAGGCATTCCCCCACCACGTCTCCGCGAAGGCGTCGGCCTCCGACGCCCGCGCGGCGAAGGCGGGGAAGGTACGACGCAGCTCACCGTCGCGGCCCGGGGATCCCATGGAGCGCGGGAGCCGGTTGGCCCGGGGCGCGGTTCGCGGCTCTGATCCGGAGTGCGATCCGGGGTGTGCCAGGAGCGGGCCGGCGGTCGCACCGGGTACGGAGCCGGGCCGCGCGGGGCGCCGCACGGGGAACGCCTCGCCGTCGTCGCCGGGTTGCGCGGCTGACGAGTCCGGCGTCGCCACGCGCGGGTCTCCGGGCTGCGCCGGGTGCGGCTCCGAAGTCGCCTCGCGTACGTCTCCGGGTTGCGCCGGGTGAGCATGCGAGGTCGCCTCGCGTGCGTCTCGGGTTTCCGCGGGCTGCGGCTCCGAAGTCGCTTCGTGCGCGTTCTGGGGCAGCGCGCGATATGCATCGGAAGCCGCCTCGCGGGCGTCCTGAGGCAACGCACCATACGAGTCCGAAGCCGCCTCGCGGACGTCCCGGGGCGGCACACGAGGCGCGTCCGAAGCCGACTCACGAGTGTCCCGGGGCTGCGCCGTATGCGGGTCCGACGTCACGTCGGTGGGCAACTCGAAGGCGCCGGCGAGCAGATCGCGTAGGTCCCGGGCCCGGGACCCGCCTGCCTGGCGCGGTCTGCTCCGCCGAGTCCGGGAAGCGTCCGGGTTCGGCTCGACCGATCGGCGCCCTGCCTCAACTCCCCTGATTCCAGGGCCCGTTACCCCACTGTCTCCGGCCTCCGAGTGTGCCGCCCGTCTCGCCTCGTCCCGCGCGGCGCGCAACGCCTCGCGCGCGATGTCACCGGGACGCGCGCCTCCGGAAGCCCCCTCAGCGGGACGGCTCGCCGGAGTACTCCCCGCCCCGGTCGCCCGCCGCAAGGCCTCTCGCGCCACGTCGCCCGGTCGCGCCCCCGGGGAGGACGCCGTCTTCGGCGGCCTCCCGGCCGCGCCCCGCGCGGCAAGCGGGGCCGGCTGATCGTCAGCCGCATCGGCCGGCCCGGTCTCCCGAACCTCGCGCTCGCGCGCGGCTCGCAGCGCCCGACGGGCCTCGTCCGCAGGCCGCGCCCCGGCGACGGGACGGGGCGGATCGGTGCCCCCGGGCCGGCCCGTGTCCCCATGCCGGTCGGTGTCCTCTCGTTCCTCCTCCGCCCCGGCTGCCACCGGCCGCTCCTCGCTCTCGGAACCGTTCACGAGGACCTCCGAAGCGAGACCAGGTCCGACAGCTCGCGGTCGGTCAGTTCCGTCAGGGACGCCTCGCCGGAGCCGAGGATCGCGTCGGCCAGCGCCCGCTTCGCTTCGAGCATCTCGGCGATGCGGTCCTCCACCGTGCCCTCGGTGATGAGGCGGTGGACCTGGACGGGCTGGGTCTGGCCGATGCGGTAGGCGCGGTCGGTGGCCTGTTCCTCGACGGCGGGGTTCCACCAGCGGTCGAAGTGCACGACGTGGCCGGCCCGGGTCAGGTTCAGACCGGTGCCCGCGGCCCTGAGGGACAGCACCAGGACCGGGGTCGCCCCGCTCTGGAAACGGTCCACCATGTGTTCCCGCTCCGCGACCGGTGTGCCGCCGTGCAGGAGCTCCACGGGGACGGCACGGGCGGCGAGGTGCGCGGTGATGAGGCGGGCCATCCCCACGTACTGGGTGAAGACGAGTGCCGAACCGTCCTCGGCGAGCAGCGTGTCCAACAGCTCGTCGAGCAGGGCCAGTTTGCCGGAGCGGGCTGAGGGCCCGTGGGCGGCTCGGGCTTCCTCCTTGAGATACAGCGCCGGATGGTTGCAGATCTGCTTGAGGGAGGTGAGGAGTTTGAGGACCAGGCCCCGGCGCGCGATGCCCTCGGCGGTCTCGATCGCCAGCATCGACTCCCGGACCACCGCCTCGTAGAGGGAGGCCTGCTCGCGGGTCAGGGGGACGGGGTGGTCGGTCTCGGTCTTGGGCGGGAGCTCGGGGACGATCCCGGGGTCCGACTTCTTGCGGCGGAGCAGGAAGGGGCGGATCAGCCGGGCCAGGCGGGCCACCGCCTCCTCGTCCTCGCCGTTCTCCACGGCGCGCGCGTGCCGGGCCCGGAAGGACTTGAGGGGGCCGAGCAGTCCGGGGGTCGTCCAGTCCAGCAGGGCCCACAGTTCGGAGAGGTTGTTCTCCACGGGGGTGCCGGTGAGTGCCACGCGGGCGGGGGACGGGATGGTCCGCAGGGCCTTCGCCGTCGCCGAGTAAGGGTTCTTGACGTGCTGCGCCTCGTCCGCGACGACCATGCCCCACTTCTGCTGGGCGAGCCGCGGCGCGGTGGACCGCATCGTCCCGTATGTGGTGAGGACGAAGCCGCCGTCGAGGTCGTCGAGAGTGCGGTCGGGTCCGTGGAAGCGGCGGAAGGGAACGCCGGGCGCGAAACGGGCGATCTCCCGCTGCCAGTTGCCCAGCAGCGACGCCGGGCAGACCACCAGGGTCGGCTCGCTGTGGGCCCGCCGCAGGTGCAGCGCGATGACGGTGACGGTCTTTCCGAGCCCCATGTCGTCGGCGAGGCAGCCGCCCAGTCCGAGGGAGGTCATGAGGTCCAGCCAGGCGAGGCCGCGGAGTTGGTAGTCCCGAAGGCGGGCCTGAAGCTCCGGCGGCGGGTCCACGGAAGCCACGCCCGCCGTCAACCGGTCGCGCAGCGCGGCCAGCGCGCCGACCGGCACCGCATCGACCGTCTCGCCGTCGACATCGGCGCTGCCGGTGAGCGCCACGGACAGCGCGTCGACAGGGTCGAGCAGGCCCAGTTCGCGCTTGCGCGCCTTGCGGACGAGCGCCGGGTCGACGAGCACCCACTGGTCGCGCAGCCGGACGACCGGGCGGTGGGCCTCGGCCAGGGTGTCCATCTCGGCCTCGGTGAGCGGATCGCCGCCGAGGGCCAACTGCCAGCGGAACTGGAGCAGTTCCTCGCTCTCGAAGAACCCGGTGCCGTCCGTCGCCGACCCGGGCGCGGGGCGCACCACCGCTGCCGCGCTCAGGTCGTGGGCGAGGTCCCGGGGCCAGTGCACGGCGACTCCGGCCGCGCCGAGCCGGGTGGCCGCGACCCCGAGCAGATCGGACAACTCCTCCTCGGAGAGGGCGAGTACGTCGGGCACGTCCTGTGCGGACAGTCGGTCGAGCGGTGGCCAGACGCGGGCCGCGCGACGAACGGCGAGGGCCGCGTCGACGCGCGCGCGGGGGCCGAAGGTGGCGTCGGCCTCCCCCGCCCACAGGGATGTCGCGTCCACCACCAGGGTGGGGTCGGCGAGGCTGTGCACCTGAACGACGGCCGCGCCCGCGCGGCGCGCTCCCTCGTCGTCGTCGAAGAGCTGGTAGGCGGACAGGTCCAGGCGCAGCGAGATCCGTACACCCGCGTCCATGCCGGCGGCGACCTCGGCGGCCCAGTCGTGGGCACCGGTCAGCCGCTGCGGCTCGCTCGCCGCGAAGGGTTTCCCGGACGTGTACGGCGCGGCCGGGGTACGCGGCAGTGTGTCCGCGACCGCGTCCAGGAAGGACCGCATCAGTGCTTCCGGCTCGGGCAGCCGGAGCGGACCCTTGCCGGGGAGCGGGACGGCATGTCCCTCGTACGGGAGGGCCGCCGCAACCGCCCTGAGGTGGGCGATGTCGTCCTGGTCCAGCGGGCCCGCGCGCCATGCGTCGAGCCCCTCGGCCGTCAGCCCCGGCAGCAGCCGCCCGCGCGCGACGAGCCGCAGGGCATGCAGGGCGGCCGCGCCCCAGCAGGCCGTGGCGGGATGCGCGGCGGGGTCACGCCGGGCTCCGGCGAGCAGCGGCAGGGCCTCACCCACGGGCAGCGTCACGGCGGAGACGATGCCTCTGCGGACTCCGGGACCGTGGGGTCGTACGACCGTCAGCCGGGTCCGCTCACCGGACGGCGCCCCGTCGACCGGCTCACCCGACGCCGCACCCCCGACTCGCTCACCCGAGGACACCCCCGCGGCATGCTCCCCCGGCGCCGTGCCCCCGCCCTGCTCATCGGACGGCAGCGCGTCCCCGTCCGGATCCCAGAACGCGACCCGCCCCTCGCGCGGCAGCGGCGCGGGCAGGAAGACGGCGGCGAGCCGCACGGACAGTGATCGCACGGAAAGCGACCGCTCGGCCACCGCATCCACCCCGTCCCCCATACGCCCGGTCACCTCCCGCCCCTCAGTCGAATCAGTTGTCTTCGACTCTACGGGCGGGGTCTGACAATCGGCCTCGGCGACCGTGCCGGACCGGATCGGGACCGGTCAGGGAATCGTGCGCGAGACCACGTACACCATGGGGTGCTGGGGCCGGGACCAGTTCACGACGATGTCCTGCGTGGGCGCCGGGTCCTTCTGCTTGTGTACGAGACCGGACCACGGGCCGACGCCGGTGAACTCCCAGCCGACGACCTTCTGGTCGCGGGCACTGATGGTGATGTCGTCCTTCTTCAGCGCGTTCCGGCTGGTGCCGACGGTCTTGAGGAACCAGTCCAGGCCCGCGTCGGTGGTGCCGAACTGCACGTACAGGCGGCTGGTCTTCCAGTTGTTGGTCTCGTAGTAGGCGACCTCCGTGGAGTCCGCGGGCATGCGCACTTGGTACAGGCGGCGCTGGACGCGCGAGGGCCAGCCCGCGGTGAGGCCGGTCGCCGAGTACTTCTCCTCCTTCTGCTTGCCGCTGTTGCGGCTCTGGTTGGCGGAGACCACCAGATAGCCGGCCGGTACGCCGATGAGCAGCACGATGATCAGCAGCGTGAGGGCACGGCGGCGGAACTTGTGGCGTGGATCCTCCGGCGGCCGCCGTGGCTCGTCCGGCGGCGATGCCTGGCGCGGCAGCGAGGCCGTCACAGCGACCCCTGGGTCGTCCGGCGGGACTGCGTGTAGCGCTCGTACCGCTCGTAGCGCTCCACGCGGCGCCGCTTGGCGCGGCGGAAGCGGCGGGCGACGAGGCGGGCGAGGTCGGCGGCGCCGACCATGCCGGCCTCGGGGCCGAGCTGGGCGCGGGCGATACGAGCCTCGGGCCGGTAGCCGCGGCCCGTGAGGTGCCTGCGGAACGCGTCTCGCGCGGGGCCGATCAGCAGGTCGTCGGCCGCGCTGACGCCGCCGCCGATGACGAAGCAGGAAGGGTCCAGGGCGGCGGCCAGGTTCGCGATGCCCACGCCGAGCCACTGGCCGATGTCCTGGAGCAGCTCGATGCACATGGCGTCGCCCTCACGGGCCAGCTCGGTGATCATCGGGCCGGTGATGTCGGCGATGTTGCCCTTGACGTGCTCGATGATCCCGTACGCCACCGGGGAGTCCGCGGCGGCGAGCTCGCGGGCCTCGCGGACCAGCGCGTTGCCGGAGCTGTACTGCTCCCAGCAGCCGCGGTTGCCGCACGGGCAGCGGTGGCCGCCGGGCACGACCTGCATATGGCCGAACTCGCCGGCGACGCCGAACTTACCGCGCTTGACCTGGCCGTCCTCCAGGATCGCGCCGCCGATGCCGGTGCCGAGCGTGATCATGACGAGGTGGTCCTCGCCACGGCCGGCGCCGAAGCGCCACTCGGCCCAGGCCGCGGCGTTGGCGTCGTTGTCGACCAGGACGGGGACGGCGAGCCGCCCCGCGAGGCGATCACGCAGGGGCTCGTTGCGCCACGAGAGGTGGGGGGCGAACAGGATGCGGTTGCGCTCCGCGTCGACCCAGCCGGCGGCGCCGATGCCGACCGCGTGCACGTCGTGCCGGTCGGAGAGGTCCAGGACCAGCTCGACGATGGTGTCCTCAACGACCCTGGGGCTCTTGGACTTGTCCGGCGTCTCGGCGCGGACCTTCTCCAGGATGTTGCCGTCGGCGTCCACGACGCCCGCCATCACCTTCGTGCCGCCGATGTCGATGCCGACGGTGGGGACGCGGGGCGCCGTCAGGTGGGAACGGCGCTCGCGCGTCCCCACGGTCCGCAGGACGGTGGCCCGCGCGGAGCCGCGGTGTGCGAGGTCGCGGTAGGTGCTCATCGGGCCGATTCTGCCCTACGCTCCACCGGGGCTGCACTGTGGGAGCGCAGGGCCGCCTGTGACCTGCGGGCCGCCTGTGGCTGGTCGCGCCCCGCGGCGGAGCCGCAAATGTCACAGCCCCGCGCCCCTGTCGGAGCGCTCCTCACGAGGTGCGCTCCAGTTCGTGCCGCAGGTCCTCCAGCTCGCTTCCTCCCGCCATCTGGCGGGTCAGCTCGTCGAGGGTGATCTCGTCGCGGGCGTTGCTGCTGAACATGGTGCCGCGCTTCAGAAGCACGAAACGGTCGCCCACCAGATACGCGTGATGCGGATTGTGGGTGATCAACACAACACCCAGTCCGGCGTCCCGGGCGGCAGCCACATATTTGAGGACCACACCGGACTGCTTCACACCCAGGGCCGCGGTGGGTTCGTCGAGGACGAGGACCTTGGCGCCGAAGTAGACGGCGCGGGCGATCGCCACGCACTGACGCTCACCGCCGGAGAGGGTGCCGATGGGCTGGTCGACGTCGCGCAGGTCGATGCCCATGCGCAGGAGCTCCGCGTGGGTCGTCCTGCGCATGAAGTCGACGTCCATGCGCTTGAAGGGAACGACGCCCTTCCGGGGCTCGGAGCCGAGGAAGAAGTTCCGCCAGACCGGCATCAGCGGAACGACGGCGAGGTCCTGGTAGACCGTGGCGATCCCGTGGTCGAGGGCTTCGCGCGGGGACGACAGCCGGGTCTCCTCACCCTCGATGCGCAGGGTGCCCGCGTCGTGCTGATGGCGTCCGGCGATGATCTTGATGAGAGTGGACTTGCCGGCGCCGTTGTCGCCGAGCACGCAGGAGATCTCGCCCGCGTGGACTTCCAGCGAGACGCCTTCGAGGGCGCGGATGTTGCCGTAGTACTTGCTGACGTCGTCGAGTTCGACGAGAGCCGTACGGTCCGTGGAGGCCGAGTCGGTCGTCATGTTCGCGTCCGTGGTCACTTCGTCGCCTCCGCGCGCTTGCGGACCCAGTGGTTGAGCAGGGTCGCCAGGAGCAGCATCACTCCCAGGAAGAACTTGAACCAGTCCGGGTTCCATTCGGCGAACACGATGCCCTTACTGACCATGCCGAAGATCAGTGCGCCGACCGCCGCGCCGACCGCGGAGCCGTAGCCGCCGGTGATCAGACACCCGCCGATGACGGCCGCGATGATGTAGATCAGCTCGTTGCCGACGCCCTCGCCGGACTGCACGACGTCGAACGAGAACAGCAGGTGCTGGCCGGAGATCCAGGCGCCGAAGGCGACGCCCATGTAGAGCCCGATCTTGGTCTTGTCGACCGGGACGCCGACCGCTCGGGCCGCCTCCTCGCCGCCGCCGACGGCGTAGATCCAGTTGCCGACGCGGGTGCGCAGCAGGATCCAGGTGGCGACGGCGACCAGGGCCAGCCACCACAGGATGGTGATCTTGAAGTCGACGCCGCCGATGGTCAACGTCGAGGCGAAGACGTCCTTCGCGGAGGAGAAGCCCTCCATGTCGGAGATCGACTTCGTGGAGACCGTGCCGCTGATCAGCTTGGTGAAGCCGAGGTTCATGCCGGTCAGCATCAGGAAGGTGCCGAGCGTGATGATGAAGCTCGGCGGGTCGGTACGGGTCAGCATGACGCCGTTGAAGACGCCGATCGCCAGGGTGACGAGCAGCGAGACGAAGACGCCGACCCAGACGTTCGCGGTCATCTGGTAGCTGAACATCGAGGAGATCAGCGCTGAGCTGGTGACCATGACGCCGGCGGAGAGGTCGAACTCACCGCCGATCATCAGCAGGGCGACCGGGACCGCCATGATGCCGATGGTCGACGAGGCGTACAGGACCGTGCTGAGGCTCGCGGCCCGTACGAAGCTGTCCGCGAAGATCGCGAAGAACACGAAGACGGCGATCGCGCCGACCACGGAGCCGAGCTCGGGGCGGCCCATGAGCTTGCGCAGCGGCGAGGTCTTCAGGAGGCGTTCGTCGGCCTTGGTGCGCGGCGACGGAGCGGGTGCGGTGGTGCTCATCGGGTGCCCCGCTTCGTGTACTCCTCCAGGGCGGCGGCCTGGTCCTTGGTGATGATCTGCGGTCCGGTGAGGACCGGCTTGCCGCCGCCGAGGACGTCGCCGTTGTACTTGGAGAGCCAGAGCAGGTCCACGGCCTCGTACCCCTGGAGGTACGGCTGCTGGTCGACGGCGAAGCCGAGCGTTCCGTTCTTGAGCTCCCCGGCCACCTTCTCGTTGAGGTCGAAGGTGTCGATCTCGGCCTTGCTGCCCGCGTCCTCCTTGGCCTTCACCGCGGTGTCCGCGAAGGGGGCGCCGAGCGTGACGACCGAGTCGATGGACTTGTCGGCCTGCAGCTTTGCGCCGATGGAGGCCTGCACGTCGGGCATGCTGGTGCCCTGGACGTAGAGGTTCTGCACAGTGCCGTGGAAGGTCTTCTTGATGCCCGCGCAGCGCTGCTCGTGGCCGACGTTGCCCTGCTCGTGCAGGACGCACACGGTCTTCTTGCGACCCCGCCTGTTCAGTTCGTCACCGACCGCCTCACCGGCGATCGTCTCGTCCTGGCCGATGTGGGTGAGCGCGCCGAACGCCTTGGACTCCTCGGAGCCCGAGTTCACCGTGATCACGGGGATGCCGGCCTTCCGGGCGCGCGCGACGGCCGCCTTCATGGCGTCGGGCTTGGCGAGCGTGACGATGATGCCGTCGACCTGCTTGTCGACGGCGGCGTCCACGAGCTGCGCCTGCTGCTGTGCCTCGGCGTTGTGCGAGTACAGGAAGTTGATGTTGTCCTTGACCGCGGCCTGCTTGGCGCCGCTCTGCACGATGTCCCAGAAGGTGTCGCCGTCGCCCGAGTGGGTGATCATGGCGAAGGTCCACTTGGGCGTGTTCACCGCGGCCCTGCCCTGGGCTGCCGCCGCCTTGCGGGCGTCCTCGGCCCGCTTCCCGCCGGTGCTGCTGCATCCCGCGAGGGACACCCCCAGCGCCCCTGCGAGCGCGATGCTTACCCAGGTCCGAGTGCGTGCCACGAGGCCGTGCCCTTCTTACTTGCTCCTTGGTGCGCCGGGCCCTGCGGACTGACCCGGAGGGCCGTCACGTAGGCCCCTGGAACCGGTGTCTCACCGGCCCCAAACGTCCAAGTATCAATCACGGGGATCACGCACCCGACCAGCGGGTCCCGCGCGCGGTGGGCTTCCCAGGAGGCGGCACGCCCTTCCCGGTGACGATCACGGGGGCGTCATGGCCGTACGAGGAGCCGGAAAATCAGCGAGCCTTCAGGGCCGTACTCACCGAGCCGTCATGGCCGTACGAGGAGCTGGAACTCGAAGGAGTAGCGCGAGGCGCGGTAGATGTGGGAGCCGAACTCGACGGCTCGGCCGGTGTCGTCGAAAGTCGTGCGCTGCATGGTGAGCAGGGGCGCACCGGCCGGTTCGCCGAGCCGCTCGCCCTCCTCCGCGGTGGCCGCGCGGGCGCCGACGGACTGCCGGGCGCTGTGCAGAGTGATCCCCGCCGCGCGCATCAGCCGGTACAGGCCGGTGGCCTCCATCTGCGCGCTGTCCAGCTCCAGCAGGTCGGGCGGCAGATAGTTGCAGAGGTACGCCATCGGCTCTCCGTGCGCGAGGCGCAGCCGCTCCACACGGTGTACGTCGCCGCCCTCGGCCACGCCCAGGGCCGCCGCGACCTCGGCGGACGCGGGTACGACGGTGTTGACGAGCACCTGGGTCGCCGGACGCTGGCCCGCCGATTCCAGGTCGTCGTAGAGACTGCTGAGCTCCAGCGGGCGCTTGACCTGGCTGTGCACGACCTGGGTGCCCACGCCGCGGCGCCGTACGAGCAGGCCCTTGTCGACGAGGGACTGGATGGCCTGACGGACCGTGGGCCGGGACAGGCCGAGCCGCCCGGCGAGCTCGATCTCGTTGCCAAGGAGGCTGCCCGGGGTCAGCGTTCCGTGCTCGATCGCGGCCTCCAGCTGTTGGGACAGCTGGAAGTAGAGCGGGACCGGGCTGCTGCGGTCGACGCTGAGCTGGAGCGACACGGTCGGATCCACATCTGGTTTCGGCACGGCCCGAGCGTAGCTCCGGGAGATGTTGACGGGAAGTTGTGAAGTTCGATTGTCCGGACAAACCATTGACACGGCGCCGGGTCGGCCCGCACTTTGTTCCCATGCGCATCGGACTCATCGGAGCGGGTCGTATCGGTACATTCCACGCGACCACTCTCAGCCGTCACCGCGAGGTGGGCGGCTCCCTCATCGTCACGGACGCGGACACCGCGCGGGCCCATCGGCTGGCGGACCGCCTGGGCGCGACGGCGGCGCCCAGCGTGAACGAGATCTTCACCTGGGGCGTGGACGCGGTGGTCATCACGGCGGCGACTTCGGCCCACGGCGAACTGATCGGTCGGGCAGCACGGTCCGGGCTCCCGGTCTTCTGCGAGAAGCCCATCGCCCTCGATCTGCCGGGCACACTGACCGCGCTGGCCGAGGTCGACGCCGCCGGAACGGTTCTGCAGCTGGGCTTCCAGCGCCGCTTCGACGTGGGTTACACGGCCGCCCGCGAGGCGGTGCGGTCGGGACGGCTCGGCCGGCTGCACACGGTCCGGGCGATGACGTCCGACCAGTCGCCGCCCCCGGTCGACTATCTCCCGCTCTCCGGCGGGCTCTACCGGGACTGCCTGATCCACGACTTCGACATACTGCGCTGGGTCACCGGCCGCGAGGTCGTCGAGGTGTACGCGACCGGCTCGGACGCCGGACCCGCGATGTTCCGCGAGGCGGGTGACATCGACACCGCCGCGGCCGTGCTCACCTTCGACGACGGAATGCTGGCCACGGCGACGGCGACCCGGATGAACGGCGCCGGCTACGACGTCCGGATGGAGCTCGCCGGCGAACTCGACCAGATCGCCGTCGGCCTCGACGACCGTACGCCAATCGCGTCCACCGAACCGGCCGGGCCGCCGCCCGCCGACAAGCCGTGGATGGGCTTCCTGGAGCGCTTCGGCCCGGCGTACGAGACCGAGCTCGCCGCGTTCGTCGAGGTCGTCCGTGGTGAGCGCGCCAATCCGTGCGACGGCCGTGAGGCGTTGGAGGCGCTGCGTATCGCCGAGGCGTGTGTGCTGTCGCGGGGGGAGCGGCGCCCGGTGCGGCTCGCGGAGATCCCGGGCGGACGGGACTGAGCCGAGCACCCCGGTGCGCGCCTCACACAAGGAGGCGCACCGCCGGGCTCTGCGAGTCGACTCCGAGTACCCCGTCGCAGTGCTTGCACTTCAGCTCGTGCGGGCGCATCAGGTTGGTCTGGATGCTGTCGGTCCCCGACTCCTTGGCGTCCTGGCAGTAGTAGCCGAGGTGCAGCCGGATCCAGGGGTGGCTGGTGGGCGCCGCCGCCTTGTTGCCGTCCCGGGTGTCGGTGAAGGGCGCCCACCAGAAGTCGAGCAGGGCACGGACCGCCAGCCGCTCCCGGCCGTTGGTGGTGTCGAACGCGGCGATCCTGGCGGCGGTGTGGTGCCGCTTGAAGCCGCTGCGGCTGCCTGAGCAAAGTGCCCGCTCGGCCCCGCGCTCGAAGACGGTCGTACGGCCAGTGCGCTCACAGATGAAGCAGTCCAGCGCGAACTCCAGCGTGGAACGCCAGTACAGCTGGTGGGCGTCCGCACCATGCAGCCCCGTGCCGGTCAGCTCCGCGGTGATCTCCGCCGTACGCTGCACGGATGACGCTCCTCTCGTCGAAGGGGGCCGCTCACCAGCGCACCGGCAGGCTCCGCAGGCCGCGCATCAGCATGCCGGACAGCCAGTCCCCAGGGGGTCCGTCGAGCGCGAGATCCGGGCATCGCTCCAGCAGGGAGCGCAGCGCGACCCGGGCTTCGAGGCGGGCCAGGGGCGCGCCCAGGCAGTAGTGGATGCCGTGTCCGAAGGCGAGATGGCCCTGCGGGGCGCGGTGGATGTCGAAGCGGTGCGGATCCGGGCAGTACGACGCGTCGCGGTCGGCGGCGTCGAGGCCGATCATCACCGGGTCGCCCGCCGCGATGGACCTGCCGCCGATCTCCATCGGCTCGGCCGCGTAGCGGTACGTCGCCGTCTCCACCGGTCCCTCGAAGCGCAGGACCTCCTCCACCGTGCCGTCGAGGAGGGCCATGTCGGCCCGCAGCGCGGCGAGTTGGTCCGGGTGGGTGAGCAGGGTGTGCACCGCGGTCGTGATCAGGTTGACCGTCGTCTCGTGGCCCGCGACCAGCAGGATGAACGCCATCCCGCGCAGTTCGGCGTGCGAGAGGCGGTCGCCGTCCTGCGCGCGGGTGCGGATGAGGGCGCTGAGCAGGTCATCGGCCGGTGCCGCGCAGCGCTTGTCCTCGATCAACTCGTCGAGATATGCCGCGAGTTGCTCGACGGCGGCGAGTTCGGCGTCTCCGTCGGACGGTGCCACGATCTCGTTCGACATGGCCCGGAAGGCCTCCCGGTCGATGTCGGGGACGCCGAGGAGCTCGCAGATGACCGTGATGGGCAGCGGATAGGCGAAGGAATCCACGAGGTCGGTGCGGCCCTTCGGCAGCATCGCGTCCAGCAACCCGTCGGTGATCTGCTGGACGCGCGGGCGCAGCGCCTCAACGCGCCGCATGGTGAACGCGCCCGCGACGAGCGAGCGCAGCCGGGTGTGCTCGGGCGGGTCGCTGATCAGCACATACCGGCCCATCAGCTCCTCTTCGTACGAGCTGAGTCCCCTCTTGGTGCTGTCCTTGGACAGCCTCGGGTCGGCGAGGGCGGCTCGCGCCTCCTCGTACCCCACGACGAGCCAGCCCTCGTACGCACCGGGTGGCGGCGTGCGCACCCAGTGCACGGCACCCCGCTCGCGCAGTGCCGCGTACACCGGATACGGGTCCCTCGTGAACCACGCCCCGTACTCCCCCAGATCGATCATGGTTCCTCCTCCCGTTGCCCCGACCAACGATCGCGGCCCCCGATCAGTGCCCGTCCTGCGCTCTGCGCCCCGTCCTCGGCTCAGCGCCCGTCCTCCTCCAGAAGCCCGGCGTCGTACGTCAACAGGGCTATCTGCACGCGGTTGTTGAGGCCGAGCTTGGCGAGGATGCGCGAGACGTGGGTCTTGACCGTGGCGACGCTCATGAAGAGCTCGGCGGCGATCTCCGCGTTCGACCTGCCTTGTCCCACGGCGACGGCGACCTCGCGTTCCCGGTCGTTGAGGGCGGCGACCCGGTCGCGGGCAGTCGTGCGACGGGTGTCGGGCGCGCCGCCGGCCGCGTGTGCCATCAACTGACGGGTGACGGTGGGCGAGAGCACGGGATCACCGGCCGCGACCCGCCTCACCGCCGCGAGGATCTCCGCGGGCGGGGTGTCCTTCAGTACGAACCCGGCCGCCCCCGCGCGCAGCGCCCGCAATACCTGGTCGTCGGCGTGGAAGGTGGTCAGAACCACGACCTGCGGCGCCTCCTGGCGGCCGCGCAGCCTCTCCGTGGCGGTGAGTCCGTCGACCGACCGCATCCGGATGTCCATCAGGACGACGTCCGGTCGGGTGCGGTCGACGAGCGCTTCCACCTCGCTCCCGTCGGCGGCCTCTCCGACGATCTCGATGTCGTCGGCGCCGCCCATCATGAGGGACAGGCCGGCTCTCACCAAGGGGTCGTCGTCGACGAGCAGCAGTCGGATCGCAGTCATGGGATCCACCTAACCAGGTCGCCCGCCCTCGACCGGGGCGCCTCCGTTCAGGACGTCTCAAATCAGCGCCGCCAGATCCCTTTCCCCGGCGCGCGTGCTCCTTGCACCGCACGCGACTCACCTCTGATCCCCAGAATGCCGCGCGGGCCGCGAAGCCGGGGCAAGAATGCCCGTGAGTGTCCGCCAAGTCGCGACGGGCGGGGATTCCGGGCACCTGGACGGCGACTTGACGGCGATTTGACGAGGACCGCGGGCCTCGCGCGAGTGCGCCCCGCGGTGGAAGGAACCTTGGCCATGCGTGCCGCTTATGTCGAACAACTCGGCCCTCCCGACGTCATTCGCTACGGAGAGCTCGCCGCACCCGTGCCAGGTCCCGACGAGGTCCTCGTCGACGTACGGGCCACCACGGTCAACCCCGTCGACGCCTTTGTCCCTTCAGGGGTCTTCCGTACGCCGCTGGAATTCCCCTTCGTCATCGGCCGGGACCTGGTGGGCACGGTCGCGTCGGCCGGGGGCGGGTTCGCCGTCGGCGACGCCGTGTGGTGCAACAGCCTTGGCCACGGGGGCCGTCAGGGTGCGGCGGCCGAGCAGGCGGCAGTGGCCGTCGACCGGCTCTACCCGCTCCCTCCGGGCGTACCTCCCGAAGTCGCCGTGGCTGTGGTCCACCCGGCCGCTGCCGCGTATCTCGCCCTGTTCGCCCACGGTGGCCTGTGCTCCGGCGAGACGGTGCTGGTCGGTGGCGCCGCGGGAAACGTGGGCGCCGCGCTGGTGGTCCTCGCCGTCCGCGCGGGTGCCCGTGTCATCGCGACGGCGTCGGCGCGCGACCACGGCTACTGCCGGGGCCTGGGAGCCTCCGAGGTGGTGGACTACCGCGATCCCGAGCTCACGCGGCGCCTCGCGGAGCTGGCCCCCGGCGGAGTCGACCTCCATGTCGACACCTCCGGGCACAACGACCTCGCCTCCGCCGTCGCGCTGCTCGCCCATCGCGGCCGTATCGTCCTGATGGCCGGCGCCAAGGACGAACCCGTCCTCCCGGTGGGTCCCCTCTACATGAAGGACGCGTCCGTACGGGGCTTCGCCATCTCCCACGCCACCACCGGGGAGCTCGCGTCGGCGGCGACCACCCTCAACGACCTCTTCTCCCGGGATCTGCTCCGCCCCCGCACCACGGAAACGCTGCCGCTCAGCGCCGCGGCGGAGGTCCACCGGCGCATGGAACGTGGCGAACTCCATGGCATGCGGGTGGTCCTGCGCACGGACTCCTGAGCCGTCGTGGGGGGGCGGCAGGCGGATTTCGCCCCCTCCGCCCCTGCCCGTCCCGTCCCTGGGGGCTACGCCCCGAGACCCCGCCAAAGGACTGCGCAGTTCCCCGCGCCCCTTTAGAGGCGCGGGGAACTGCGCGAGCAACCCCCACCCACCGGCAGCCGAAAGGCTGGTACGGGACAGGCTGGGGCGGAGGGGGCGAAAGAACCACCCAGGGCCGGCACTCCCGCCGTCAGCCGGCCCACGGCAGCCACGCCCTCACCAGGAAGCCCCCGTCCCCCTCGGCCCCGTGCTCCAACCAGCCCCCGGCCAGCGTCGCCCGCTCCGTCAGCCCGATCAGTCCCTGACCCGAGCCGGGGACATGAGGGACGTCACCCGGCGGTGCGGGATTGCCGACGGAGATGGTCAGGCCGTCTCCGGAGGCCCCGCGAACCGTCACCGTCACCTCCGCGCCCGGCGCGTGCTTGCGGGCGTTGGTCAGGCCCTCCTGGGCGATCCGGTACGCGGTGCGTCCGACGGACGCGGGGACGGCGGCCGGATCGGTGACGCGGTTGTCGAGGACGACCTTCATGCCGGCCGAGCGGGACTCGGTGACCAGCCCGTCGAGCGCGGCGAGCGTCGGCTGCGGCCGCCCGGCGTCGTCGGAGTCCCCGGCCCGCAGCACACCGATGATCTCCCGCAGGTCCTGCAGCGCCTCGTGCGCGCTCTCCCGGATCACCCCGGCCGCCCGCGCGACCTCCTCCCGGGGCGCGTCCGGCCGGAACTCCAGGGCCCCCGCGTGCACACTCAGCAGGGTGAGCCGGTGCGCGAGCACGTCGTGCATCTCGCGCGCGATGGCCTCGCGCGCGAGCCGCTGCGCCTGCTCGGCCCGCAGCGCCGCCTCGGTCTCGGCCCGCCGCGCCCGGTCCCGCAGACTCAGCATCAGCTGACGCTTGGAGCGTACGAACATGCCCCAGCCGATCACCGCCGAGGTGAACAGCGCGGTGACGGCGACGGCGGCGAGGTACGGCAGATCGGGGTCGGGGCGAAGCCAGAAGAAAGCGGGAACCAGCGCGAGTTGCGCGCCGGCGAGCCAAGCCACGTATTTGAAGGGCCGGTGCACGGCGAGAGTGAAGAGGGCGACCATGCCCGCGCCGCCGGCGGTGTTCGAGACCAGTCCGACGGGGATCATGGCGATGGCGAGCCCCAGTGGCCATCGGCGCCGGAACCAGACCGCCGCGCAGGCGAGCGCGCCGAGCCACTGGTCGGTGACGACGAGGCCGTGCGGGGTGTTCGGGTCGTGGGTCAGCGTGTCCGCGGCCGCCAGGCCGATGGCGACGGCCAGCAGGAAGCACCCGAAGTCGACGACCCAGTCGCGCACGGTACGCCGTGGCCGTCCGGAGCGGCCGGCGCGCTCGGCGTCGGGGTCGAGCTCGGCGACCACGGCCGAGGGCAGCAGCCACCGCCGCCCCGGCAGCGCCGGGGCCTCGGGCCCCATCCACCCGGTCGCCCCTGCCGACGAAGTCGCCGGCTCACGCGCCGGATTGTCATCACTCACGGTCGACAAATCTACGCAGGCGCGCCCGCCGCCACCTCCCCGAGACCGGGATCACCGACCAAAGTCGCACCCCTTCAGACTTTCGTACGACCCTTGTCACCAGGACCGGCGACTTCGGCCGGACATGCCTCGCCCCGCGGCCGATGAACGTGGGGGGTCCGCGGGGCGAGGGTCATCACATGAAGCAGATTCTGGAGCTACTCGGTTTTGTCGCCCTGGTTCAGGGCGCGCTGGGCCTGGTGCACGAGATCACCGGCCGACTGCACGGGTGGGGGCTCGTACAGCGGTTCGGCTTCCTCGACGGCTACGAGATCTACGCGAGCGTCGCACTCCTGGTACTGGCGTTCGCGCTGTTCGCGGCCGCCGAGAGCCGGAAGTCCGGCTGAACGCGGACCGGACTTCCGGCGGACAGGATCACCGGTGCGTCAGCAGCCGAAGTCGATCAGATCGAACGTGGCGTAGTGATCCGCGGTGTAGTAGTCCTCCTGGGACTCCTCACCGGTGACGATGCGCCGTGCACCGCGCGTCGAGGAGCCGGGCGTGATCACCGTGTACTCGTGGTAGTAGCCCGTGGACTGGGAGGGCAGGACACCCTCCCGGTTCTGGAAGACGGTGCCGTCCTGGGAGTAGGGGAAGGGACCGCCCGACGCGATGAGGTCGAGCGTGTCGTACGCCTGGGACGGCAGGTCGCTGTAACAGATGCTGCCCACGGAGGTGGCCGCCGCGTTGGCGGGGGCTACGGCGGTACCACCGATGAGCAGGGCGGACATGAGGGCGACCAGAGCGCCGATACGAGTGGTGCGTGGGGGGAATCTCATGGACTCAGGATGACGCGCGTAGACCATGGCATGTCAATGTCAAGGGTGATGTTTTCTCCCGCCAAGTCCGATGAATTTTCCGGGAGTTAACCTGTCGCGCGCCGTCCCCACGCGGTCCCCGCGAGCACAAGTACGCCGCCCACGAGGCCCACCGCCCCGAGGCGTTCACCGCCGAGGGCGAACCCCGCCGCGGCGGCCCACAAGGGCTCGGTTCCGAGGAGCAGGCTCACCCGGGACGGCGAGGTCCGGCGCACCGCCCACATCTGCACGAAGAAGGCGAACAGCGTGCAGAACGCGGAGAGGAACAGCAGCCCCGTCCACTCCCGCGCACCGAATCCCGCGGCAGTGCTCCACGGCGTGGCGTCGGCGCCGGTCGACAGCACGGCGAACACCGCCACGGCGGCGCCCAGTTGGACGGTGGTCAGCGACAGCGCGTCGGCGCCCTGGACGGACTTGATGCGGGACATCGCGAGCACGTGCACGGTCCGGGCGAGGGCCGCGAGGAGCATCAGCAGGTCGCCGAGCGAGGGCCGGGTGAAGCCGCCGCCCTGGGTGAGCAGCACGACGCCGAGCACGGAGACACCGGCCGCGGCGAGGAACGCGCGTGAAGGGCGTACGCGGGTGACGGCCGCTTCGGCGAGCGGCGTGAAGATCATGGTGAGGCTGATGATGAGGCCGGCGTTGGTCGCCGAGGTGTGGACGACACCGTATGTCTCCAGGAGGAAGATCCCGCTCAGGATCAGCCCGAGCACTCCGGCTCCGCGCCACTGCGACGCCGTCAGGGCCCGCAGCGCTCGCCATCCCGCGGTCACCAGCACCGGCAGCACAACCGCGAAACGCAGCACCAGGACAGCGATCACCGTCCGCGCCGTGGTGATGTCCTTGGCGGCGAGATAGCTGGCGCCCCACACCACGGCCACGAGCAGCAGGGGCAGATCGGTGAGCCAGGCGCGGCGGGGCACGAGCGCGCCGGGTACGGCGATCGACGACATGGGAGCGGCTCCGGGTCTCCTGCGGACGGGCATGCGTGGAGACGGCGGCGGCTCGCACGGGAACGATCACCGTACCTATGCGACGACGCAGTGACTAGGCGTTTTCCGGGAGCTCGTACGAGCCGTACTCCGGGCGGCCCGCCGGGTCGTACGACTGGATGGAGACCCCGGCGGCGGTGACGCGGCCGCCGGTGTGCCGGAAGGCCGTCGGGACGCCGCCCTCGGGGAACAGGCGCAGGCCGGCGCCGAGTACGACCGGGAAGGTCAGCACGTGGATCGTGTCGACGAGGTCCAGGGCGAGCAGGGACTGGACGAGGGCTCCGCTGCCGTGAACCTGGAGTTCGCCGTCGGTGCGCTCCTTGAGGTCGGTGACCTCCTTGGCGAGGTCGCCGCCGATCACGGTCGTGCCGGCCCAGTCGGGGTCGGTGAGGCTGGACGAGGCGACGTACTTCGGCAGCGCGTTCAGCTTGGAGGCGACCGGGTCGGCCGGGTCGGTCACCTTCGGCCAGAACGAGGCGAAGGTGTCGTACGTACGGCGGCCGAGCAGGAAGGCGCCCACGCGGCCGAAGACCTCGTTGATGAACCGGCCGAAGTCGTCGTCGCCGTACGGAAAACTCCAGCCGCCGTGCTCGAAGCCGCCGCGAGGGTCCTCCTGGGGGCCGCCGGGGGCCTGGTAGACGCCGTCGAGAGTGACGAAGATGGTGGAGACGAGCTTGCCCATGGCGGGTGCCTGCTTTCTGGTGCGAGGTCCGTTGTCATCACTTCAGACCCCGCCCGCGCCCGCAACTCATCGCTTCATCCGGCGTGCGTCGAGAACAGTCCTCCGGTCGGGCCCTGCTTGTCGCCGCCCTGGGCCTTCTTCAGGGCGTTGGCGAGGCTCTCGATGGTCAGGGACTGCAAGATCACGCGCCCGTTGCCCTCCAGGGTGGCCAGGGACAGCCCTTCACCTCCGAAGACGGCGTTCATGAGCCCCTGGCGGTTGATGCCTCCGACGCGCTGGACGCCGTACTGGATGCCCTCCTCGAAGGCGACGACGCAGCCCGTGTCGACCTCGATGCGCCCGCCGAAGTCCGCCGGGTTGAGGTCGATGAAATTGCCCGCACCGGCGATGATCACGGTCCCGCGCCCGGTGAACTTCTCCAGGATGAAGCCCTCGCCCCCGCTGCGCCCGGTCCGGCCGCCCTGGAAGGCGATCCCGAACTCCACGCTCGACTCGGCCGCCACGAAGGCGTCCTTCTCCGCGAACCACGCGCGCGTGCCGTCGAGCTCCAGGGCGCGCATCTCGCCGGGCAGCACGCCCGCGAAGCCGACGGTGCCCTCGCCTCCTGTCGACGTGAAGTACTGGAACGCCAACGACTCGCCCGCGAGCGCGCGCTGCCCGACCTGCATGGCCGTGCCCATGGCCTGGCGCAGCATGCCGCCCATGCCTCCGCCGCCACCGCCGCCGGGCTGCTGGCCGCCCCCGCCGCCCGATGGACCAAAGAGGCGGGTCTCCATGGTCACGTTCGTCGTCTTGAAGAGGAACTTTCCCGCCTCGCAGTACACGGTCTGGCCGGGGCTCAGGTTGACGACAGCCATCTGCATGGCGTTGCCGACGATTTCTTGCTGAAGAGTCACGCCGGGAGAACGCGGGAAGTGGAGCGAAGAATTCCGGCCATCGGGACGCGGTCCCCGGTGACCCGAGTTCGGTGTCCGTTCGCCGCCAGCACCTCGCTGCCCAGGCCGCTGAGATGGACGCATGACCTCACAAGAAACCATGACTTCGCAAGGAGCCACGAACGGCAAGGTGGCCCTGGTGACCGGCGGGAGCCGGGGCATCGGTGCGGCGACGGCGGTGCGGCTCGCGCGGGAAGGCGCGGACGTCGCCCTCACCTACGTGAACGGCAAGGAGGCGGCGGAAGACGTCGTACGCGCCGTCGAGGCCCTCGGGCGACGCGGGCTCGCCCTGCGGGCGGACTCCGCGGATCCGGAGGAGGCCGGCGGCGCCGTGCGGCGGACGGTGGAGGCGCTCGGCGGCCTCGACATCCTGGTGAACAACGTGGGCGTCGGACTGCTCGCCCCCTTGCAGAGCCTGTCCCTCGCCGA
The DNA here is from genome assembly GCF_055566975.1 of Streptomyces sp. NPDC027189. Lineage (NCBI taxonomy): Bacteria > Bacillati > Actinomycetota > Actinomycetes > Kitasatosporales > Streptomycetaceae > Streptomyces > Streptomyces sp. NPDC027189. Next base: position 50,313 of record NZ_JBVHRI010000014.1, read on the forward strand.
TGTCGACCGGGTCCTGGCCGTGAACGTACGCGGTGTCTTCCTCGCCTCCCAGGCCGCCGCCGCCCGCATGGACCGCGGCGCGCGAATCATCACCGTCGGCACCTGTATGACACAGCGGGTGCCCGGGCCCGGCGGAACCCTGTACGCGACGAGCAAGTCCGCCCTGATCGGCCTGACCAAGGCTCTGGCGCGGGAGCTGGGTGATCGCGGGATCACCGCGAACATCGTGCATCCCGGGCCGATCGACACGGACATGAATCCGGCGGACGGGCCGTACGCGCCCGGTCAGGCCGCGACGACCGCACTGGGGCGGTTCGGGGTGGCGGGTGAGGTGGCCTCGGTGGTGGCCTATCTGGCGGGGGCGGAGGCGGCGTACGTCACGGGGGCGGAGTTTGCGGTGGACGGGGGGTACGCGGCGTAGAGACGGTTTGATTCGTCCCCGCCGCTCCTACCCGTCCCTGGGGGCTCCGCCCCCAGACCCCCGCTCAAAGATCGCGCAGTTCCCCGCGCCCCGCTACGGGTGCGGGGAACTGCGAAAGGCGCTTGTCAGCCGCCCAGTTCCTGGTGGCGGGCCGCCAGGCCTGACGCGCCTTCCGCCGTCAGGGAGCCGTACAGGCGCAGTCGGGAGATGCCACCGTCGGGGAAGATGTCCACGCGCGCGTGGGTGGCGACGGTGGTGGTTGCGAGAGTGAAGCGGTGGTTGGTGTCGGGCTGGAGGCGGGTGCGGGGGAGGATTTCCGTCCAGTCGCCGTCGGCGCCGTTCTTCACCGACACCGACGCCCACCCGGCCGAGTTGCCCTTCAAGTACGCCGTGTCGATCTCGATCGCGCGGATCTCGGACTGGCCGACGAGCTGGTAACGGATCCAGTCGTTCCCGGTGTCGCGGCGGCGACGCGTCTCCCAGCCGTCGTCCATCTTGCGGGACCGGCCCGGCTGGATGGTGTTGGTGGCGGGCGAGTAGAAGAGGTTGGACGCGTCCTCGACCTGACCGCCGTTCTCCAGGGCGACGACGTCGAAGGTGCCGAGGACGGACAGCCACGTCGGGTCGGGCACGACCTCGCCGTAGACCCGCAGGCGGGCGATACCCCCGTCGGGGTGCTGGTTGACGCGCAGGTGCGTGAAGCGCTGCTCGACGGAGACGGCGAAGCCGTTCGCCGCGTGGCCGCCGACCGCCGTGCGCGGCACGAGCGTCGTCCACTTCACGTCGTCGGCGAGGAGTTCCTCGGGAGACGGGGAGCCGGGTACCGACGCGCCTTCGACCGACACCGCCTGCGGGTAGTTGCCACGGAAGTGGGCCGTGTCGACCACGATCCCGCGGATCACGCCGGGCGCGCCGAGGCGGACCAGCGCCCAGTCGTGGTCCTCGGCCGTCGGCCACGGGTGTTCGGCCGAGGCGCCACGGCGCCGGCGCGTCTCCCAGCCGTCCATGATCTTGCCCTTGTGGCCGAAATGCTCGGGGTCGAACTCGGCGGCCTCGGGCACGAGAAGGTTCTCGCGCTGGGCGAAGAACTCGTCGTTGGCGGCGATGACACCCGCGCCGAGCTGCCGGTCGGCGAGGTTGGCGTACTGGGTGAAGGGGAAGTCGGCGGTGCGGTAGTCCGCGTACGGGTCGCCGCCTCCGTAGGGATTCGCGTCGCCGGTGAAATGAGGTATCGCCGTCACGGTGATCAGGTCTGCCTTTCGAGGGTCGGCCGCTGCGGGTGCGGGGCGGGTGCGCGGATTTACGGGTGGCGGGTCAGGAGCTGCCCGGTCGGCTCGCCGAACTCGCCCTCGGCCACGATGCGTTCGCCGCGCAGCCAGGTGGACTTGACGACGCCGCTGAGGGTCTTGCCCGCGTACGCCGTGACCCGGTTGCGGTGCTGGAGCGCGGCGGGGTCCACGGTGAAGGTCTCGTCGGGCGCGAGGACCGCGAAGTCGGCGTCGCGGCCCGCCTCGATGGCGCCCTTGCGGTCGTCGAGGCCGACCAGTTGCGCGGTGCGCGAGGACATCCAGCGGACCACGTCCTCCAGGCCGTGGCCGCGCTTGCGGGCCTCCGTCCAGACGGCGGAGAGGCTCAGCTGAAGGCCGGAGATGCCGCCCCACGCGGTGGCGAAGTCGTCGGTCTTCAGGTCGGCCGTCGACGGTGAGTGATCGGTGACGACGCAGTCGATGGTGCCGTCGGCGAGCGCCCGCCACAGCAGGTCCTGGTTGGCGGCCTCGCGGATGGGCGGGCAGCACTTGAACTCGCTGGCTCCGTCCGGGACTTCCTCGGCGGTGAGCGTGAGGTAGTGCGGGCAGGTCTCCACGGTGAGCCGTACGCCCTCGGCCTTCGCGGCGGCGATCAGCGGCAGCGCGTCGCTGGACGACAGGTGCAGCACGTGCACGCGCGCGTTGAGGCGCTTGGCCTGGGCGATGAGGTTCTCGATGGCGGTGTCCTCGGCGTCGCGCGGGCGCGAGGCGAGGAAGTCGGCGTACTTCTGGCCGCCCTTGTGAGGAGCGGCGGCGAGGTGGTGCGGGTCCTCGGCGTGGACGATCAGCAGGCCGCCGAAGCCGGCGACCTCGGCGAGCGACTGGGCGAGCTGTTCCTGGTCCAGCTCGGGGAACTCGTCCACGCCCGAGGGCGACAGGAACGCCTTGAAGCCGAAGACGCCCGCGTCGTGCAGCGGCCGCAGGTCCTTCACGTTGTCGGGCAGGGCGCCGCCCCAGAAGCCGACGTCGATGTGCGCCTTGGAGCGGGCGACGTCCTTCTTGGTACGAAGGTTGTCGGCTGTCGTCGTCGGCGGGAGGGAGTTGAGCGGCATGTCGATGAGGGTGGTGATGCCACCGGCGGCCGCGGCGCGCGTCGCGGTCCAGAAGCCCTCCCACTCCGTGCGGCCCGGGTCGTTCACATGGACGTGGGTGTCGACGAGGCCGGGCAGCAGGACATCGTCGCCGAAGTCCTCGAGGCGTGCACCGGTCGGCACCTCGGCGTCGTGCGCGAGCACGGCCGTGATCTTCCCCGCGGCGACCGCGACCGATGCGGCGCGCGTCCCTTCGGGAGTGATGACGCGCGTCGAGCGCAGCACCAGTTCGACGTCGGACACCCGGACCCCTCTCTCTGCCGCTGTTGACTCCCGATACCGCGGGTTCACGTCCACGTAACGAAATTCAACGTTCTGTTGAAGGAGTCTTCACTCCGACCTACGCGCAGTCAAGGGCACACCCCTCCACTCTGCCCCCGATGCGCACCCTCTGGACGTTTCCACAAAGCGGAATTAGAATTCCGTGAAGCAGAACGTAGCTACACACAACCAGGCAGTCAACCGACTGCCGGGTAGGCTGCACGTGCCCACCCGTCACCCGCCACCGCCCTATTCGAGGCCCTGCGGGCCGCACCTCTCGATTCTGAGCCGTGAAAGGACCGCGCCCGTGCCGACGTCCAGCGCCAGCACCACCGACGCCGCCAAAACATCCGCCCCCAGTGGCGGCGTCCAGTCCCTCGAGCGCGCCTTCGACCTGCTCGAGCGCATGGCGGACGCCGGGGGCGAGGTCGGCCTGAGCGAGCTCTCCGCGAGCAGCGGCCTGCCGCTGCCCACCATCCACCGGCTCATGCGCACGCTGGTGGCCTGCGGTTACGTACGCCAGCAGCCCAACCGCCGATACGCGCTGGGCCCCCGCCTGATCCGGCTCGGCGAGTCCGCCTCCCGGCTGCTCGGCACCTGGGCCCGCCCCTACCTGGCCCGCCTCGTGGAGGAGACCGGCGAGACGGCGAACATGGCGCTGCTCGACGGGGACGAGATCGTCTACGTCGCACAGGTGCCGTCGAAGCACTCGATGCGCATGTTCACCGAGGTGGGCCGTCGCGTGCTGCCGCACTCCACGGGCGTGGGCAAGGCGCTGCTCGCGCACACCCCGGCCGACGAGGTGCGATCGCTGCTGGCGCGTACGGGCATGCCCGCCGCGACGGAGAAGACGATCACCACGCCGGACGGCTTCCTCGACGCGCTCGACGAGGTGCGCCGGCTCGGCTACGCGGTCGACGACAACGAGCAGGAGATAGGAGTCCGCTGCCTGGCCGTCTCCGTGCCCGACTCCCCCACCGCCGCCGCCATTTCGATCTCCGGCCCGGCGGGCCGTGTCACCGAGGCGGCCACGGACAAGATCGTGCCCGTGCTGCAGCAGGTCGCGGCCGAGCTGTCGGAGGCGCTGGCGAGCTCGGGCCCCGGAGCCTGATCAGGCCGTCACCTCAGGCGCCGGCTGCCTGTCGCCGGTCGTCCGTTGCCGGTCGTCCGTTGCCGGTCGTCCGTCGTCGGCCGTCCGTTGCCGGTCGACCGCCGCCTGCCGAGCCGGTGTGTCGATCCGCCCGTCCGCCATCTCCCGTACCGCGTCCGCCTCCCCGAGGTGGGCGCGGTCGTGCGTCGCTCGCGGGGCTCCTCGCGCTGGCCGCGGTCCGTTCCGGGGACAGCGCGCACCCCCTGGCCGTCGTGCTGTCGGCCCTCGGGATGGGCTCGGTGTTCACGGCGGGCGTGTGCACCCCGGCGGTGCGCCGCTCACGGCGTTCGGCCGCGGCGTGGCTGGCCGCCCTCAGCGCGAGCCGGCTGGTGCTCCTCACCCTCTCGCCGGACGGCCTGTGGGTGGCGTTCCCGCTCCACTTCCTGCAGTAGCACCTGCTGCCCGTGCGCTGGAGTCTGCCCGCGGTCGCCCTGACCGCCGCGGCGGCCATCACGAGCTTCCTGGCGCACGGCTCGCACATCACGCCGGGCGCGTTCATCGGCCCGCTCCTCGGGGCGGCGGTCGCGGTGGCCACGGAGCGAGCGGTCATCCGGAGAGGCTGAATCGGCCGGGACGGAGGTGTACGGCTATCGCCGCGGCGGTTCGCCGAACAGCTCCACCGCGCTGCGGACATCGGCGAGGCTCGTCGCCAGTGCGCTGACCGAGCCGATCGCGGCCGCGATCAGGAGCAGGGAGCGGCGCAGCCGGGGGATCTCGGGGATGCCGGTGACGGCCATCGCGGCGAGGGCCGCGAGTTCGTCCTCGGCTATGCCGCGGTCGGGGAACTCGGCCGGGTGCGCGGCGAGTTCACGGCGCAGCCGGGAGACGGCGGTGCGCAGTTCCGCAACTCTCGGATCCTCGTCGCTGCCGGTCACTGGCCTCTGCCCCAAGCTCCGCAACACAGCTCTCCCCCCTCGCACGCCTTTGTGCGTCAGTCCTTTGTACGTCGACCCCCAGGGCGGTGGTCGGGCGCCGGGGGACGCGGGCCAGTAAACGCCACCCCGTGCGCCGGGCGCCACTCCGCGGACCGAAATTCAGCCCATGGACACCACAGGGCTCGCCCGGGTTCCGGGGCGCGCTCCGGCCGGGTCGGGTATGCAGGGGACATGACGGAGAACAAAGACCAGGTGGCCGGGCTGTTGTTGGCGGCCGGCGGCGGGCGGCGCCTCGGGGGTCGCCCCAAGGCACTCCTGTCCCACCGGGGACGGCCTCTTGTCGAACACGCGGTCGAAGTCCTGCTTGCGGGGGGCTGCACCCGGGTCCATGTGGTTCTGGGCGCCCAGGCCGATGCCGTACGGGAGCGGGCGGAACTGTCGGGGTGCGTCCTTGTCGACAACCCGGAGTGGGAGGAGGGGATGGGCTCCTCATTGCGGGCGGGGCTGGACTCGCTGGCCGGCACGGAGGCGCGGGCCGCTCTGGTGTCACTCGTCGATCAGCCCGGGATCGGGCGGGAGGCGGTGGCCCGGGTTCTGGCCGCCTACGAGTCACCGCTGTCACTCGCGGCGGCGGCGTACGACGGAGAGCGCGGTCACCCGGTGCTCTTCGGCGCAGGTCACTGGGCCGGGATCGCGGCGACCGCCACCGGCGACCGCGGGGCACGCGCCTATCTGAAGGCGCACGAGGACGCGATCACGCTCGTCGAGTGCGGCGATGTGGCACAGGCGTACGACATCGACACGGAAGGCGATCTGATCCACCTTGAGTGAGCATGGTGGCACCGAGCGCCATCTTGCCTCGACTCAGAGAATCTCGACATCAACAAACCATTGAACTTCCACCATGAGGAAACTAGTATCCACTGCTCAGAAGCGCTGGACCGCCCCGAAGGCGCGGTCAGCCGCATCCGGTGCCCGTGGCACCCAGTGCCGTATGTACGCAGCTCGCTGAAGGAAGTGACAGCTCATGTCCGCACCAGCGCCGTCCCCGCTGGCCATCGTCGACGCCGAGCCCCTGCCCCGGCAGGAAGAGGTCCTCACCGAAGCGGCCCTCGCCTTCGTGGCCGAGCTGCACCGACTGTTCACGCCCCGACGTGACGAGCTCCTCACCCGCCGTTCGGAGCGCCGCGCCGAGATCGCCCGCACCTCCACACTCGACTTCCTTCCGGAGACCGCCGCGATCCGCGCGGACGACTCCTGGAAGGTGGCCCCCGCTCCGGCCGCCCTGAACGACCGCCGTGTCGAGATCACCGGCCCCACCGACCGCAAGATGACCATCAACGCCCTCAACTCGGGCGCCAAGGTCTGGCTCGCGGACTTCGAGGACGCCTCGGCGCCCACCTGGGAGAACGTGATCACCGGTCAGCTCAACCTGATCGACGCGTACACCCGGAACATCGACTTCACCGACCCGAAGTCCGGCAAGTCGTACGCCCTGAAGGCGAACGACGAGCTCGCGACGGTCGTCATGCGCCCGCGCGGCTGGCACCTGAACGAGCGCCACCTCGTCGACGCGGACGGCAAGCCCGTCCCGGGCGGGCTCGTCGACTTCGGCCTCTACTTCTTCCACAACGCGCAGCGCCTGCTCGACCTCGGCAAGGGCCCGTACTTCTACCTCCCGAAGACCGAGTCGCACCTGGAGGCCCGCCTCTGGAACGACGTCTTCGTCTTCGCGCAGGACTACGTCGGCATCCCGCAGGGCACGGTCCGCGCGACCGTCCTGATCGAGACGATCACGGCCGCGTACGAGATGGAGGAGATCCTCTACGAACTCCGTGACCACGCCGCCGGGTTGAACGCGGGCCGCTGGGACTACCTCTTCTCCATCGTGAAGAACTTCCGTGACGGCGGCCAGAAGTTCGTGCTGCCGGACCGCAACGCGGTCACGATGACGGCCCCGTTCATGCGCGCGTACACCGAACTGCTCGTCCGCACCTGCCACAAGCGCGGTGCGCACGCGATCGGCGGCATGGCGGCGTTCATCCCCTCGCGTCGCGACGAAGAGGTCAACAAGGTCGCCTTCGAGAAGGTCAAGGCCGACAAGGACCGCGAGGCGAGCGACGGCTTCGACGGTTCGTGGGTGGCCCACCCGGACCTGGTGCCGATCGCGATGGCCTCCTTCGACGCGGTCCTCGGCGACAAGCCCAACCAGAAGGACCGGCTGCGCGAGGACGTCTCCGTCGCCGCCGGCGACCTGATCGCCGTCGACTCCCTCGACGCCAGGCCCACGTACGACGGTCTGGTCAACGCCGTCCAGGTCGGCATCCGCTACATCGAGGCCTGGCTGCGCGGCCTCGGCGCGGTCGCCATCTTCAATCTGATGGAGGACGCGGCCACCGCCGAGATCTCCCGCTCGCAGATCTGGCAGTGGATCAACGCGGGCGTCGAGTTCGAACACGACGGAAAGTCCCTGAAGGCCACGCCGGAGCTGGCCCGCGAGGTCGCCGCCGAGGAGCTGGCGAACATCCGCGCAGAGATCGGCGAGGAGGCCTTCGCGGCCGGCCACTGGCAGCAGGCCCACGACCTGCTCCTGCAGGTCGCGCTCGACGAGGACTACGCGGACTTCCTGACCCTGCCCGCCTACGAGCAGCTGGCCGGCTGAACCGTCACTTGTCCGAGTGGCCCAGGGACTTTTCCGGGGCCACTCGGTCGCGTACGAGGCGCTTCACCGCCGTGGGTTCCGGGAAGCCCTGCTCCCGCCGGTCCCAGACGACCTCGTCGTCGACCCGTACGACGAAGACACCGCCGGTGCCGGGCTTCAGGGACAGCTCCGTCAGCTCGGTCTCGAACGTCGTGAGCAGCTCCTGGGCCAGCCAGGCGGCGCGCGGCAGCCAGCGGCACTGGGTGCAGTACTCGATCTGAACGCGGTGGATCTCTGTCATCCGAGGTGTACCGACCAATCCTGTTCCGCCGCCGGTTTGCCGTGCAGGTCGGGGACCCGCTTCAGCCAGTCCGGCCGGCCTTCCTGGGTTTTCGCCGCGCGGTGGGCGTCTTCGGCGGCGAGCTCCTCCTGGGTGGGGAAGTCCGTGGGCAGCCAGGCCGCGGAGGCCCGCACGCGGGCGTGCAGATAGCCGACGTAGGCCTCGCGGACCGCGTCGGGGGTGGTGAAACCGGGCTCTTCCATGAGCCAGGCGTCGGGCACCTCGGCCAGGACCGAGCGCAGGAGTTCCTCGGTCACCAAGGGGGCGAGTGCGGCGTCCGCCGACCGCGTGTCCGGGGCGTAGCCACCGAGCGCGTGGCGCCGGAAGTCGTAGGCCTTCTCCGGTGCCGAGGCGTCCCAGCGGTGGTGGAAGACCAGGGCGGCGCCGTGGTCGATGAGCCACAGGTGCGGGGGCGCGGTGCCGAAGGTGGGCCAGATCATCAGGTTCGAGCTGTGCACCGTGCGGTCCACGTTGACCGTGAGGGCGTCGAGCCAGATCACCTTGCCCGCCTCCAGCGGGTCGACGGGGAACGTCTTGGCGATCTCCGGGGTGAAGTCCTTCGCGCCCGGCAGATAGTCCATGCCGAGGTTGAGGCCTGCGCTGGAGCGCAGGAGGTCCTGGACCTCCTGGTGGGGCTCGTGCTCACCCACGGCCGGGTCGAAATGCACGAGGACCAGCTCGGGGAACCTCAGCCCCAGGGCGCGCGCCAGCTCACCGACGATGATCTCCGCGACCAGCGCCTTGCGGCCCTGCGCGGAGCCCGTGAACTTCACGACGTACGTCCCCAGGTCATCGGCCTCGACGACTCCGGGCACGGAGCCGCCCGCCCTCAGCGGGGTCACGTATCGAACAGCGGTCACGTCGCGCAGCACACCGGCAAGCCTAAGGCAGCGGACCGGACAGGTGACCGGCATCTCCGCGCCGCCCGGCCCCGGGCACGATCGCAGGTCACGCCCCTCACTCCAGGCGGACGATCAACTCGAGGTCTCCCGGAGCGGGTTGGGCAACGGCACATATCGCGCGTCCGCGCCGTCCGCGCCCGTCCACCGCAGCAGCAGGTTCGTCTTGCCGGGGAGGGCCGGCGAGGCGAGCAGGTCCGCTATCTCGGGGAGGCCGCGCTCGGTGTCGTAGCGGATCAGCTCCCGTCGTACGGCGGGCCACGGGTCCAGGCCCGGGTGGCGTTCGGCGAGGAGCGCGGCGAGTTCGGCGAGGTGGTTGACGAACAGGCAGTACACGAGGCGCTCCCAGCCGGCCGCGCGCGTCACCCCGGGCAGCAGCTTCACGCCCTCGGCGTCCCGGAAAAGTGCCTGCACGGGCATGCCGTCGGCGTCGACGGCGACCAGCGAGTTCTGCACGTGCGCCTCGACGACGACGCCGTGCCGCGCGAACGCCTCCAGCACCGGGGGCACGACCTGGCGCAGATACGCCGCCCACCAGGATGAGGGGTCGGTGAGCCGGTCGAGAGGGCTGCCGTCGAAGCCTTCCACGAGGGCGGCCGCCAGGAGCGGGGTCGCGCCCGGCACCAAGTGCCGGCGCAGTCCGTCGCGCACGAGGACGGCGAGTTCCTCGAAGGCGAAGTCGGCGGTGCGGTAGCCGCGGTCGCTCAGCCAGGCCGCGGGGCCCGGCACGGCTGCGAAGGCCGTGGCGGTCGCCTCGTCGGTGCGGCGCATTTTCAGCAGGTCGTGCCGCCACAGCCGGCGAATGTCGTTGGTGATGCGCACATCGAGGCTGAACTTCACGAACAGGTCGTCCTCGGGCGCGTACAGCGTGCGGACGGCGGCCGTCGGCCACAGCGGCCGTACGGTGCGCCCCAGGCGTAGCAGCCGGCCGTCCGCGAAGGCGTCCTGGATCTCCGGGCGGGCGCCGACCAGGTCGAGCTGCCAGGGGTGGGCGGGCAGCAGCCGGTAGCCGGGCGGGGTCCGGCCGAGGGCGTCGAGTGCCGTCGTGTCGCCCTCCTCGACGACCGCGTCCGCCCGCACGGCGAGCAGGTCCAGCGGGAAGCGGGCGTACGCCTCCGGCGCGTACGGCAGCCAGCCGGAGACCGGGCCGCCGCCGCGGGCCTTGGGCGCGGGGTGGTACGGGTGCCCGGTGATCAGGGAGTGTTCGGAGCGCAGATACGGGTCCTCGGGCGGTGTCGTGCGGGCGCGCGCGGTGAGCAGCGCGGCCACCGCGTCCCGGCTGTCGATCATCTCGGAGGGCAGTTCGGAGTTGGACAGACCGGTACAGCGGCGCAGTTCCTCGGCGGTGAGTTTGACCAGCTCGGGGTGGGTGAGCCGATGCCAGGCGCCGCCGGCGTACACCTCGGGTTCCCTGGGCCGCCGAGCACCCCGAACCCGCAGCAGTCGGCGACTGGCCCGGAGCCGGAACACGCCCGTGTCCTGCGCCGGCTCCCCCACTTCCCGCAGGAGACAATTGAGCAGTGGCGCGGCGGCGTACGCGTCGGCGGCCTCTTCCGTGTCACCCCTGTCGAGCGGGGGGAGCTTGGGGGGCATGGAGTCCACGCGATCCATTCGTCCATACGGTGCACTGGTGATCAGTATGTCTGCCGTCGCGGACGACCGCGACGCAGTCCCCGTACCCAAGGAGCCCGACCGTGCATCGTCCCCCCACGTTCGAGGACGAGGCGGCGCTGGCCGACGAGCTGAGCGTCGTGCGCCCCGGCCTGTCGGCGCCGTACGCGCAGGCGCTGCCCGGCGCCCGGGCGGCCGTGCTGACCCGTCTGTGGCGGGCGCTGGCGCATGAGCCGCTGCCGTGGATCGCGCGCCGCGAGCCGGGCCTCGACGGTCTCACACTCCGCCTGACCGACGGCCGCCGGCTGCACGGACCGTACGCGGACCCGTACGCCACCACCGCGTATGTCACCGAGGTGCGCCTCGACGGCAAGCCGTACCTTCATCCGGCCCGGCTCGTCGAAGCCCTCGCGGTCCCGAACGGTCCCGCCTTCGCGGCCGAGCTCGACGACAGCGTGGCCTCCTTGGCGCTGTCCCGCGCGGGGCAGCCGGCCTCGTGCGACCCGGCCGAGTCCGTGCCGAGCCGGACCTGGGAGCAGCGGGTCGTCGACGGGCATCCGTACCACCCCAACTGCCGTTCGCGGCCGGGGTTCTCGGTGGCCGAGCAGCTCGCGTACGCGCCGGAGCACCGGCCGCTCGTGGAGCTGGGACTGGTGGCCGCGGACGACTGCCTGGTCACGGGCGAGTGGCCGAAGTGGCTGCGGGACGGGGAGCGCGTCCTGATTCCGGTCCACCCCTGGCAGTCGGCCCATGTGCTGGACCGTCCGGTCCAGGACCGGCTCACCGCCCATCCGTTGATGTCCCTGCGCACCCTCGCCCTGCCGGACGGCCCGCACGTCAAGACCGCGCTGAGCGCGCGGCTGACCTCCTCGGTGCGCGACATCTCGGTGTACTCGGTCGAAACGGCCGAGACCGTCTCGGCGTTCATGGAGAAGGTGACCGATCGCCTGGGCCTGCCGCTGCACATCACCCGGACCCTGGGCGCCGTCACCGCCAACAGCCCCGATCTGGCCGCGGTGTTGCGGGAGTCCCCGGACGAGTACGCGCGGCCGGGCGAGCAGGTCGTCCCGGTGGCCGCCCTTCCCCTGACCGGTCTGACCGAAGACCCCACCTGGCTCGGGGGGTTCACCCGGCTCGTCCTCACCGTCGGGCTGCGGCTGCTCGGCCTGGGCGTGGCCCTGGAGGCACACGGCCAGAACCTGCTGGTGGTTCTCTCCCCCGCGGGCGCCCCAGTCCGGCTCATCTACCGCGACCTGGCCGACATCCGGATCAGTCCGGCCCGCCTGGCCCGCCACGGCATCCCGGCCCCGGCTCTGGCCGGCCGGATCGTCACGGACGACGAGACCACCCTGCGCCGCAAGCTCTTCGGCTCGCTCGTCGGCGGCACGTTGGGGGTGACGGCGGGTTCGACGGCCGCTCTGCGGGCGGCCCTGGAAACCGTCGTACGGGATCTGCCGGCCACCGCCGACCTCGCGGCCCTGCGCGACGAACCGCTGCCCACCAAGGCGTTGACCTTGATGCGCCTGTCGCCGGAAACGCCCGGGGACATCTGGGCGCGGTTGCCCAACCCGCTGGCGGGGCCCGGCTCCGGCGGCCACTCGATGTGAAGCACGTCTCGAAGCATGGGTTGAGACGCGGGTTGAGACACGGGTTGAGGCACGGGTTGAGGGAGCACGTTCGGAGCGCGTTTGGAAGCACGTTTTGGAGCACGCGTCACGGCCCGTTGCAGCCCGGTTTGAAGATCGTTTTGAAGCGCGGCACCTTTGATCAATAGGATCCGCCGATGATCACAAGACAACGGCTGGCAGCAGGAGTCTGCGCCCTGCTTGCCGCCCTGACGGCCGGAATCGCCTTCCCGGCCGGAGCGGTCGCCGACGAAACGGCGGAGCAGGCCGCTCCCAAGGTCGAACTCGTGCTGGACGTCAGCGGTTCGATGCGGGCTCGGGACATCGACGGCGGGTCGCGGATGGCCGCGGCGAAGCAGGCGTTCAACGAAGTGCTCGACGCGACGCCGGAGGAGGTGCAGCTCGGCATCCGCACGCTCGGCGCCAACTACCGGGGAAATGACCGCAAGACGGGCTGCAAGGACACGGCGCAGCTGTACCCGGTGGGGACCCTGGACCGCACCGAGGCGAAGACCGCGGTCGCGACCCTCGCACCCACCGGCTGGACGCCGATCGGTCCGGCGCTGCTCAAGGCGGCCGACGACCTCGACGGCGGCGAGGGCACCCGGCGGATCGTGCTGATCAGCGACGGCGAGGACACCTGCCAGCCGCTCGACCCGTGCGAGGTGGCCCGCGAGATCGCGGCCAAGGGCATCGGTCTCACCATCGACACCCTCGGTCTGGTGCCCGACGCCAAGACCCGCGACCAGCTCAGCTGCATCGCGGACGCGACCGGAGGCACATACACCTCGGTCCGGCACAAGGAGGAACTCGCCGACCGCGTGGGTCAGTTGGTCGACCGGGCCGCCGATCCGGTGGTGACGCCGGTCGCCGTGGAAGGCGCCGCCGAGTGCGCGAAGGCGCCCACCCTCAAGTCGGGCCTCTACACCGACCGCGAGGAGTTCGCGCAGCACCGCTGGTACCGCGTGGGCGTCGAGCCGGGCCAGGAGCTGCGGGCCTCGGTGAGCGTCGCGGCGGACCGCGAAGTCAACCCGGACTACGGGGTGTTGCTGCGGGCCGTCACCGTGCACGGTCGCGAGATCGTCCGCGGCGAGGCGGCGGGCAACGGCCGCACGGACGTCATCTCGACCGGTCTGCGCTACCCGAAGGCCGAGAGCGACGACGAGAACGCCGCCGCCGAGGTCGTATGCCTCCAGGTGTCGAATGCGTTCTCCGCGGGCGCGGGCGTGAAGACGACGCCCGGTCTGCCGCTGGAGCTGACGGTCGACGTCGTCGACGGGCCCGACCAGGCGGGCGACGTGGCCTCGTTCGGCCTCGGCCGCGGCTGGTGGCTGCTCGGCGCCCTCGTACTCACCGGCTTCCTCGCGGGTGTGCTGTGGGGCTGGATCTCGCGCTGGCGGGTCGCGGTCTGGAGGACCAACTGATGTGTATCCGACGTGTGTTGACGACGACGGCGTTCATGCTGGGCGCCACCGTGGCTCCCGTTCTGCTCGGCGCCTCCGCCACTCCGGCCGTCGCGGACTCCTCGCCCTCGGCTTCGGCGAGTCCGTCGGGCGACGGCGGCGCGCCCACCGAGGCCGGTACGTCCTTCCGTACGGCGACCGAGATCGAGCAGGGTCAGCAGGCCACCGCGAGCGGCTCCACGGGTGACTACCTGTACTGGTCGTTCCCCGCGGACGCCGGACAGCGGCCCACCGTGAAGGCGACGGTCAAGTTGCCCGAGTCCTCGACGCGGAACGCCACCGAGACCTGGCAGATCGACGTGTACGACGGGCTGCGGCGCCGCCAGGCGTGCCAGTACGGGGCGCAGACGCGGACGGCGGCGCGGGACGCGGCCTCCGTGGACCTGTCCTGCACCCTGCGCACCGTACGCGCCTGGTCGGAGACCTGGGCCAACGACCCGCTGCCGGGCACGTACTACATCCGGCTGACCGCCACGGGTCTGGGGGCGTCCGAGCTGGGCCTGCCGGTGAGCACCGAGGTCAAGGTGGACTCCAAGGACATCGGCGGCTCGGCCGCGGTCGACGGCTCGCTCGCCGAGCCGCTCGTCCCGGGCATCGCGACGAGCGCCAAGAAGTCCGACGCGGACTCCGACTCGTCGACGGCCGCGCTGTCCTCGATCGAGCCCGACGACGGCTGGGCCTCCGGCTGGTGGTCCGACCGCTGGGTGTGGACCGCGATCGGCGGCATCCTCGCGGCCCTCGCGGGCATCGGCGGTTACGCACTGACGCGCGGGGCGGGACGGCCTTCGCGGGTGACGCCGGGCGCCTGACTCTTCAAGGAACGCCGGACGGGCTGAAAGTCTTCAGCCCGTCCGGCGTTTGAGGACGAGCGCGAAGCGCGATACGGGGGGCTGGGGGGCACCAGCCCCCAGGTACGGGACGGGCAGGGAGGAGGGGGCGAAAACCCATCCCGCGTCACGCCTCCCGCAGCACCTTGGCCACCGTGCCCTCCCCCGTCACCTCAACCCGCCCCGCACGCACCGCGTCCAGCAGCGCCAGCGCCCCGCGACTCACGGCCTCGCACGTCTCCGTGTCGAGTGTCAGCCGGGCATCCGGTTCCTCCGGGGCGGGCCCGTCCCCGTAGACCGACCCCTCCTCGGCCCCGAGCCACACATGGAACTCCCCTTCTTCCAGCCGGACTTCGACGAGTCCCTCCCCCTCCAGCCCCCGGAGCAACGGCAGGGCGAACCAGTGCGCCCGCACGGCATCCGTGGGCCGCCGCTCCCCCAGCGCGGGCGCCCCCCACTGCCCCAGCGCCTGCAGCACGGGCAGCAACTCCCGTCCCCGGCCGGTGAGTTCGTAGACGTACGCCGCACCCGGCGGCGGAAGGCGCCGCCGGGTGGTCAGCCCGTCGCGCTCCATGTCCTTGAGCCGGGACGCGAGCACGTCCGTGCTGACGCCCGGGAGGTCGGCATGCAGATCGGTGTAGCGGCGCGGTCCGCCGAGCAGCTCCCGGACGATCAGGAGGGTCCACCGGTCGCCGACGTCATCGAGGGCCCGGGCGGCGGAACAGTACTGGTCGTAGCTTCGGCGAGGTGACATGCGGCGCAGTCTAGCTATCTTGTTGGACTTTCCAAGCTCTAACTTGGTAAAACCAAGCAACACCACGAACCGGAGGGCGCAACGCATGGAGTTCCGGCAGTCGAGCAAGCTCAGCGAGGTCTGTTACGAGATCCGCGGCCCGGTGATCGAGCACGCCAACGCGCTGGAGGAGGCGGGCCACAGCGTGCTGCGCCTCAACACCGGCAACCCCGCGCTCTTCGGCTTCGAGGCGCCGGAGGAGATCCTCCAGGACATGATCCGGATGCTGCCCCGGGCGCACGGCTACACCGACTCGCGCGGCATTCTCTCCGCCCGCCGGGCCGTCGCCCAGCGCTACCAGGACCGGGGCCTGGAGGTGGGCGTGGACGACGTCTTCCTCGGCAACGGAGTCTCCGAACTGGTGTCGATGGCGGTGCAGGCGCTGGTCGAGGACGGCGACGAAGTCCTCATCCCCGCCCCGGACTTCCCGCTCTGGACTGCGGTCACCACCCTCGCCGGCGGCAAGGCCGTGCACTACCTCTGCGACGAACAGTCGGACTGGTACCCGGACCTGGACGACATGGCGGCGAAGATCACGGACCGTACCCGCGCGGTCGTCATCATCAACCCCAACAACCCCACGGGCGCGGTGTATCCGAAGGAGATCGTCGAGGGCATCCTCGACCTCGCGCGCCGCCACGGCCTCATGGTGTTCGCGGACGAGATCTACGACCAGATCCTGTACGACGACGCCGTGCACCACTCGGCCGCCGCGCTCGCCCCGGACTTGGTGGTCCTCACGTTCTGCGGCCTGTCGAAGACGTACCGCGTGGCGGGCTTCCGCTCGGGCTGGCTGGTCGTCACGGGCCCGAAGCAGCACGCGCGCAACTACCTGGAGGGCCTGACCATGCTCGCCTCCATGCGGCTGTGCGCCAACGCGCCCGCCCAGTACGCCATTCAGGCCGCGCTCGGCGGCCGCCAGTCCATCCACGAGCTGACGGCCCCCGGCGGCCGCCTCCACGAACAGCGCAACCGCGCCTGGGAGAAGCTCAACGAGATCCCCGGCGTCTCGTGCGTCAAGCCGAAGGGCGCGCTGTACGCGTTTCCGCGCATCGACCCCGAGGTGCACAAGATCCACGACGACGAGAAATTCGTCCTGGACCTCCTCCTCCGCGAGAAGATCCAGGTCGTCCAGGGGACCGGCTTCAACTGGCCCCGCCCCGACCACTTCCGCATCCTCACCCTCCCGCACGCCGACGACCTCGACGCGGCGATCAGCCGGATCGGGCGGTTCCTGAGCGGGTACCGGCAGTAGGGCCACCCGGCCGAGCCGGGGCTGCGCCGGTCGGCCGCCGGTGCCACCGTACGAGGGGACAGAAAGGGTTCGGCGATGGGTGACCTCCTCCTCGTACGGCACGGAGAAACCGAGTGGTCGTTGTCCGGGCGGCACACCGGGTCGACCGACATCCCGCTGACCGACAAGGGCCGGGAGCAGGCGCGGAGCCTGGCTCCGCTGATCGCACGCCATCACATCGCGGCGGCGTTCGTCAGCCCCATGCAGCGGGCGCGGGAGACGGCGCGGCTGGCCGGGGTCGGCGGGGC
This sequence comes from Streptomyces sp. NPDC027189, assembly GCF_055566975.1. NCBI lineage: Bacteria > Bacillati > Actinomycetota > Actinomycetes > Kitasatosporales > Streptomycetaceae > Streptomyces > Streptomyces sp. NPDC027189. The sequence continues at coordinate 67,159 of NZ_JBVHRI010000014.1, forward strand.
GCGGGTGGACGCGGATCTGTCGGAGTGGGACTACGGCGGGTACGAGGGGATCACGACCGTCGAGATCCAACGGAGCAGGCCCGACTGGTTCCTGTTCACGGACGGGGTCGCGGCAGGACCGCCCGAGCACCCCGGGGAGAGCCCGGACGAGGTCGGGGCACGCGCGGAGCGGATGCTGGCCAAGATCGACGCGGCGCTCGCCGAGGCGGAGGGCAGTGTCGTGGTCGTCTCGCACGGGCACTTCCTGCGGGTGCTGACCGCACGGCGGCTGGGACTGCACGCCTCGGCCGGCGCCCTGTTCCAGCTCAGCACCGGGACGATGAGCCGGCTGAGCACCGAGCACCGGCGGCATGTGGTGGCCGGGTGGAATGTCAGACCCGACGCGTACTGTTCCCATGGGCCGCTCCCCTCGGCAGGACAGACGCCCGGGGAGGAACTGACGGGCGGCTGAGGGAGCCGCCGTGCACGACAGGCGGCGGGAAGGAACGCGCCATGACACGACCGCCGACCGCCGCGCAGCGGCGTGTCATCGAGGCCGCCGACCCCGTGACCGGACGTCTGAAGGGCACGGAGACGCAGCTCGCCGCACTGGTCAAACGCGGGCTGGCCTTCCGGCATCCACGGCCGCCGCACGACCATTTCCTGACACCCGCCGGGCATCGCATACGGGAGGCGCCCGAGCCCGTCGCCGCCGTGGAGCCCCCCGTCGCGGCCGAGGCCGGTGTGTTCGCCGCGCGCATCGGCGGCGAGGAGGCGGCCGACGCCGGACCGTCACGCATACGCGAGGTGCGCAGCGCCTGGGAGGGGCTTCTGGAGCTGCGCCGGATGACCAATCCGGACGGTGACGTCGACCGTCCGTGCGGGTGGGAGCGTACGCATCTGGTGCAGGCCGCCGCGCTCGCGCTGGAGGCCGCGGGGCACCGGCCCGCGGGGGCGGAGGGCGGCGGTTACCGGGTGCGGGCGACACCGCAACCGGAGGCCGTCGCCGTGCGCGAGCCGGATTCCGGGGCGCTGCGCGCCTGCGCGGCCACGCTGCAGAAAGCGGGCTGGCAGGTCGGCGAGCACACGGAGCCTCGCACGGGGGCGCGGTATGTGCTCGCCTCGCCGCGACGCGTGTGAGGAGGGGGGGCCGGAATGGCTTGCGGTACAAGGGAGTTGGATGGATCAGTCCTGATCGCCGTTGATAAGGGGAAGTCGTGGCAGAGCCGTTTTCCGTCGCAGTGACCGTCCGCGGGTACGAGACCGACGTGCAGGGACACCTCAACCAGAGCGTGTATCTGCAGTACGCGGAGCACGCCCGCTGGTCACTGCTGCAAGCGGCCGGGATCAGTCAGACCGGGCTGACAGGCAAGGGCGTGGGCCCGGTGTCCCTGGAGACCACCATCCGCTACAAACGCGAGCTGCGCGCCGGGGACGAGGTCGAGGTGACCTGCGCATTCCAGTGGGGCGAGGGCAAGAGCTTCCGCATCGAGCAGACGATCCGGAAGACGGACGGCACGGTGTCCGCCGAGATCTCCGCGGTCGGCGGACTGCTCGATCTCAAGGAGCGCAGGCTGGTCGCCGACCCGCGCGAGTACTTCCGGGCACTGGCCACCGATCCGGGACTGTTCGGGCTCTGACCGTCCCGGGCGGGAGCCGCTGCGTAGCCGGAGCGGTAGCCGTGGCCGTCACGGGCGCGTGCCGTCCGGGCGTCGCGGCAGCGTGACAGTCACCGTCAGGCCGCTGCGGCCGGGGCGCGCGGCCCCCGCCCCGGCTCCGCGGGCCGGCCGTCAGTCCCGCGCGAAGGCCTCCTTGTGATCGTGCGCCCACCGGGCATACGTACGCGGCGCACGGCCCAGCACTTGTCGTACGCCCTCCGTCAGCACCGCGTTCCCGCCCTTGCGGACGTACGCCGTGCCCGCCAGGACGCCCTCGGCGTAAGTCGAGGACATGCCGGCCCGGAGGAACTGCTCGCGGAGCGCGTCCGAGGGTACGGCCACGGTGGTGACCGGGCGGCCGAGGGCCTCGGCGAGGGTGGCGGCCTGGTCGTGGGCGGTGAGGGGTTCGGGTCCGGTCAGGGTGTAGACACGGCCCGTGTGCCCCGGCGCGAGCAGGGCCTCGGCCGCGGCCTCCGAGACGTCACGCGGGTCGATGACGCCCTGTGTGCCGGTCCCGGTCATGTTGGGCACCGGATTGCCGGAGTGGATCGCGTCCGCCCAGCTCAGGGTGTTGGAGGCGAACGACGAGGGGCGCAGGATCGTCCACTCCAACTCACTTGCCCGGACTGCCTGTTCACCACCGAGATGCCAGTTGCCGACCGGCCCGAGGGCCGCCTCGCCCGTGCCGATGGCCGAGAGCTTCACGACCCGGCGCACGCCCGTCACGCGCGCCGCCGCGACCAGCGCCGCGTCGGCGTCCGCGACAGCTGCGCAACCTCTTCGCGGACGGTGTCGGTGTCTCGCCCAAGCACTACGCCCGCATCGCCCGGGTACGCCACATCCTCACGCACGCCCGCCGGTCCCCGGGCACCCCGTGGGCCCAACTGGCCGCCGCCACCGGCTACGACGACCAGTCGCACATGACCGCCGACTTCCGCACGCTGATGGGCGTCCCGCCCACGTCGTTCTTCACCGGCCGTCTTCCGGCTGCGCGGCCTTGTCAGGCGTTCGGGTCGGCACCGGTACCTGGTTGAAGCCGTAGTAGATCGCGATCAGGCCGTGGGCGGCCAGGGTGAGCGGGGCCGAGACGTAGGCCAGGCCGACCGTGGCGGGGTAGGCGAGGGAGCCGAGGGCGAAGCGGACGCGGGTGCGGCGGGCGCCCTCGATGTCGACGCGGGTGTCGAAGAGGTGGCCCGTGCGCGTGAGATGCCACCACAGGGCCTGGAAGGCCAGGGCCATCGCGACCATCACCATGCTGTAGACGGCGGCAGCGACATGGGATGCCTTGTCCTCGCGCAGATACTCCGCGAGCATCGCCGTCGGCCAGGGCACGGCGGCCACGACCATCAGCACGAGCAGGTTCAGGAACATCAGGGTGCGGTCGACCCGGGCGACGTAACTGAAGACCTGGTGATGGTTGATCCACATGATGCCGATGACCAGGAAGCTGACGACATAGGCGGCGTACGAGGGCCACTGCGCTCCCAGCGCGTGCCACAGGCCGCCGTGCTCACCCGGCTCGGGGACCTTGATCTCCAGGATCAACAGCGTGATGGCGATGGCGAAGACGCCGTCGCTGAAGGCCTCGACACGGCCCGACTCGTTCATGACGTGCACTCCCCCTCGCGGTCATGACTGTGCGCTCAGACGGTAGCCCAGCACCCGCTGCCCCCGATCACCAACTCGCCCTCACCGTACGGGTATACGCCACATGAAATCTCTGGTAGGAAACTTTCCTAACAGTACGCGGCCACGCCACACACCCCCCAACGGAGGTACCGTGCACACCCCCCACATAGGCACTTCACGTCGCACCCTGCTCGCCCTGATCGGAGCTTCGCTGGTGGCAGGTCCGATCATCGCCACCCAGTCCGCGACCGCCGCGCCGGCCGGTCTGGACGACCCGGCGAAGAAGGAGATCGCCATGAAGCTGGTCTCCAGCGCGGAGAACTCCTCGCTGGACTGGAAGGCGCAGTACAAGTACATCGAGGACATCGGCGACGGACGCGGCTACACCGCCGGGATCATCGGCTTCTGCTCCGGCACCGGCGACATGCTCGACCTCGTCGAGCTCTACACACAGCGCAAGCCCGGCAATGTCCTGGCCAAGTACCTGCCCGCGCTGCGCGAGGTGAACGGCAGCGACTCCCACGAGGGCCTGGACCCCGGCTTCGAGGGCGACTGGCGCAGGGCGGCCCAGGACTCGGCGTTCCAGCAGGCCCAGAACGACGAGCGCGACCGCGTCTACTTCAACCCGGCCGTACGGCAGGGCAAGGCCGACGGCATCGGTGTCCTCGGCCAGTTCACGTACTACGACGCCATCGTGATGCACGGCGACGGCGGCGACAGCACCAGTTTCAGCAACATCCGCAGGCGGGCGCTGGCCAAGGCCAAGCCGCCCTCCCAGGGCGGCGACGAGGTGACGTATCTCAACGCCTTCCTCGACGCGCGGGTGTGGGCCATGAAGCAGGAGGAGGCCCACTCCGACACCAGCCGGGTCGACACCGAGCAGCGGGTCTTCCTGCGCAAGCGGAATCTCAACCTTGATCCGCCGCTGGACTGGAAGGTGTACGGGGACAGCTACCACATCGGCTGAGGCCCCCGATACAAGCGGAGGGCGCGGCACATGCTGCCGCGCCCTCCGTACGCCCGGGTCGTCAGTGCGCCGGGACCGCCTTGAGGTCCTCGCCCGCCTCCATGGGATGGGTCACTTCGTCCGCGTCCCGCCCCTTGCCGAGGTGGTTGAAGACGAGGTTGAGGGCCACGGCCGCGATGCAGCCCGTCGAGATGCCCGAGTCCAGGACGATCTTCGCGGTCTCCGGGAACGCGTGGTAGAACTCCGGCGCGGTGATCGGGATGATGCCGACCGCGAGGGACACGGCGACGATCAGGACGTTGTTGTCCTTCTCCAGGCCGGCCCGTACGAGGGTCTGGATGCCGCTGGCCGCGACCGACCCGAAGAGGACGACGCCCGCTCCGCCGAGGACGGGACGCGGTACGACGGCGATCAGCGAAGCGGCCATCGGGCACAGGCCCATCAGCACCAGGAATCCGCCGCCGGTGGCGACGACGTACCGGCTGCGGATCCGCGTCATCGCGACCAGGCCGATGTTCTGCGCGAAGGCGCTGCACATGAAGCCGTTGAAGAGCGGGCTGATCGCCGAGCCGAGGGTGTCGGCGCGCAGGCCCGCCGCGATGGTCTTCTCGTCGGCGGGGCGCTCGACGATCTCGCCCAACGCCAGCATGTCCGCGGTCGATTCGGTCATCGAGACCACCATGACCACGATCATCGAGACGATCGCGGCGACCTGGAACTGCGGGGCGCCGAAGTGGAACGGCGTCGGGAAGCCGACGACGTCCGCGTCGGCCACCGGGCTGAAGTCCGTGACACCGAAGGGGATCGCGACGAGCGTGCCGATGACCAGGCCGAGCAGCACGGCGATCTGCTTGACGAAGCCGCGGGTGAAGCGGCGCAGCAGCAGGACGATGACGAGTGTCGCGGCCGCCAGGCCCAGGTAGGTCATCGAACCGTAGTCGTCCGCCCCGGGGTTGGGGCCCTGCGCCCAGCCGAAGGCGACCGGCAGCAGCGAGACGCCGATGAGGGTGATCACGGAGCCGGTGACGACGGGCGGGAAGAAGCGGACCGCCTTACTGAAGAAGGGGGCGGCTATGAAGCCGAGCACTCCCGCGACGATGACCGCGCCGAAGATGATCGGCAGCGCGTCGCTCTTGTCCTTGGTGGAGGCGACGACCGCGGTCATGGGCGCGACACCCGCGAAGGTAACGCCGTTGACGAACGGCAGCCTGGCGCCGATCTTCCAGAAGCCGAGGGTCTGCAGGAAGGTGGCGAGGCCCGCGGTGAACAGGCAGGCGCCGGTCAGGAAGGTCAGTTCGGTGGCCGACAGGCCGATGGCCGCGCCGACGATCAGGGGTGGGGCGACCACTCCGGCGTACATGGCGGCCACATGCTGCAGGCCGGTGGTCGCCATCTTCAGGGGCGGGAGTTTCTCGTCGACTGGGTGCTTGGAGTCGGCGGTCGGGGCTGGTATTGCATCGGTGCTTGGCTCGGGCTGGGCGGCCACGGCGGCTCCTCCGGTCGGTTTACACGTCAGCGTTGACGCGGGGTTCAAGGAGGTGATGCGCGGTCGTGCGGGACCGGGACAGTGACCGTGACACAGAGGGATTCCTGGTCACGGAGACCGTTCCGGGGAGCGCACGCGTCCACGCACACCCCCCGGAAACGGCCGCCATGGACCCCGCTCGGGTCCACGGCTACCGGCTGAGGGCCGTCCCCCTCAGCCGGAGATCTCCAGTTGTTCAGACCTGCACGCGATCCGCGCGGGCCGCACTGTCAGGCCCGTACGGTTGTCCGTGCCGGGCCGGACCGTCAGGCCTCCGCGGTGATCCGCGCCAGGCGCTGCGCCTCTTCCCGCGTGGAGCGGGCGATGGCGTCCTCGTCGACGTGCAGCAGGCGGCTGTCCTCGACGACCGGCTTGCCGTTGACGAGCGAGAGGGTTACCGGGGCCGCCGCGCCGAAGACCAGCGCGGTCACCGGGTCGGCGATCGAGGCGTGCGCCAGGGTGTCCAGCTTCCACAGCACGATGTCGGCGAGCTTGCCCGGCTCCAGGGAGCCGATCTGCGAGGCGCGGCCCAGGACCTGGGCGCCGCCGTATGTGCCGAGGCGCAGCGCCTGACGGGCGTTCAGGGCGGCCTCGCGGTGCGCGCCGAGGCGGTTGATGAGGAGGGCGTTGCGCAGCTCGGTGTGCAGCTCGCCGGACTCGTTGGAGGCGGTGCCGTCGACCCCGAGGCCGACCGGGACGCCGGCCGCCAGCATGTCGGGAACGCGCGCGATACCGGCCGCCAGACGGGCGTTGGAGGACGGGCAGTGGGCCACACCCGTCTTCGTACGGGCGAAGGCGGCGATGTCGGAGTCGTTCATGTGGACGCAGTGCGCCATCCACACGTCCTCGCCGAGCCAGCCGGTGGACTCGAAGTAGTCGGTCGGGCCCATGCCGAACAGTTCCTTGCAGAACTGCTCCTCCTCCACGGTCTCCGAGCCGTGCGTGTGCAGCCGTACGCCCTTGCGGCGGGCCAGCTCGGCGCCCTGCTTCATGAGTTCGGTGGAGACGGAGAAGGGCGAGCAGGGCGCGACGGCGACCTGCGTCATGGCGTCGAAGGACGCGTCGTGGTGCTCGTCGACGGTCGCCTCGGTGGCGGCGAGGGCGCCTTCGAGGGTCTCGACGGCGAAGTCCGGCGGCAGACCGCCGTCCTTCTCGCTGCGGTCCATGGACCCGCGGGCGAGGGTGAAGCGGACGCCCATCTCACGTGCGGCCCGGATGACGGCGCCGGACAGGTCGCCGGAGCCCTTCGGGAAGACGTAGTGGTGGTCCATGGCGGTGGTGACACCGCCGCGGGCCATCATGGCGAGGGAACCCTGTGCGGCGGAGTACACCATCTTCTCGTCGATGCGCGCCCAGGTCGGGTACAGCGCGACGAGCCAGTTGAAGAGGTTGTGGTCCGTGGCCAGGCCGCGGGTGATCCACTGGTAGAAGTGGTGGTGGGTGTTGACCAGGCCGGGGGTGGCCAGGTGCCCGGTGCCGTCGATGCGGCGGACCACGTTCTCCAGGTTCTCGGGGGCCTTTCCGGCGCCCACCGACTCGATCTTGTTGTCGGCGACGACGATGTGGCCCGAGGCGTACTCGGTGTCACCTGCGTCCACAGTCGCGATGGAACAGTTCTCGATCACGATGCGCGAAGCTGCCACGGCGGTTCCTCGTTCTTCCCATTGGCGGACGGACCCGGGGGTCGAGCGGGGTGACGACCGGGTCCGTGGTGCTGTTGTTGCGCAGATGCCCCCGCTCTCCCCTGGGACTTGACGCCGGCGCACGCGTCGGGGGTGGAGCAGCAGTACTGCTGGCCGCAGTACTACAGGTTGGTGAGGTCCTCCGGGATGTGCGGCTCGCAGCCGTCGCGCAGAATGGTGGCTTCGATCAGCCCGTACGGACGGTCGGCCGCGAAGTAGACCTCGTTGTCGTTCTCGAGTCCGAACGGCTTCAGGTCCACCAGGAAGTGGTGCTTGTTCGGGAGCGAGAAGCGGACCTCGTCGATCTCGCTGCGGTTGTTGATGATGCGCGAACCCATTTGGTACAGGGTCTGCTGCAGCGACAGCGAGTACGTCTCCGCGAAGGCCTGGAGCATGTGCTTCCTGACCTGGTCGTAGGACTTCTCCCAGTTGGGCATCTTCTGCTCGTCGCCGCTCCAGTTGAAGCGCCAGCGGCCGGAGACCTGGGTGGCCAGGATGCGGTCGTACGCCTCCTGGAGCGTCGTGTACTTGTCCTTGACGTAGCCCCAGAACTCGGAGTTCGTCGAGTTCATCACGACGAGGTCCTTCAGGCCGGAGATGACCTCCCACTTCTCACCGTCGAAGGTGATCTGGGTGACCCGGGTCTCCTGGCCCTTGCGTACGAAGGAGTGCTTGACCGCGTCGGCGCCAATGAACTTGGAGTTGGCGTCCGAGGTCTCGATGCGCTCCCAGGCGTACTCCTCGATGCGGATGCGCGCCTGCTTGATCGGCTCCTGGCTCGTCACGAAGTGCCGGGCCAGGTGGATTCCGAACTGCTCGGCGGACTCGATGCCGTACTCCTTGGCGAAGGCGTACACCGTGTTCTTCGTGGTGTCCGTCGGCAGGACGTTCGCGTTGGAGCCCGAGTAGTGGACCTCCTCCATGTCGCCGCTCAGCGCGACCGACACGTTCAGGTCCTTGATGTGGTGCGTGTCGCCGTTGCGGGTGATCTTGACGACGCGGTTCTCGGCCTTGCCGTACTGGTTCTGTCCCAGAATCGTGGGCATGTCTGCTAGCTCCCTCGGTAAACGGAGTAGCCGAACGGGTTGAGCAGCAGCGGTACGTGGTAGTGCTCGCCCGGCTTGACGGCGAAGGTGATCGCCACTTCCGGGAAGAACACTCCGCTCGCACCGCTGTCCCGATTCGCGGGGGCGTCCTGCTGCGCATCGGCTTGCTTTTTTTCTGAATCCGACTCGAAATACCGCTCGACCGCGAAGTCGAGCCGTACGTGGGTCGTCCCCTCCGGCAGCGCCGGAAGGTCCTTGCACCTGCCGTCCGCGTCGGTCGCGGAGCCGCCGAGCGCCTGCCAGGCCGCATCACGCCCGGAGCGGGCCGCAAGCTGGATGGCCACACCCTCGGCGGGACGTCCGACGCTGGTGTCCAGAATGTGCGTGGACACGGAGGCCGTGGTGTCGGTGCTCATGCCTCTTCTTCCTCTACGAGATTGCCGAGGCGGATGCGGTTGATCTTGCCCAGCTCGGCGCGGACGATCTCGCGCTCCTGCTCGGGCGAGTTGCCGATCCGCTCCTTGACCGCGTCGCGCATCTGCTCGCCGGTCCGGCCGGTGGCGCAGATGAGGAAGACGTGGCCGAACTTCTCCTGGTAGGCCAGGTTCAGTTCGAGCATCTCCTCCTTGAGCTCCTCGGAGGCGCCGGCCATGCCGCGCTGCTCCCGGGAGGAGGTCGGGTCCCCGGGCTTCGGCCGCCCGATCGGCGGGTGCCCCGCCATCGCCTCCTCCAGGTCCGCGGTGGTCAGCTCGGCCATAAGGGCGTCGCTCGCGGCGAAGAGTTCGTCGATGGTGGCGAAGGGGCGGCGGGCGAGCAGGCCGCTGCCGTATGCCGATGAGGCGCACACCTCGTGGAGGGCGGCGGAGGCCGCGGGCTCCTCCAGGGCGTTGAACCGGGCGAGGCCGCCAGGTGTTGTACTCGAAGTCACGGGAAGCCTCCGTGGCCTTGTGCTGGACGGGCTGCGGATAGCTAACGCCCTCGGAAACACCACGTCAACACTTTGTTGAAAACTTCGGGTAACAAAAACCGCCGTCCGGGCAGTCCGGACGGCGGCGGGTGGGGCGGTCGGCCTCAGTCACCCTTCGCGGCGTTTTCCCTGTTCAGGTAGTTGTAGACGGTGAAGCGGCTCACGCCGAGGGCACTCGCCACGGTCTCCACGCCGTGCCGCACGGAGAAGGCTCCACGCGCTTCCAGTATGCGCACGACCTCCTGCTTGGCCTTGCGGTCGAGGTCGGCCAGCGGCCTGCCCTGCTTGCGCTCCAGAGCGGCCAGGATGTGGTCGAGGGAGTCGGCGAGCTGAGGCAGGCGCACGGCGACTACGTCCGTACCCTCCCAGGACAGCACGACGTCGTCGGTGCCGGCCTGGTCGGGCGGCAGCATCTCGCCCCCCATGGCGTCGACCAGCGGCTTGACCGCCATGACGAAGGGGTCGTCCCCGAAAGCGGTCACCGCTCCCCCTCCTCGACCACGTTGAGCTGCAGGGAGACCCGGGTGGCCCCCGCCTCCAGACTCTTGCGCAGCAGCGCGTCAACCGCGGTGAGGACCGCGTCCGCGCCGCCCTCCGCGGTGTTGCCGAACGGGCCGACGTCCACGGCGTCCAGCTCCGCCGCCTCGATGACCTCGCGGGCGACCAGCGCGTGCGGGGGCGCCTCCTCGAGGTCGAAGGGTTCGGTCGTGAACTCCACTCTCAATCGCACTGTGCCCCCATGGCATTGGTTCTGACCTACGAGTTTCCTCAGCTCTGGCTGAGAGGGCACATCCGGGGCACATTCTGCCGTCAGGCGGGTCAGCGCGGCGTCGGTGTGTCCCGGTCGCTCCGAGACGACCTTAACGGACTCACCCGTAGCGATCAGCGGGGATGCGTGTCCCGGGCGCTGTCAGGTCCCGGGCGCTGTCAGGCTCCGCAGTGGGGCAGCCCGCCGCAGAGCGCGACCATGTCCTCGAAGGCGCCCTGCACGTCGACGGGTGCCGCGGGGGAGGCCCCGTGGCACTCGGCGTAGGCCCGTACCAGGTTGCCCACCAGCCGTTCACTGTCGAGGAGTTGGGCGTACGGTCCGGGTCCGGCCGCTCGTGCCAGCTCCAGGGGATCGAGCCCGTCGGCGATGCCCGCGCGCGCCAGCTCACGGACCCAGCGCAGATAGTCCGCGTTCGCGTCGAGCAGCTCGGGGCCGCAGAGCGAGCCGTGCCCGGGTACGACATGCAGCGGTTCGAGCGCCCGCAGCCGGTCCAGCACGCGCAGCGATCCGGACAGCGATCCCATGAGCACGAAGGGTGTTGCGCCGGAGAAGAGCAGGTCCCCGGCGAAGAGAACCCGCTGGTCGGGCAGCCAGACGACGGTGTCACCGGCCGTGTGCCCCGGGCCGAGGTGCATGAGCTCCATGCGCACGCCTGCGGTCGGCAGTGTCATACGGTCCCGGTAGGTGACATGGGGCTCGGTCACCTGTACATGCCCCCAGTCGACCTGCGGCCACAGGCCGGTCAGCGCCAGGCCGTGTTCGGCCATCTCCGCCGCGGCACGCTCGTGGGCCACGATGGTGGCGCTCGGGGCGAAGAGGTGATTGCCGAAGGTGTGGTCGCCGTGGCTGTGCGTGTTGACCACGGTGGTGACCGGGCGTGGGCCGAGGGTGCGGACCGTCTCCCGCAGCAGACGTGCCCGCGCTTCCGTCGCCGCGGTGTCCACGAGCACGGTGCCTTCGCGGCCGACCACAATGCCGGCGTTGTTCAGACACCAGCCGCCGTCCGGCTGGAGGTAGGCGTACACGTCCTCGGCTAGCTGTTCTACCTGGTACTTGATGAGGGTGTTTCGGGTCACAGTGTCCATGTCAAGCTCCACAGGGTGGCGTCACGGACAGGAGAACCGAGTACGCCACAGAATCACTCAAGAGCTCACAGCGCCGCTCCGCGCCGGCATGAAATTGATTGAAAAATCCACGAGACCGGTTCGCGGGGCGCTGAATCGAATCAACAGACTTCCCACCTTCGGTTTTTCTTCGCCTTAACAGAAGGACACCAGGTCAACACATGGCGAACCCACCCGAAAAACATTGACATACCGCTCGCCAACTCTTGTAGCATTCAAATTGCGATGAGACACCGCGCACTTTCAACGGGGGAGCGAAGGGTGAACATTGGAATTCTGGGCCCCTTGATCGTGCGGTCGAGCGGTGGCAACGCCACACCCTCCGCACCCAAGCCACGGCAGTTACTGGCACTGCTGGCGACCCGGATGGACCAAGCGGTCTCCATGGACCTGCTGATCGACGAAATGTGGGAGGGCCGGCCTCCGGCCAGCGCGGTGACCGTCGTGCAGACCTACATCGTGCAGTTGCGGCGAGCACTCGCCGACACCTTGCAGATCCGCTCCGCCGAGGTCGCCGACGTGGTACTGCCCTTCACGGGCTGGGGGTACCGCCTGGCGTCAGGTGCGGATACGACGAGTGACGTAACGGCGTTCCTGCGCTGCGCCGAGCTGGGACGCGACGCTCTGGCCGCGGGGGCGAACGACCAAGCGGCCGTGATGCTCCGCCGGGCGCTGCGCATGTGGCGCGGACCGGCGCTGGCGGGCGTTCGGCTCGGGCCGCACCTGCTCGCACACCGCACCCATCTCGAGGAATGCCGCTTGGCGACCGTCGAGCAACGCGTGGAAGCGGATCTGCGACTCGGATATCACCATGAATTGATCAGCGAATTGTCGGGATTGGTCCTGCAGCATCCGCTCCACGAGAATCTTCATTCCCTCTTCATGGTTTCGCTTTACCGGTCGGGGCGGCCCGCGCAGGCCCTCAGCACGTTTCAGGATCTTCGAAAGAATCTCCGCGACGAGCTGGGGATAGATCCTTCACCGCGCATAAACAGTCTCCATCAGGCAATTCTTGTGGCCGATCCCTCACTCGACGCGGAAATACAGTCCAGACTGTTCAGGCTGGAGCTGGACCTGCCGTCGGGGCGGGTTCTCTGAGACCGTCGGCGGCCGGCCGATCCGCTAGTCCAAGCCGCGCTTCCCCGGTGTCCAGTACGGCTTGACCAGAACGGACCTGCGTGGCCACCCGCGTTCCCTCACCAGCTGATCCCGTACGGCCTGGCAGGTGCGAGCCTCGCCGGCGAGGTAGGCGACCCCGGGTTCTTCGGGCAGGTCGAGCTCCCGAACGGCCGCGACCAGCGAGGCGGACCGGACGGCGGACGCGCCTCCGCGGAAACCCCACGTCAGATCCGAGGACCTCGGCAGCGGCAACCGGTCCTGCGGGCCGGCGACTTCGATGGTGCCGTGGACACGGGCGCTGTCCGGCAGCGCGCGCAGCATCGCGCCGAAGGCCACCGACGCTGTCTCCTCCCCGACGAACAGGTGGTACGCGGCCGACTCGACGGTGCCGAACCTCCCCTCGGGTTTGCGGAAGGTGACCTCGTCCCCCACCCGGAGAGAACCGGACCAACGGGCACCGGGACCGTCCCCGTGGTCGAGGACGCACAGCTCCAGCCCTTCCCCGTCGTACGACCACACGGAGTAGGTCCGCAGCACATCGCGCAGGGCACCGGCCCAGAGCGGGGCGTGCACATCCTTCACGTGCACCCTCACGTGCTGGCCCGGGATCCAGTCCAGCCCGCGCACGTTCCGCCCGGCGATACGGATCAGACGCATGCGTGGCGTCGCCTGCTCGAGATGCTCGACCCGTCCGCGTACGAAGTACAGGTGGAGCAGCGGGTCGAGCAGGAGGTCGACCGGACGGCGCCGAACCGGGTTCGCTTCGGGTGGCATCCACATGCTCCCTGGTTGTTGGGAAGAACGGGTCGGATCCGGATCGGCGCCGACTATGAGGAACACCCCGCCCGCAGCGGCTCACCGGACTCCGCGCACGGGGCCGCGTCAAGAACCGCCTGCCGCAGAGTGCGTACGCGCGGTGAAGGGTCGATTCCCAGTGCCTCACGGAGATTCGTTCGCAGCAGCTCGAAGGCGTCGAGGGCGCGGGCAGGCTGTCCGGCGCGGTAGAGCGCGATGATGAGGAGCGCGCAAAGGTTCTCGTGGAGCGGATATCGCGCCACCAACCCCGTCAGTTCGTCGATCAGTTCGTGATGCCGTCCGATGCGCAGATCGGCCTCCACGCGCTGTTCGATGACGCCGAGCCGGCTCTCCGTCAGGCTGGTCCGGTGCGCCAACAGGTGCGCCCCCACGTGCACATCGGCCAGCGCGGGCCCCCGCCAGACCTGCAGCGCCCGGCGCAGCAGCGCGGATGCCCGGTCGTTCTCGCCATTGAGCAGCGCTCGTCGGCCCTCCTCCGCGTACTGGGCGAAGACGCTGGCGTCCGACCGTTCACGGTCGACGACCAGTCGGTATCCCCAACCGGTGAACGGGAGTATCTCGCGGGTCACTTCGGCGGTGCTGGCCCCCTGTGCGCGGGCAAGCGATTGGCGCAGCTGCATGATGTAGGTCTGGACCACGGTCAGCACGCGGGCCGGCGGGTTGTCCTGCCACAATTCGTCCACCAGAAGGTCGACGGGAACCACCAGGCCGGCCCGGGCGGCCAGCAAAGCGAGCAACTGCCGCGGCTTGGGGGCGGTCGGCACCGCCTGTCCACCGGTGGACCGTACCGTCAAGGGGCCAAGGATTCCGATGTCCACTGTGCTCGCCTCCCCGCGTACCGGGGCGACCTCACCGACCGGGTGGCAGGGCGGCTGCGCTGTCGCCCCGCACGTCGGCCGAGCCGCCCCGCATCCACTTACTCCGGCAGGTCAACGGTGGGCCGTTGCCCGGATATCACGTGGTCGAAGTCGAATCCGAGGTCGTCGAGAATGGCCCGGGCGCCGGCCCTCGCTCCGCCGGTGACCCCTGATCCGGGGTGTGTGGACGGCCCCACGAGATAGAAGCCCTCCGCGGGCAGCCGGTAGCCCATATTGGGTATCGGCCGGTAGCCCATGAACTGGAAGAGCTGCGAACCGAAGTGGCCCGGGTCGCCGTTCGGCCACGACGCGTTGAACCGCTCGCCGTCCACCGGACTGTCGATCACCTTGCCCAGTACCTTGTCGGGGCCCATGTTCGTAGTCAGACCGCAGAAGGTCTCGAATACGCGGTCGAAGAGTTCTTCCTTGCGCTCGTCCCAGCTCCCCTGGTCCAGTTCGAGGGGGGCGTAGCTCAGCAGGTACAGGGTGTGCTGCCCGGCGGGCGCACGGGTGGGATCCCAGGCGCTCGCCACGGCGATGCTCGGCATATTGCTGATCGGAACGCCGTACTTCAGGCCGTCGAAGGTCCGCATCAGCTCGGGCAGCGGAACCGCGATCTCCTGGAAGCCCGCGCTGCCCACCTCGGGACCGGCCTTGAAGACGGGCGCCTCGCTCAGCGCCAGATGTCCGGTCAGCAAGGCGAAACTGACCGGTTTGATCCGCCTCACCTTGCGTTCCCAGTCGGCCCCGAAGCGGTGGTCGACCATGTCGGGCAGCTGTTTGATGTTCACGTCGGCGACCACCGCCCTCCGGGCCTCGATGCGTTCGCCCGAGCGCAGTACGACCCCGGTCACGCGGTCGCCCGCGAAGAGGAACCTCTCGACGGGTGCCGCGGTCCGGACGGTCCCGCCGAGCTCCTCCAGTGAGTTGACCAGCGCGGTCGTCAGGGATCCCGATCCGCCGACCGCGTAGCCGAGCCCATAGCGGTGGATCACCGGCACCATCATCAGCAGGAAGGCGCCGGTGCCGCCTTCTTCGGGTGCGGCCAGGATCTCCGAGACCCATCGGGCCAGCGCGGCCCGGACCTTCGGGCTCTCGAACCACTCGTTGACCACGTCCAGGTAGCTCATCATGAGCATGCGGAGCAGCTCCTGGCCGACCTCGGTCTGGTCCAGGGCGGCGAAGAACGCTCCGAGCGGGGGCGGCGGTTCGAACAGACCCGCCATGAGCATGTCCAGCAGCTGATCCGTGAACGCGTGGAAGCGCAGATAGCTCTCCGCGTCCCGCGGCGAGATCCTGGCGATCGTCTCGGCCGTCTTGCGTACGTCCCGGTAGAAGGCGATGTAGTCGCCGTCCGCGAAGGTGACGGCGATGCTCGGGTCCGGGAACACGTACTCGAGTCCGTGCCGCGACAGCAGGCCGAGCTCGTCGTCGCGGATCAGCGGATTGCCCTGGATGAAGATGTGCGCGATCGCGTGCAGATCGTGGTGGAACCCGGGCAGGGTCACCTCGCGTGTGATCACGCCGCCGCCCACGTAGTCCTTCGCCTCCAGCACCACCACGTCCAGGCCCGCCTTGGCGAGGTAGGCCGCGGCCGTCAGCCCGTTGTGACCGCCGCCGACCACCACCACGTCATGCTGCGTCATGGGAAGTCCCCTCGACCTCGGCCGCGCGCGGCGGCGCGCCGTTCCCGCGATCGCGCTGGAAGCCCCCGTCGATGTCCCAGACGGATCCGGTGACATAGCTGCTGACATCACTGTCCAGCAGGTTCACGGCGGGCCGCGCGATCTCGTCGGCGGTCGCGATCCGCTTGATCAGGTTCGTTGCGATCACGGAGTCCTCGAGACCGGGTATGTGCTGGGCCCCGAGGCGCAGACCAGGAGTGTCGGTGATGCCCGCGCACACGGCGTTGACCCGGATCCCAAGGGGCGCCAGTTCGATCGCCCAGGTGGGCACGAGGTAGTGCAGTGCCGCTTTGGTGGCTCCGTAGATGCCCATTCCGGGCGTCGGTTGGCGGCCGATGGACGACGAGACGACCACGGCGGAGGCACCTGGACGCTCCGCCATCGCGGGCACTGCCGCGTTCATCGTGGCGATGGTGCCGCGCAGATTGACCGTGATCACTCGGTCGACCTCGCTGATGGGCTGCTGCGCGAGAGCTCCCGGGATCAGGATCCCCGCGTTGCAGACCAGCAGGTCGAGGCCTCCGTGCACATCGACCGCGTGGTCCACGGCGCGCTGCGCCGATTCCGCGTCCGCCGTGTCACCGGCGACCCAGGTTGCCCAGGGGCCCAGCCGCTCGGCCGCGGCGGCCAGCGGTGCCTGCCTCCGTGCCGTCAGCACAACCTGTGCGCCTGACTCGATCAGCGCTGCGGCGATGGAGAACCCGATGCCTTCGCTCGCGCCGGTGACCAACGCGACCTTCCCTGCGACGGCCATCTCAGACGGTCCTCCGGCGACGCTGGTGCCCAGACTCTGCGTACTGCCCATGCGGGCGGATGGCCGGCATCTGATCCGGCATGGCTTCCCCTTCCGGAGAGTGGTCCTTACGACTGTGCGTCGGCGGGCACGCGCTGCTTGCGGCGGCGCCGGGAGGCGGCCGAGAGCAGCCTGCCGTCGCGGGCGTTGAGTGCCAGAAGCGTGATGTTCACTGCGCCGCCGATGAGTTCGACGGTCTGGATCAGCGAGAACTGCGTACCGAAGTCACGTTCCGCGGCCATTGACTGCAGGGTGACGGCGCACGGAACGAGCACCAGGAGTCCCACGGCAGCGGCCACCGCCGTGCGCCGCTGCTTGCGGCGGACGAGGGGGGCGCTGCGGCGGCCGCTGCTCAGTGAGCGGCCGGAAGCCCCGGCGATCGCCATGCTCGGCACGAGGACGGTCAGCGCCAGGGCGATGGCCGTCTTGACGATCGAAACGGCGTGCTCGTCGCCGAAGACCTCGACGACGACCGAGGAGGTGAAGAACAGCGTGATCAGCGAGAGTGCGAGCACTCCGGCGGCGGCGTGCACACGTGATTTCACGATCTTCTCCCCAGTGCGATGGACGAGACGGATCTTCCTGAGGTCTCGTTGTGCGTCGATGGGGGCCGCCGACCTCTCAGGGAGGTCAGGGACTCCCGGTGGACTCCAGGTTTTCGATGACGCGCGCGATCGTGCTCAGCAGCGCGGCAGTCTCCGAGGCGTCGAGACCTCCGGTCGCCAGATCGTTGACCTCGTGTGCGGCGGCGATCAGAGGCTCCTGAAGCTCACCGGCACGCTCGCTCAGCAGCACCTGTGCCTGGCGTTTGTCCCGCGGATCCGGGACGCGGTGGATCAGTCCGTCCCGCTCCATCCGCTGGAGGGTGTACGCCATCGTCGGCTGCTCGATCTGTACGCGATCGCAGAGCTCCCGCTGTGTCAGTCCGTCCTGCTCGTAGAGCGCAAGCAGTTGGGCGAACTGGCCGGGCACGACCCCGTATCGCTCGATCCTCAGCCGCAGGGCGCGCTCCAGCAGGCGCGCGAGGTGGTTCACCTGGTATCCGAGCGATGCCTCGCGTGACAGCTGCTGCGACTGCCGGGTAGCTACGCCCTCGGGTTCGACCGCCACCGCCACCTCCGTGCACAGGTACTACCGAGTCGATTACCCCATAGCTTGCTATGTATGTCAACGCGGCCGGCCCGCTGCGCCCGGACGGGGTCAGTCCGCCACGACTCCGAGCTGCTCGGACATCCAGTCACAGAAGCGCGGGATGAAGTCGCCGAAGTAGTTCGTCGCGACATGGCGCTCGCCGGGATAGCGGATCAGTTCGGTCGTGCCCGCGGCCCAGTCCAGCATCCGTTCGCAGGACTCGATCGGAATGATCGTGTCGAGTTCTCCGTGGATGGCGAGCAGCGGTATCCGCAGCGGCGGGACGTCGCGCAGGTTCAGCGACGTACGGGCGAGCTCGTCCATCGCGGCGTCGTCGGCCTGGTCGAAGACGAACCGGAAGTCCTTCTTCACCATCGCGTTGACGTCGCGGTAGCTGTCGTGATCGAAGCCTCCGGAGAGGTTGACGCACGCCCGGAAGCCGGGGACGGTCGCGGCGGCGCGCGCGGCGAGATAGCCGCCGAAGCTCACTCCGAAGATCCCCATCCGGTCGGCGTCCACGTCCGGCCGCCGCACGACGTGCTCCATCACGGCGGCGACGACCCGCTCGAAGTCGACCTTCATCGGTGTCCTGCCGATGTGCACGCCCTGCCCCGGCCCGTCGAAGACGACCGCGCCCATGTCACGGGCGATGAACTCGCGGGCGAAGGCGTAGAGTTCGACCTCCTTTGCCGAGTCGAGGCCGTTGACCAGTACCACGCACGGCCACGGGCCTTCGCCGCGCGGCAGCATGAGATATCCGGGTACGTCGAGTCCGTCGCTGGTGACGTTCAGCGGGTGTACCACCTCGTCCAGATACGGGATGGCCCGCTCGAACACCTCGGTGACCCGGTCCCGGCTCTCCCACTTGGCCTCCGCGTCGTCGAAGTAGAAGAACTCCGCGTAGTGGTGGCAGGCGGCGGCCTTGCGCTGTGCGGTGCGGGCGGTCTCCAGATGGCCGGCCGCCAGTGACTCGTCGGCGCGTCCCTCGTAGTGCACACCGAGCGCGGACCACCGACGGTGCCAGTCGGCCCAGTCCTCGTGAGTGCTCTCCTTGCGCAGGTCCTTGAGCACCATGGTGATGTCGCCCCAGTCGAGGCCGGCCAGGCCGAGCCGGCTGAAGAACAGCTCACAGTTCTCGAACGTCGCCGCCGAGATCCCGTTGCCGGCGTTCCTGGGCCCCCACGCGTCGCGCAGACTGTCGCTCGCGGCGCCGTCCACCTCGATGTCCCGGTCTGCCTCGAGCCACTCCTTGAGCGCGGTGAGCACGTTCTCGGTGGTACGGAAGAGCGCGTCGGCGATGTCGGACGCGCTCTTCGTGTCGTCCTGGCGCGGGACGAAGGTGTGCACGATGACGAGACGTGCGGCGCCGTCGGCCGGCTCGATGGTCCAGCTGCCGTCCATCGCGGCGATCGCCGGGGGCAGCGTCACCATCCGGAAGTCGATACGGAACTGGTCGGGGCGGTACCGCCGGTGCGAACGAACGCTGTTCTCACCCAGCTCGTTCACGACCCTCATGTCCATCACCACCTCGTTGGCGCCGACTTCGGTGCGGCGGACCTCACGGGTGGTGGGGAAGATGCTGGGCCAGCGCTCGATGTCCGTGCACGAGCGCCAGAGGCGGTCGGCCGGGACACCGATGACCACGGTGTTGACGACGGAGTTCTTCACTTCGGATGCCGTGTGCGTACTCAAGGAGTCCTCACATCGCGTCGATGGTGCCGGTCTCGTGGTTGCGTCCCGTTCCGCTCCGGGAACCGGGGTGCGGCGAGGTGAACGCTCTCGGGCTTCGCTCAAGGACGACTACAAGCCGACTCAAGAGCGCCTCGACCCAGGTCGGACGACCGCACGAGTGCGGCCCGAGGACCGCTTGAGCGGTCCTTGACCCGTCCTTGAGGGGGCGTCGGTCTGCTCGGTGCGCCGAACCGGTCGTCAGGCCGGCGGCCACCGAGCAGACCCACGTCCCCGCGCACCGTCCCGGAGCGCGGCCGAGACGGGGACCTGGCCACGAAAGGCAACCCACATGTCAGCGACGGACTCATCTGTGGACGCCCGCCGCACAGGCGGGCCGGGAGGCACGCCCCCGGGCCCGCGCCGGGTGGTCATCACCGGCGTGGGCGTCATCGCGCCCGGCGGCACGGGCACCAAGGCGTTCTGGGATCTCATCACTTCGGGGCGCACCGCGACCGGGCGCATCTCCTTCTTCGACCCCGCCGCGTACCGCTCCCAGGTGGCGGCCGAGTGCACCTTCGACCCGGCGCAGCAGGGCCTGACGCCCCGCGAGATCCGCCGTATGGACCGGGCGACGCAGTTCGCGGTCGCCGGGGCCCGGGAGGCCGTGCGGGACAGCGGCCTCGACTTCGGAACGCCGGACCCGGCACAGATCGGCGTGACGATCGGCAGCGCGGTAGGCGCCACCATGGGGCTTGAGGAGGAGTACGTCGTCCTGAGCGACAGCGGGCGCAAGTGGCTGGTCGACAACTCCTACGGAGTGCCGCATTTGTACGGGCACTTCGTGCCCAGCAGTATCGCGGCCGAGGTCGCCTGGGCCGTCGGCGCCGAAGGTCCGGCCGCCGTCGTCTCGGCCGGCTGCACGTCCGGCATCGACTCGGTCGGCTACGCCCGCGATCTGATCGCCGAGGGCAGCGTGGACATCATGGTCGCCGGTGCGACCGACGCCCCGATCTCCCCGATCGCGGTGGCCTGTTTCGACGCGATCAAGGCGACCACGCCGCGCAACGACGAGGCGGAGCACGCCTCCCGGCCGTTCGACAGGAGCCGCAACGGCTTCGTGCTCGGCGAAGGGGCCGCGGTCTTCGTACTGGAGGAGTACGAGCACGCCCGACGGCGCGGGGCCCATGTCTACGCGGAGATCGCCGGCTTCGCGTCCCGCTGCAACGCCTTCCACATGACCGGACTGCGGCCGGACGGCCGGGAGATGGCGGTCGCCATCGAGACCGCCCTGGGCGAGGCCCGGACGAACCCCGAGGACGTGTCCTACGTCAACGCGCACGGCTCCGGCACCAAGCAGAACGACCGCCACGAGACCGCCGCCTTCAAGCGCAGCCTCGGCCGGCACGCGTACAGCGTGCCGGTGAGCTCCATCAAGTCGATGATCGGGCACTCGCTCGGAGCGATCGGCTCGATCGAGATCGCGGCCTGTGCGCTGGCCATCGAACACGGTGTCGTGCCTCCCACCGCGAATCTGCATACCCCCGATCCCGAGTGCGATCTCGACTACGTCCCGCTCGTCGCCCGGGAACAGCGCGTGGACACGGCCCTCACCGTCGGCAGTGGATTCGGCGGGTTCCAGAGCGCCATGGTGCTGACGCGCCCCACGGAAGGGAGCGCCGCATGACCGGGAATGCCGTGGTGACGGGGCTCGGCGTGGTCGCGCCGAACGGCCTGGGCACAGAGGAGTTCTGGACGGCGACGCTCAAGGGCATCAGCGGCATCGACCGCATCACCCGTTACGACCCGAGCGGCTACCCCTCGCCGCTCGCCGGAGAGGTGCTGACCTTCAACGCGGCCGACCACCTGTCGAACCGCATGCTCCCGCAGACCGACCGCATGACACAGATGGCCCTGGCCGCGTCGGACTGGGCCCTCGCCGACGCCGCCGTGGACCCGGCGACGGTGCCGGAATTCACCATGGGCGTGGTGACCGCCAGTGCCTCCGGGGGCTTCGAGTTCGCCCAGCACGAACTGCAGAAACTGTGGAGCAAGGGCCCCGAACACGTCAGCGCCTACCAGTCGTTCGCCTGGTTCTACGCGGTCAACACCGGTCAGATCTCCATCCGTCACGGGATGCGCGGCCCCAGCGGCGTACTGGTGACCGACCAGGCCGGCGGCCTCGACGCGCTCGCCCACGCACGGCGGCACATACGCAAGGGCACCAGCCTCGTGATGTCTGGTGGCGTGGACGCCTCACTGAGCCCCTGGGGCCTGGTCTCGCAGATCACCACGGGACGCCTCAGCCGCTCCACCGACCCAGAGCGCGCCTACGCTCCCTTCGCCCTCTCGGCCGACGGGTACGTGCCGGGTGAGGGCGGAGCGATTCTCGTGCTGGAGAGCGAGACCGGAGCCCGGGACCGCGGCGCACGCGTCTACGGCACGCTCGCGGGGTACGGCGCGACCTTCGACCCCGCACCCGGCTCCGGCCGCGAACCCGGACTGCGCCGTGCCGTCGAACTGGCCCTGGCCGACGCAGCGGTGGCCCCACCGGACATCGACGTGGTCTTCGCGGACGCGGCCGGGGTCCGCGCACTCGACCGGGCGGAGGCCGAGGCCCTGGCCGCCGTGTTCGGCCCGTACACCGTGCCGGTCACCGCGCCCAAGACGATGACCGGCCGCCTGTACTCGGGCGCCGCGTCCCTCGATGTGACGGCGGCACTGCTCGCCATGCGCGATGCCGTCGTCCCGCCGACCCTCCACGTCCCGGACCAGGCGGCGGACTGCCCGATCGCCCTGGTCCGGGACGCCGCACGCGAAATGCCCGTACGGACCGCGCTGGTGGTCGCCCGCGGCCATGGCGGCTTCAACGCGGCGATGGTGCTGCGCGCTCCGGACGGCAACTGATCCGCCGCATCGACAGCGACTGATCCGCCGTATCAGCGGCGGCACGGATCCGCCGTGTCAGCGGCGGCACGGCAAGAGGCATACGAGAGTGAGGACATCATCCATGGCAGCACATGAGCTGACCCTGGCGGACCTGACCCGCATCCTTCGCGAGAGCGCCGGCGAGGACGAGGGCATCGACCTCGACGGCGACATCCTGGACACCACCTTCACCGACCTCGGCTACGACTCGCTGGCGCTGCTCGAAGCCGCCAGCAGGGTCGAGC
This sequence comes from Streptomyces sp. NPDC027189, assembly GCF_055566975.1. Taxonomy (NCBI): domain Bacteria; kingdom Bacillati; phylum Actinomycetota; class Actinomycetes; order Kitasatosporales; family Streptomycetaceae; genus Streptomyces; species Streptomyces sp. NPDC027189. Next base: position 89,747 of record NZ_JBVHRI010000014.1, read on the forward strand.
GCGAACTGGGCGTCAAGCTCGCCGAGGACACCGTCGGTGAGGCCGAGACGCCCCGGCTCTTCCTGGCCCTGGTCAACGAGCCGGTCGCGGCGAACACGTGAGCCACGGGCCTTCCGGCCCCCCTCCCGGCCGGAAGGCCCGTACCCGTTTCAAGGCCCCACCCCCGCAAGACGGATACGAGGAGAAGACAGCATGGCGAACGACAGCGCCGGCGTGGTGATCGTCACCGGCGGCACCAGCGGAATCGGTCTGGCCGTCACCGAGAGCCTGGCCGAACACGGAGCGAAGGTGTTCCTCTGCGCACGCCACGAGGAGGACCTGACCGTCACCGTCAAGGATCTGCGCGAACGCGGCCTGGACGTGGACGGGGTCCGCTGCGACGTCCGGTCGCGCGACGAGGTGCGGGCCTTCGTCGAGGCCGCGGTGCGGCGGTACGGCACGATCGACGCGCTCGTCAACAACGCCGGCCGCAGCGGTGGCGGAGTCACCGCCGACCTCGCGGACGACACCTGGTACGACGTCATCGACACCAACCTCAACAGTGTCTTCCTGATGACGCGGGAGGTGCTCACCACGGGCGGTATGCGCGAGAAGCAGCGCGGCCGCATCGTCAACATCGCCTCGACGGGCGGCAAGCAGGGCGTCGTCCTCGGAGCGCCCTACTCCGCGTCCAAGCACGGAGTGGTCGGGTTCACCAAGGCGCTGGGCCTGGAACTGGCGAAGACCGGCATCACCGTGAATGCCGTCTGCCCGGGCTATGTCGAAACGCCCATGGCGCAGCAAGTGCGCACCAACTACGCGCGGATCTGGGATACGGACGAGCAGGCGGTACTGGAGCGGTTCGAGACCAAGATCCCGCTCGGCCGCTACTCCACCCCGCAGGAGGTGGCCGGCCTGGTCGGCTATCTGCTCTCGGATCTCGCGGCCTCCATCACCGCACAGGCCCTCAACGTGTGTGGCGGACTGGGCAATTACTGACCCCGCCACCCTCTTCGACTCGCTCCTCCCGATACGCCCGACACGAAGGACGTACGAACCATGACCGATGTGCGACATGCAGTCACCGTGTCCGCAACGCCCGAGGCCGTGTACGGACTCCTCGCCGACACCACCCTGTGGCCCGTGAACTTCCCTCCCACCGTCCATGTGGAGCAGCTGGAACGGGACGCGGAGGCCGAGCGCATCCGGATCTGGGCCGTCGCCGGGGACACGGTCAAGACCTGGACCTCCCGGCGGGAACTGGACCCCGAGGGCCTTCGCATCACCTTCCGGCAGGAGGTGTCCCAGCCTCCCGTCGCGGCCATGTCCGGTGCATGGATCCTCGAGCCGCTTCCGGACGGGGGAACGGAGGTGGTGCTCGAGCACACCTACCGCGCGATCGACGACGACCCCGACGCCCTTACGTGGATCGCCGACGTCACCGACCGCAACAGCCGCTCCGAGCTCGCGAACCTCAAGGCGCTCGCGGAGCAGGCGACGGACGGGGCGGAGCTGCGGCTGACCTTCGAGGACAGCATCGTCGTCGACGGCGAGGTGACGGATGTGTACGACTTCCTCTACCGAGCCCGGGAGTGGCCGGACCGGCTGCCGCACGTGTCCCGCATGGACCTCCAGGAAGACGAACCGGGCGTACAGGTCATGGAGATGGACACCATCACCGCCGACGGCGCCATGCACACGACCAAGTCGGTGCGTGTCTGCTTCGCCGATGAGCGCATCGTCTACAAGCAGGTCGTGGTGCCGCCGCTGATGACGGCGCACACCGGTGAGTGGCGCGTATCCGCTGTACGAGGCGGAGTCGCGGTGACCTCCCGGCACACCGTGGCGATACGCCCCGAGGCGGTGGCGGGCATCCTCGGCGAGGGTGCCACGGTCGCCGACGCCCGGGAGTTCGCCCGCACCGCGCTCAGCGGCAACAGCAGGATCACCTTGGAGCACGCCAAGGCCTTCGCCGAGCACAACACCGCCCCTTCGCAGGTCTGAGCAGGTGCGCATGGAGGGTGCCGTCGGTCGGCGTCGGCCATGTGCGTCGTGTGCCGCCCCGGCAGTGGGCACCCTCCCCCGACCGTCGATGTCGCCGAAAGCCTTGGAGTGGAACACCATGCGTACCGTTGAGCAGACCACCTCGGACATCCCGTCGGACATCCCATCGGACATCCCTGCGCAGACGACCGGGGCGAGCCTCCGAATCACCTCCGACCGCCCGGACGCACGGCACTCGGACGAAGGGCCCCCGGCCGAACGGACCCTGCACGAGCGGCTTACGGAGCTCGGCGACATCAAGGAGACGGCGCGCCGAGGACCGGACCCGGCCGCCACGGAACGTCAGCACGCCAAAGGCAAGCTCACGGCCCACGAGCGGATCGAACTGCTGCTGGACGACGGGTCGTTCACCGAGGTCGAGGCACTTCGCCGGCACCGCGCCACCGGCTTCGGCCTGGAACGCCGGCGACCGTACTCGGACGGGGTGGTGACCGGCTGGGGCACCGTCCACGGCCGGACTGTCTTCGTCTACGCACACGACTTCCGCATATTCGGCGGCGCGCTGGGCGAGGCGCACGCCGAGAAGATCCACAAGCTGATGGACATGGCGGCTGCCGCGGGTGTTCCACTGATCTCGCTGAACGACGGGGCCGGAGCCCGGATCCAGGAAGGCGTCTCTGCACTGGCCGGCTACGGCGGCATCTTCCGGCGCAACACCCGTGCTTCCGGGGTGATACCGCAGATCAGCGTCATGCTCGGCCCGTGCGCCGGCGGCGCCGCCTACTCCCCCGCGCTGACCGACTTCGTCTTCATGGTGCGCGGCACCTCACAGATGTTCATCACAGGACCGGACGTGGTCAAGGCCGTGACCGGCGAGGAAATCTCCCAGAACGGCCTGGGAGGCGCCGATGTGCACGCCACCACTTCCGGCGTTGTGCACTTCGCCTACGACGACGAGGAAGTCTGCCTGGAAGACGTGCGCTTCCTCCTCTCGCTCCTTCCCGCCAACAACCGTGAACTCCCACCCGCCGTGGAGTGCCACGACCCGGCCGACCGGCGTACCGAAGCACTGGTGGACCTGGTCCCCCACGACCCGGGCCGGGCCTACGACATGCGTACGGTCATCGAGGAGATCGTCGACGAGGCGGAGTTCTTCGAGGTGCACCCCGCCTGGGCGACGAACATCGTCTGCGCTCTGGCCCGGCTCGACGGTCATGTGGTGGGGATCGTGGCCAACCAGCCCGCCTCTCTCGCGGGTGTCCTGGACATCGAGGCATCCGAGAAGGCCGCACGCTTCGTCCAGATGTGCGACGCCTTCAACATCCCGTTGGCGACACTCGTGGACGTGCCGGGCTTTCTGCCCGGAGTGGGCCAGGAGCACGACGGAATCATCCGGCACGGCGCCAAGCTGCTGTACGCGTACTGCAACGCGACCGTGCCGCGCGTGCAACTGATCCTGCGCAAGGCCTACGGCGGCGCGTACATCGTCATGGACTCCCGCTCCATCGGCAGCGACCTGTCCCTCGCCTGGCCGACGAACGAGATCGCGGTGATGGGCGCGGAGGGCGCCGCCAACGTCGTCTTCCGTCGTGACATCGCGGCCGCCGCCGATCCCGAGGCGGTACGGCAGCAGAAGATCAAGGAGTACAAGTCGGAGCTGATGCACCCCTATTACGCGGCCGAGCGGGGCCTGGTGGACGACGTGATCGATCCGGGCGACACCCGGTCTGCGCTGATCCGCTCCTTCGCGATGCTCCGGAACAAACACTCCGACCTGCCGTCCCGCAAGCACGGAAACCCTCCGCTGTGACGAAGGGAGGCAGCCCGGACCACCGTACTCGTGAGAGGGAAGGCAGCCATCGTGCGCAAGGTGCTCATCGCCAACCGTGGCGAAATCGCTGTCCGCGTGGCCCGGGCGTGCCGGGATGCCGGGATCGCGAGCGTTGCCGTATATGCGGAACCGGACCGGGACGCGTCGCATGTCCGTGCGGCGGACGAAGCGTTCGCATTGGGCGGTGACACTCCGGCCACCAGTTACCTGGACATCGCCAAGGTGCTGCAGGCCGCCAAGGACTCCGGGGCGGACGCGATCCATCCCGGCTACGGCTTCCTTTCGGAGAACGCCGACTTCGCCCAGGCCGTGCTGGACGCCGGCCTGATCTGGATCGGCCCGCCGCCGCAGGCCATCCGCGACCTCGGTGACAAGGTCGCCGCCCGGCACATCGCGCAGCGCGCGGGCGCCCCGCTGGTGGCGGGCACCCCCGACCCGGTCTCGGGCGCCGAGGAGGTCGTCGCCTTCGCCCAGGAGCACGGCCTGCCGATCGCCATCAAGGCCGCCTTCGGCGGCGGCGGACGCGGCCTGAAGGTCGCCCGCACCCTCGAAGAAGTCCCCGAGCTGTACGAGTCCGCGGTCCGCGAGGCCGTCGCCGCGTTCGGCCGCGGCGAGTGCTTCGTGGAGCGCTACCTGGACAAGCCCCGGCACGTGGAGACGCAGTGCCTGGCCGACACCCACGGCAACGTGGTCGTCGTGTCCACCCGTGACTGCTCCCTGCAGCGCCGCCACCAGAAGCTGGTCGAGGAGGCCCCCGCCCCGTTCCTGTCGGACGCCCAGGTGGAGCAGCTGTACTCCTCCTCCAAGGCGATCTTGAAGGAGGCCGGCTACGTCGGCGCGGGCACCGTGGAGTTCCTGGTCGGCGCGGACGGCACGATCTCCTTCCTGGAGGTCAACACCCGCCTGCAGGTGGAGCACCCGGTCACCGAGGAGGTCGCCGGCATCGACCTGGTCCGCGAGATGTTCCGCATCGCCGACGGCGAGGAACTCGGCTACGGCGACCCCGAACTGCGCGGCCACTCCCTGGAGTTCCGCATCAACGGCGAGGACCCGGGACGCAACTTCCTGCCCGCCCCCGGCACGGTCACCGCCTTCGCCCCGCCCTCGGGCCCGGGCGTGCGCCTGGACGCGGGCGTGGAGTCCGGCAGCGTCATCGGCCCGGCCTGGGACTCGCTGCTGGCCAAACTGATCGTCACCGGCGCCACCCGCGCCCAGGCCCTGCAGCGCGCCGCCCGCGCACTGGCCGAGTTCCAGGTCGAGGGCATGGCCACCGCGATCCCCTTCCACCGCGCGGTCGTCAAGGACCCGGCGTTCGCCCCGGAACTGACCGGCTCGAACGCGGCATTCACGGTCCACACCCGCTGGATCGAGACCGAGTTCGTCAACGAGATCCCCGCCTTCGCCGCCCCGGCCGACGTCGAGGCCGAGGAGGAGCCGGGCCGCGAGACCGTCGTCGTCGAGGTCGGCGGCAAGCGCCTGGAGGTCTCCCTGCCGTCCTCGCTGGGCATGTCGCTGGCCCGCACCGGCCTGGCCGCCGGCGCCAAGCCCAAGCGCCGCGCCGCCAAGAAGTCCGGCCCGGTCGCCTCCGGCGACACCCTCGCCTCCCCGATGCAGGGCACCATCGTCAAGGTCGCCGTCGAAGAGGGCCAGGAGGTCAAGGAGGGCGACCTGGTCGTCGTCCTGGAAGCCATGAAGATGGAACAGCCGCTCAACGCCCACCGCTCCGGCACCATCAAGGGCCTGAGCGCGGAGGTCGGCGCCTCCGTCACCTCCGGCGCCGCGATCTGCGAGATCAAGGACTGAGGCATGACCGTCATCAAGCCCAGCCTCCGACCCCAGGCAGAGACCACGGCCAGGGCGAAGCCGAGCCGACCCCACCCCCTTTCCCCGGGCGTCCGCCGCATCGCCCTGAACGCCGCCGGCATCACCCTGTCCTGCCTGCTCAGCGAGCCCCAGCACAGCAGCCCGCGCGCCACCGTCATCGCCGTGCACGGCAGCGGCATGAGCGCCGGTTACTTCGACGGGCAGGCCCACCCCGACCTCTCCCTGCTCACCCTGGGTGCCCGGCTCGGCTTCACCGTCCTGTCCCTCGACCGACCCGGCTACGGCCACTCCGCCACCCAGCTCCCCCATGGACAGCCCCTCGCCGAGCAGTCCGTGACGCTGCACGCCGCGCTGGCCGAGTTCGCTCACCGACACGAGGTCGGGGCCGGGTTCTTTCTGCTGGCCCATTCCTTCGGGGGCAAGCTCGCGCTGACCGCGGCAGCCGACGACGTGGACGCCGGTCTGATCGGCCTGGATGTTTCCGGATGCGGCCACCGATACGCCGTAGAACCACACCAGTTGCCTGAACCCCACAGTCGCGCAGCCTGGCGCTTCAGCTGGGGAGCATTCGGGCTCTATCCACCGAACACCTTCCTGAGCAGTCGATCCGTGGTGGCTCCCACGCCGCCGTGGGAGCGGCGCGAGGTACCGACCTGGCCGGATGTTCTCCCCGATTTCGCCCGCCGTATTCGCGCGCCGGTCAGGTTCACCTTCGCCGAGCACGAACGATGGTGGCAGCACGACCAGAACGCGGTTGCCGAACTGACCGGCATGCTGGCCGGGACTCGCGTCAGGGTCGACCGCCATCCGGACGCGGGGCACAACATAAGTCTTGGATGGGCCGCCCGTTCCTATCATCTGCGGGCGTTCGGCTTCTTCGAGGAATGCCTCGCACGGCGCGAGATGACTGATTCCCGGTGATACACGCAGTAAGGAAGACGTTCCAGTCCCTTTCCATTCGCAATTTCAGGCTCTTCGCCACTGGCCAGCTGATCTCCGTCGCCGGTACCTGGATCATGTTCGTCGCGCAGGACTGGCTGGTTCTCTCTCTGACCGGGAATTCCGGAACCGCGCTGGGAGCGGTGACTGCCCTGCAGTTCGCGCCACTGCTGCTCACGCTCCTCGGAGGGCGGCTGGCCGACCGGCACGACAAGCGCAAGCTCCTGATCCTGGCCAATGTGGTGTCGGGGCTGCTGGCGCTGATGTTCGGCACGCTGGTCCGCACCGGGTCGGTACAGCTCTGGCACATCGCGTTGTTCGCGCTCGCTCTCGGTGTCGTCAACGCGGTCGAAGTGCCGACTCGCATGTCCTTCGTGAGTGAGATGGTCGGCGCCGAGCTACTGCCCAACGCATCGGCGCTGAGTGCGGCGTATTTCAACATCGCGCGCACGGCGGGCCCGGCGCTCGCGGGCGCGCTCATCACTTGGCTGGGCACCGGCCCGGTGATTCTCCTCAACGCCTTGAGCTATCTGGGGACCGTGGTGGCCCTGCTCATGATGCGACCGGCCGAACTGCACCGCGGCGAAAAGGAGAGGACGAAGGGCAGTGTTGTCGACGGACTGCGATACATCAGATCCACGCGGGATCTCATGCTGCCGATGGTGCTCGTCGCCGCGGTCTGCACGTTCGGGTTCAACTTCCAGCTGACGCTCCCGTTGTTCGCGAAGACGGTGTTCGACGCCGGTCCCACCGCCTTCGGGCTGCTCACCGCGGCGTTCGCCGCGGGATCGCTGGTCGGAGCATTCGCCACCGCCGTCCGTCGGGGACGGCCTTCGATGAACGTCGTCCTCGGTGCCGCCATCGCATTCGGCGCGTCGACGACCCTGTCCGGCCTCGCACCCACCTTCGCGTGGGCCATCGTGCTGCTCGCCGTCACCGGCGCAGCGGCCATCCATTTCGCCCAGGCCGCCAACCACCGGATCCAACTCGGCACCGATCCGGCGTACCGCGGCCGCGTGATGGCCCTCTACACCCTGATCTCCCAGGGCTCCACGCCCGTCGGCGCACTGCTCATCGGCCGGCTCGCCGACCATCTGGGCGCCCGCTCCGGCCTCTGCCTCGGCGGCCTCGCTTCTCTGGCAGCGGCCCTCGCCGCGCTGACGATCTGCGCCGGACGGCGCGACACTCGTGACGCGAACCCCGGCCGGCAGCGGGTCGAACCGGGCGGCATCGTGGGGCAAGAGGCCGCAGAACGTCCAGCGTGACAGGCCGCTCCGCCCTGCGGGACCACGTCAGGTGGCAGTGCCGCGAGAACCAGCGAGAGCAGTTTGCGCAGGCCAGACCGCGTGCGCCAGCGATCGCGCAGGTCATGGCCATGCGCCGGGCCTCACCCTCCCTCGCACGCGCTCAACCGACTGCGCGGTGCCGATTTCCGGCAGCCCCCTCTTGACAAGCACTGACACCCGACGGCAATCTTCCATTAAGCAGAAACGAACTTCCGTAATACGGAATCTCGACAACGGAAGGGAGCGCCGACCCACATGGGATTCGCAGACCAGCGCTTCAACGTCAACCTGTCGATCCTCTTCACGGAACTCCCGCTCCTGGAGCGCCCCGCGGCAGCCGCCGCGGCGGGCTTCACGGCGGTCGAGCTGTGGTGGCCCTGGGTCGACTCCCCCACCCCCGAGCAGTCCGAGCTCGACGCCGTGAAAAAGGCGATCGAGGACGCGGGCGTCCAGCTGACGGGCCTGAACTTCTACGCCGGGCAGCTGCCGGGGCCGGACCGGGGCGCGCTGTCGATCCCCGGCGCGGAGTCGGAGAAGTTCCGCGCCAACATCGACGTGGCGGCGGACTTCGCCCAGTCGCTCGGCTGCAAGGCCCTCAACGCCCTGTACGGCAACCGGGTCGAAGGCGTGGACCCGGCCGAGCAGGACGCGCTCGCACTGGAGAACCTGGTCCTCGCGGCCCGGGCGGCCGACCGGATCGGCGCGATCCTGCTGATCGAGACCCTCAACCAGCCGGAGTCCCCGCGCTACCCGCTGGTGACCGCTCCGGCCGGCGTCGGTGTGGTCGACAAGATCAACGAGGCGACCGGTCTCGGCAACGCCAAGTTCCTCATGGACCTCTACCACCTGTCCATGAACGGCGAGGACCTGCCGTCGGTGATCGAGCAGTACGCGTCGAAGACCGGCCACGTGCAGATCGCCGACAACCCCGGCCGTGGCGCCCCGGGCACCGGCGCGCTCCCGCTGGCGGACCTCCTCGACCAGCTGAAGAAGGCCGGGTACGAGGGCTGGGTCGGCCTGGAGTACAAGCCGGGCGACCGCCCGAGCGCGGAGGCCTTCGACTGGCTGCCCGCCGAGGCCCGAGCCGCCCGCTGAGCGGCATCCCACAGACGTAGCAGAGAAGTCAGAGAGGCACCCTCATGAGCAACAACCTCCCCAAGGTGGCGTGGATCGGTCTCGGAATCATGGGCTCCCCCATGTCGGAGAACCTGATCAAGGCCGGGTACAACGTCACCGGCTTCACGCTGGAGCAGGACAAGCTGGAGCGCCTGGCCGCCGCGGGCGGTACGGCGGCCGGTTCGATCGCCGAGGCCGTGCGCGACGCCGACGTGGTGGTCACGATGGTGCCCGCCTCCCCACAGGTCGAGGCCATCGCGTACGGCCCCGACGGCATCCTGGAGAACGCGACGTCCGGCGCGCTGCTGATCGACATGTCGTCGATCACCCCGCAGACCTCCGTGGACCTGGCGAAGGCGGCCAAGGACAAGGGCATCCGGGTCCTGGACGCCCCGGTGTCCGGCGGCGAGGCCGGCGCCATCGAGGCCGTGCTGTCCATCATGGTGGGTGGCGAGCAGGCCGACTTCGACGAGGCCGAGCCGATCTTCGAGGCGCTCGGCAAGACCATCGTGCTGTGCGGTCCGCACGGCTCGGGCCAGACCGTGAAGGCGGCCAACCAGCTGATCGTCGCCGTGAACATCCAGGCGTGCGCCGAGGCCGTGGTCTTCCTGGAGAAGTCCGGCGTGGACCTGAAGGCCGCGCTCGACGTCCTCAACGGTGGCCTCGCGGGCTCCACCGTGCTGACCCGCAAGAAGGACAACTTCCTCAACCGCGACTTCAAGCCGGGCTTCCGCATCGACCTGCACCACAAGGACATGGGCATCGTCACCGACGCCGCCCGCAATGTCGGTGCCGCGCTGCCGGTCGGCGCCGTGGTGGCCCAGCTCGTCGCCAGCCTGCGTGCGCAGGGCGACGGCGGCCTGGACCACTCCGCGCTGCTGCGCGCGGTCGAGCGCCTCTCCGGCGCGCAGGTCTGACCCTCGATACCTCCGGGCGGCGCCGCCGCTGACACCTGTCCTGTCGCGCCCAGGCGACGGCGTCGCCCGGAACCATCTTCAACAAACTGTTGACGTTCAGATCGCCCCCAACCTAGGCTCCACGAAGCGGAAGAGGTCCACGAAGCGGAAGAAGGTTTCCGCTGACCCCGCTGCCCCCTCGTACGGAAGGTCCACGATGTCGAAGCGCGTGCTTACGACCGAGTCCGGCGCCCCGGTCGCCGACAACCAGAACTCCGCCACCGCCGGCGTCGGTGGCCCGCTCCTCCTCCAGGACCAGCACCTCCTGGAGAAGCTCGCCCGGTTCAACCGCGAGCGCATCCCGGAGCGCGTGGTGCACGCCCGCGGCTCCGGCGCGTACGGCTACTTCGAGGTCACGGACGACGTCACCGGCTTCACGTACGCCGACTTCCTGAACACCGTCGGCAAGCGCACCGAGGTCTTCCTGCGCTTCTCCACGGTGGCCGACAACCTCGGCGGCGCGGACGCGGTGCGTGACCCCCGCGGCTTCGCACTGAAGTTCTACACCGAAGACGGCAACTACGACCTCGTCGGCAACAACACGCCGGTCTTCTTCATCAAGGACCCGATCAAGTTCCCCGACTTCATCCACTCCCAGAAGCGCGACCCGTTCACGGGCAAGCAGGAGCCGGACAACGTCTGGGACTTCTGGGCGCACGCCCCCGAGGCGACGCACCAGATCACCTGGCTGATGGGCGACCGCGGCATCCCGGCCTCCTACCGCCACATGAACGGCTACGGCTCGCACACCTACCAGTGGACGAACGCCGACGGTGAGGCCTTCTTCGTCAAGTACCACTTCAAGACGAACCAGGGCATCCGCAGCCTCTCCACCGAGCAGGCGCAGGAGATCGCGGGCAAGGACGCGAACTCGCACCAGACCGACCTGCTGCAGGCCATCGAGCGGGGCGTGAACCCGTCCTGGACGCTGTACGTGCAGATCATGCCGGCGGCGGAGGCGGCCGACTACCGCTTCAACCCCTTCGACCTCACCAAGGTGTGGCCGCACAAGGACTACCCCCTGCAGCGTGTGGGCCGCCTGGTCCTGGACCGCAACCCCGACAACGTCTTCGCCGAGGTCGAGCAGGCCGCCTTCTCCCCGAACAACTTCGTTCCGGGCATCGGCCCCTCCCCCGACAAGATGCTCCAGGGCCGCCTGTTCGCCTACGCGGACGCGCACCGCTACCGCCTGGGCGTCAACCACACCCAGCTCGCGGTGAACGCCCCCAGGGCGACGGTCGCGAACAACTACGGCCGCGACGGCTTCATGGCCTCCAACGGCCAGGGCCGCCACGCCAAGAACTACGAGCCCAACTCCTACGACGGCCCGACCGAGACCGGCCGCCCGCTGTCCGCGCCGCTCGCGGTCGCCGGCCACACGGGCACGCACGAGGCTCCCCTGCACACCAAGGACGACCACTTCTTCCAGGCGGGTGAGCTGTACCGCCTGATGTCGGCCGAGGAGCAGTCCCGGCTGATCGCCAACATCGCCGGCGGCCTCTCACAGGTCTCCCGCGACGACGTGATCGAGAAGAACCTCGCCCACTTCCACGCCGCCGACCCGGAGTACGGCAGGCGTGTGGAGGAGGCGGTCCGCGCCCTGCGCGAGGACTGAGCCTCAACTCAAGGCGCCCGCGAAGGCGTTGGACCCGGATGAGGGGTGGTCCATCGGCTGTCCGGGCAGGACCGGGACCGCGGCGGCGTGCGAGCCAGTGCGGTGGTGAAGGTCTCGGGATCTCCTTCTCGACCTGAGGGACGGAGACCCCGGTTCCATCGCATCCGCCGCGGTCCCAGCCACACCCCTGAGGTGTGGCCCACGGACTCCGTCCGGCGGCGCGAATGTCCTGTCGCGCCCAGCCTCGCACCGTCGGACGGCAACAACTTCACAGGTCACCGGCCCAGAGCGCCGGGTACGGACGGTCCCGTACCCGGCGCTCCGCCGTGTGCTCCAGGTGCGGATCGGGTCGTGTGCCCGGCGCTCCGCCGTGTGCTCCAGGTGCGGATCGGGTCGTGTGCCCGGCGCTCCGCCGTGTGCTCCGGGTGCGGATCGGGTCGCCCCGCAGGAACCTGAGGACATGGACTATCCCAGCATCGTCGTGCACACCCCGGCTCTGGACGGGTCGCGGCGGGTGACCGCGGGGGACGAGACGCTCGGTATCGCGTATCACCTCGACGACGTCGTCGAGATCCTGCGCCAGGCCGATGTCGACCTCGACGAGATCGAGGTCGAGGAGAGCGACATCATCGACTGGCAGGGCGGCGGGCCCGACGACTGGCCCGGGCTGTCGGAACACCCCGCGCAGTGAGGGCGCACGCCGCGCGCGCCGGGCGCACACAACCGGACTCCGGGTGTACGCAACCGGACGTAGACGCCCTACGGAACCCTCAAATCAACCTCTGAACACGGCCCCAGGGGCTTCAACTCCCCCCGGATGAGGCAGATTCTCGGCACACGGGGCCCGCCGACACGGGGGCGGCGGGCTCCGAACGGGGGTACGGGGGAGCACCATGGTCAGGAGCGCGGCGGTCGGGCTTGAGCCCAAGACCGTCGCGCTGCTGCGTGGCGGGCCGCGCGCCGCGGTGACGGTCGCCGTGCTCGCCCTGCATCTGCGGGGCGCCGTCGGCGCCGGACGGCCGGGCACGATGCGGACGTCGGGGGCGTCCGCGGGGGCGGGCCTTCCGCTGGAGAAAGCGGTGCACGCCTCCCTCTACCGCCCGGCGGGAATGCGGGAGTTGCTGGAACGGCCCCGGGTGCGGCGCACGCTCGCGGAACTGCGGGCCGAGGCCGCCGCGGCCGGGCTGCTGCGTCGTCTCCCTCCCCACCGGACCCGCACCGCCCGGCGCGCCCTCAAGGCGCTGCGCGCCGGGCTCCCGCTGCCCGCCGGACGGGAGGGCCTGTCGACGGACGACCTCCTGCTCGCGGTCGCGCTGTACGGCGATGCCGCCCTGACCGTGCTGGCCCCGCGTTTCGCTGAGGCCGCGGGCCTCATCGGACGCGGCGGCGTCGCGGAGCACGGACAGTCCTGGGGCGGCGGGGGCGGCATCGGTTTCACCGACGACGGGGCCGGCTGGGGCGGAGGCGGACCGCACTGACCGCCCGCGGGTCCTTGAGGAACGGCAGGGTGTGGCGCAGGAAGAGGTCCGGGCGTTCGTTGTACGGCTCGTGGGCCGTGGGCAGCAGCACGCTCAACGTCCGGACGGGCAGGGCGCGTTGGGCGCGGCGGCCGTCCAGGAACGCGGGGACGACCGGGTCGCGTCTCCCCCACAGCAGCAGGATCGGCACGTCCAGGACGGCGGGGTCCGCCAGACCGAAGTCCGGGTCCGCGAAGCCGCGCCAGATGGCGCAGTGTACGGCCAATCGCCGTGCGTTTCTGGGCAGTTGGCGGGTTCTCTCGTACGTCGCCCGAGCGCTCGGTGTGCCGAGTCGGCGCAGGTACACGCGGGCCAGCGGGACGACGAGCCGGCGGGCGCGCGCGGGCCGGCCCATCACCTCGCGGCAGAACCAGCTGGTGAGGGCGGTGTGCCGGGTGAAGCCGGCCGGGTCGACCAGGACGAGCGCCGTGATCGACCGCGCGTGCCGTCCCTCGGCGAGGCGACAGGCGACGTAGCCGCCGACGCTGTTGCCGAGGACTGAGATCTCGCGGACGCCCTCCTCCTCGACGAGCGCGTCGAGGACCTGCTCCGCGGCCGTCACAAGCCGTTCAGGGGTGACCAGTTGGGGCTCGGAGGCCGTGGAGTCCCCGTAGCCGGGCCAGTCGGCCACGAACGTACGGTGGCGGTCCGCGAGGGCGGGCAGGACGGCGTCGTAGTCACGACCGTCCCCGGGGTTGGCGTGCAGGAGCAGCAGCGCGGGGGCGCCGGGAGCGCCGTGGCAGCGTACGGCGATGTCGCCGAGAGGGGTGGGGACGGTCATCCGCATGGGGCGAGCATGCCGGACCCGCTGATGCCTGTGAACAACGCGAAAGGACGGCCCATCCCCCCGGACTGGGCCGCCCCTGCCTGACAGGAGTGTCAGAAGGCTGAGAGGTGGATCAGACCTTCAGCGTCTTGATCGAGGTCGGGGCGTGGCCCGGCTCGGTCGCGATCTCCTCGAACTCCACGACGTTGCTGATGTCGTTCGTCTTGCTCATCGCGATGTTCGTGACACGCTCCAGGATCGCCTCGACGACGACCGGGACCTGGTACTCGGCGGCGAGCTTCTTGGCCTGCTCGAAGGCCGCGCCCAGCTCGCCGGGGTCGGTGACCCGGATCGCCTTGCAGCCGAGTCCCTCGACGACCTTGATGTGGTCGACGCCGTAGACGCCCAGCTCAGGGGAGTTGATGTTCTCGAACTCCAGGTTGACCTGGAAGTTGATGTCCAGACCGATCTGCGCCTGACGGATCAGGCCCAAGTAGGCGTTGTTCACCAGGACATGGACGTACGGGATCTTGTGCTGGGCGCCGACGGCCAGTTCCTCGATCATGAACTGGAAGTCGTAGTCACCGGAGAGCGCGACGACCGGGGTCTCCGGGTCGGCCTTGGCGACGCCGAGCGCGGCCGGGATCGTCCAGCCGAGCGGGCCCGCCTGGCCGCAGTTGATCCAGTGGCGCGGCCGGTAGACGTGCAGCATCTGGGCGCCGGCGATCTGCGAAAGGCCGATGGTGGAGACGTACCGGGTCTCCGGGCCGAAGGCCTTGTTCATCTCCTCGTAGACGCGCTGCGGCTTGATCGGGATGTTGTCGAAGTGCGTACGGCGCTGGAGCGTTGCCTTCCGCTCCTGCGCGGAGGCGGCCCAGTCGCTGCGGTCCGGCAGCTTGCCCGCGGCCTTGAGCTCGCGCGCGACCTCGACGAACAGCTCCAGCGCGGCCTTGGCGTCGGAGGCGATGCCGTAGTCGGGCGCGAAGATCTTGCCGATCTGGGTGGGCTCGATGTCGACGTGCACGAACTTCCGTCCGGCCGTGTAGACGTCCAGCTTGCCGGTGTGGCGGTTGGCCCAGCGGTTGCCGATGCCGAGGACGAAGTCGGAGTCCAGGAAGGTCGCGTTGCCGTAGCGGTGCGAGGTCTGCAGGCCCACCATGCCTGCGTTCAGCTCGTGGTCGTCGGGGAGGATGCCCCAGCCCATCAGGGTCGGGACGACCGGAGTGCCCGTCAACTCGGCGAATTCGACGAGCAGTTCGGAGGCGTCGGCGTTGATGACGCCGCCGCCGGCGACGATCAGCGGACGCTCGGACTCGTTCAGGAGCGTGATCGCCTTCTCGACCTGGGCACGGGTCGCGGCGGGCCTGTAGGCCTGGAGCGGCTCGTACGTCTCCGGGTCGAACTCGATCTCGGCGAGCTGGACGTCGATGGGCAGGTCGATGAGGACCGGGCCCGGACGGCCGGAGCGCATCAGGTGGAAGGCCTGCTGGAAGACGCCGGGAACCTGGGCGGGCTCCAGCACGGTGACGGCCATCTTCGTGACCGGCTTGGCGATCGAGGCGATGTCGACGGCCTGGAAGTCCTCTTTGTGGATCACGGCGGTCGGGGCCTGGCCCGTGATGCACAGGATCGGGATGGAGTCGCCGATCGCGGAGTAGAGGCCGGTGATCATGTCGGTGCCGGCCGGACCCGATGTACCGATGCAGACACCGATGTTGCCCGGATGGGTCCGGGTGTAGCCCTCCGCCATGTGCGAGGCACCCTCGACATGTCGGGCGAGGGTGTGGTTGATCCCGCCGGACGCCTTGAGCGCCGCGTAGAAGGGGTTGATCGCCGCGCCCGGGACGCCGAACGCGTTGCTGACGCCCTCGCGCTTGAGGATCTCGACTGCCGCGCGGGCAGCGGTCATACGAGCCATGGAGTACTCCTGCTTCGGCTGTCGGATTCGCGCTCCCGTCGCGCCCCGCGGAGAGCTGTTGATTCCGTTGCGGTCCGCAGCGGCTTCCCTGACCCCCGAGGGGCCGGGATTCCGTATTGCGGAAACTAACTTCTACTATCTGGAAGCAATGTAAGCGGCTCGCCGAAAGCCGTCAAGAGTGGACTCGGCACTGGACCCGACGGTGGCTGTCGAACCGTTTCCCTGCCGGAGGGCCCCTCGCTGGAGGACGATGGACACGCTGTCCCGATGTGACGTCCTGGAGTGGGCCATGGCCGAGAGCGTGCCGGTGCGGTGTCCGGCCTGCCGCCGCGAGCATCTCTATGCGGCGCCGTCGTATCCGTGCGTGTGCGGCGCGCCCGTGACGCCTACGCTCGACCGCCTCGCGAATCCGGCACCCGTCACCCACCGTGTCTGGGACGAGGACTGGGTCGCGGTCCGCTGCGAGGCCTGCGGCCGCGACAGCCAGTGGCCCCACCCCGAGCTGGGGTGCTCCTGCGGGGCGACGCTGCGGATTCCGGTACGAGAGGTACGACGCGTACGGCGGGCGCAGCGCGTGGAGCTTGCGCCGGGCACGGCCGCCGACGCGCACCCCGACGGGACCAGGGAGTCCCGCGCGCGAACCGCCCCGGACGCCCGCCCGCACACGAGCGACGCCGAGACGCACGACGCGGACGGATCGCCACAGGATACGGAGCAGGACAGGGAGCAGGACAGGGAGAGGGAGGCAGCGGGGGAAAGGGAGAGGGACTACCGGGACCGGAGCAGAAGCAGGTCACCGCAGCGCTCGCCGCACGCCCCCTCGTCCGCACCCCGCCCGGCGTTCCAGCCGGTCACCATCCGTACCGCACGGGACGCGGTCACGGCGGCCGCGCTGTATCTGCGCTGGCTCGGTTACCGGGACATCCGGCGGGCGGACCAGCGGCCACCGTCCGGGATCGGGCTCGTCGCCCGCGGCATCCTCGCTCAGGTGGACCCCACGGTCCGCCCGGCCACGCTCCGCGACGTGGAGTGCCTGTGGCTGACGGCCATGACGGAGTCGGCGGGGTGCGTGTACTTCTCCCTCGCGGGCTACGCGGACGACGCCCGTCTCCGGGCCGACACCCTCGGCGTGCCGCTCTTCGTCCTCGACCTCACGGGCACCCCGCAACCGGTGAACCGCCCGGCCGACGAACTCATCGCCACCGCGGGCTGACCACCGGCACAATCGACGCATGCGCATCCGCCGCACGGCCCCCGACGAGCTGCCCGCCCTGCAGGACATCGAACGCGCCGCGGGCGGCCCCTTCCGGGAACTGGGCATGGCCGACATCGCCGACGACGAACCGCCCGCCCTGGACCTGCTGGACGGCTACCGGCGAGCGGGCCGCGCCTGGGTCACGGTGGACGAGGAGGACCGCCCTCGGGCCTACCTGATCGCCGAGCCGGTGGACGGCGCGCTCCACATCGAACAGATCTCGGTCCACCCGGACGCCGCGCGCCGGGGCGTGGGCCGCACTCTCCTCGCGTACGCCGCCGACCGCGCACGAGAGGAGGGCCTGACCGGTCTCACGCTGACCACCTTCGCGGAGGTCCCGTGGAACGCTCCGTACTACCTCCGCATCGGGTTCCGCGTCCTGGAGGAAGCCGAACTCACCCCCGGCCTGCGGACGATCCGCGCCGCGGAGGCCGGGCACGGCCTCGACCGGTGGCCACGCGTCTGCATGCGCAGAGCCCTACGCGGGGCGTGGGGCCTGTCCTGCGACCCTGGTCCGCCCTAGGACCTGTCCGCGTACGTCTCCCTCAACTCGATCTTCCGCACCTTGCCCGAGACCGTCATCGGAAAGGACTCCAGGATCCGCAGCCGGCTGGGGATCTTGTAGTGCGCCAGCTGTCCCTCGCAGAAGGCCCGCAGCTCCTCCAGCGTCAGCGGGTCGGCCGGGTCACGCGGGATGACGCAGGCGAGCACCTCCTCGCCGTAGCGCTCGTGGGGTACGCCGACCACCTGGACATCCGCGATCTTCGGATGGGCGTACAGGAACTCCTCGATCTCGCGCGGGTAGATGTTCTCGCCGCCCCGGATGATCATGTCCTTGATGCGCCCGACGATCTCGACGTAGCCGTCCTCGCGCATCATGGCCAGGTCGCCGGTGTGCATCCAGCGGCCGGGGTCGATGGCCTCGGCGGTCTTCTCGGGCTCGTTCCAGTAGCCGAGCATCACGCTGTAGCCGCGGGTGCACAGCTCACCGGCGGTGCCGCGCGGCTGGGTCACGCCGTCCACCGGGTCGACGACCTTCACCTCGATGTGCGGGAGCACCCGGCCGACGGTGCCGGTGCGGTGTTCGAGGTCGTCTTCCCTCCGGGTCTGCAAGGACACGGGTGAGGTCTCGGTCATGCCGTAGCAGATGGACACCTCCTCCATGTGCATCTCGGCGACCACCCGCTTCATCACCTCGACCGGGCAGGGCGAGCCCGCCATGATGCCGGTGCGCAGGGAGGACAGGTCGTACGTCGCGAAGTCGGGGAGGTTCAACTCCGCGATGAACATGGTGGGGACGCCGTACAGCGACGTACAGCGCTCCTGCTGGACGGCCTTCAGGGTGGCCGCGGGGTCGAAGGACGGGGCGGGGATCACGATGCACGCGCCGTGCGAGGTGGCGCCGAGGTTGCCCATGACCATGCCGAAGCAGTGGTAGAAGGGCACCGGCAGGCAGACCCGGTCCTGCTCGGTGTAGCCGACCGTGCGGCCCACCCAGTAGCCGTTGTTGAGGATGTTGTGGTGGGAGAGCGTGGCCCCCTTGGGAAAGCCCGTGGTGCCCGAGGTGTACTGGATGTTGACCGGGTCGTCGCAGCTCAACTCGGCTGCGGCCACGGACAGTTGCCGAGCGTCGACGGACGCGGCGCCCGCCGTCAGGGCGTCCCACGACGGGTCGCCGATGTACACCGTGTCCCGCAGTTCCGGGCACTTCTCGCGGACCTGGTTGACCAGGGCCCGGTAGTCGCTGCTCTTGTGCTCCTGTGAGGCGATCAGGACCGAGATCCCCGCCTGCCGCAGCACGTACTCCAACTCGTGTGCGCGATAGGCGGGGTTGATGTTCACCATGATCGCGCCGATCCGGGCGGTCGCGTACTGGACGAGCACCCACTCGGGGCAGTTGATCGCCCAGATGCCGACGCGGTCGCCCTTCAGCACGCCCTTGGCGAGCAGCCCGCGCGCCACCTCGTCCACCGCGGCCCCGAACTCTGCGTACGTCCAACGCCGTCCGGAGTCCATGTCCACCAGCGCGTCACGCTCGGGGTAGGCGATGATCGCCCGGTCCAGATTGGCTCCGATCGTGTCGCCGAGGAGCGATGTCGTGCTCGTGCCATGGGCGTACGACAGTTCGGTCACCGGAAGTCCTCCTCGCGGTACTCCGCGTCCGAGCCGGCGGCCGTGGCCTCGCGCAGCTCGATCCGGCGGATCTTGCCGGACACAGTTTTGGGGAGTGCGCCGAACTCCAGACGGCGAACGCGCTTGTACGGCGCGAGGACCGTGCGGGAGTGCTCGAAGAGCACCTTGGCGGTGTCGGGCCCCGGCTCGTAACCCTCCGCGAGGACGATGTACGCCTTCGGCACCGCGAGCCGCAGTGCGTCGGGGGCCGGGACCACGGCGGCTTCCGCGACGGCCTCGTGCTCCAGCAGCGCGCTCTCCAGCTCGAAGGGCGAGATCTTGTAGTCGCTGGCCTTGAACACGTCGTCGGCGCGGCCCACGTACGTGATGTAGCCGTCGGCGTCGCGCGAGCCGATGTCGCCGGTGCGGTAGTAGCCGCCCGCCATCGCCTCCGCCGTACGGTCGGCGTCGCCGTGGTAGCCGGTCATCAGGCCCACGGGGTGCGTCGAGAGGTCGAGCGAGATCTCGCCCTCGTCCGCGCCGGGCGCGCCGGACACCGGGTCGAGCAGTTCGACGTGGAAGCCGGGGCTGGGCCGCCCCATGGAACCCGTCTTGAGCTGCTGCCCCGGGCTGTTGGAGACCTGCACGGCCGTCTCGGTCTGCCCGAAGCCGTCCCGGATGGTGACGCCCCAGGCGCGCCGCACCTGCTCGATGACCTCGGGGTTGAGCGGCTCCCCCGCGGCCACGGCCTCGCGCGGCGGCGTCCGCAGCTGCGTCAGATCGGCCTGGATGAGCATGCGCCATACGGTGGGCGGGGCGCAGAACGTCGTCACGCCCGCCCGGTCCATCTCCGCCATCAGCCGGCCCGCGTCGAAGCGCGTGTAGTTGTGGATGAAGACGGTGGCCTCCGCGTTCCAGGGCGCGAAGAGGTTGGACCAGGCGTGCTTGGCCCAGCCGGGCGAGGAGATGTTCAGGTGCACGTCACCGGGCTTGAGCCCGATCCAGTACATGGTCGCCAGATGGCCGATCGGATACGAGACATGCGTGTGCTCGACCAGTTTGGGGTGGGCCGTGGTGCCCGAGGTGAAGTAGAGCATCAGCGGGTCGTCCGACTGGGTGGGACCGTCGGGCTCGAAGGGCTCGTCGGCGGCGTACGTCTCCTCGTACGACCGCCATTCGGGCCGCGCACCGCCGACCGCGATCCGGGTGTAGCCGCCCGGCACCTCGTCGAACTTCTCCGCGTCCTCGGACCGGACGACGACATGCCGGACGCGGCCGCGCTCGACGCGGTCGCGCAGGTCGGCGGCGCCGAGCAGCGGGGTGGCCGGGATGACGACGGCGCGCAGCTTCATCGCGGCGAGGGCCGTCTCCCACAGCTCGACCTGGTTGCCGAGCATCACGAGAATGCGGTCCTCGGCGCCCACGCCCTGCGCGCGCAGCCAGTTGGCCACCTGGTTCGAGCGCCCGGACATCTCGGCGAAGGTGACCTCGGTGCGCTCGCCGTCCTCCTCGACGATGTACAGGGCGGTACGGTCGTTGCCCCGCGCGATGGCGTCGAACCAGTCGAGTGCCCAGTTGAAGTACTGCGGGCGGGGCCAGCCGAAGCCCTCGTAGGCGGCCGTGTAGTCCTCGCGGTGCTCCAACAGGAAGTCCCGCGCGGCCCGGAACTCGTCCGTCGCGCTCGTCGTCGTCATGTGTCCTCCTCGTCGCCGGACAGCCGCATACCATCGTGTATTCCGTGATGCAGGTCTCACCACCCCCGAACGGGGGTGCGCCGCGATGAAGGGGCGATCAGGTGGCAGCAGACGCAGCCGAGGCGGTGGAGATGCGTGGCGCGCTGGTAAGGCTGCGTCGCGCGACGGGGCTGCCCGTCGCTTTCGGAGGCCTGGTCGAGGCCGGCCGCCAGCAGGTACGCATCAGCGAACTCAGCGGTACGGCGACGGCCGCGCTCAGCGCGCTCGCGGTGTCCTCGGGCAATGGTCTCGGCGGCAAGGCCGTGGCCCTCGCCCGGCCGTGCGCCGTGACCGACTACTCGGCCTCACGGCAGATCAGCCACGAGTACGACGTGGCGGTCGCCACCGAGGGGCTGTGTTCCGTGCTGGCCGTGCCCGTTGTCGTACGCCGCCGGGTGCGCGGGGTGTTGTACGGCGCCCTGCGGACGGCCCAGCCGCTGGGTGACCGCACGCTCGGCGCGGCCGTCGCGGCGGCCCGGGACGTGGAGCAGGCGCTGGTCGTGCGGGACGAGGCGCGGCACCTGCTGACCACCGCGCGGGAGCCCGACCCGGTGGCGGGGGGTGCCGCGTGGGAGGAGGTGCGCGAGGCGCACGGGGCGCTGCGGGCGCTGGCGCCGCGCATCGTCGACCCGGAGTTGCGGGCCGAACTCCTCTCGGTGTGCGGGCGGCTCGCCGAGGCGGGGCCTGGGCTCGGCTCGCGTCACGTCGATCTCGCGCCGCGCGAGATAGACGTCCTCGCCTGTGTCGCAGCGGGGGCGACCAACGCGGGCGCCGCGCAGCGGCTGGGACTGCGTCCGGAGACGGTGAAGGGGTACCTGCGGTCGGCGATGCGGAAGCTCGGGGCGCACACCCGGTTGGAGGCGGTTGTCGCTGCGCGGCGGGCTGGGTTGTTGCCGTAGGGCTCGCGAGCCTTCGGCGCTTCGCGCCCCTCGCCCTGGCCGCTCCGCGCCCCTCTGGCGTTTTCCCATTCAATACGGCGCGCCTTGAAATACCTTATGCGCACGACCTGTTATTTCCCTCACCACCCCGACAGTCCGAAATTCAAAGAGACATTGCCTAATATTGGCCCGGACACGACATGAGGGGAGCGGTGACCGTGCGAGGGGACTTCAAGGAGCCTGCGAGACCCCGCCCCGACCTGGTCATCGGCCGGGAGGAGCTCTTCGCGGGGGCGCGCGAGCAGCTCTCCGGCGGGGGCAGCGTGCTGGTGCACGGCCCCGCGGGAATTGGAAAGTCGACCATCCTGCGGACGCTGGCCGCGGAATGCGCCGAGTCGGCACGAACCGTGTTGCGCTGCTCCGCCACCGAGTCCGAATCCCACCTCCCCTTCCTCGCCCTGACCGACCTCCTCGGCCTGGTCGTGGACGAGGTCTCCGACCGGCTGCCCGTCCCGCAGCGCACCGCCTTGGAGTCGGCGCTCACCGGCCGCGGCGAATCCACCCTCCAGCGCGACGGTCTGGCACTGCGGCTCGCGGTGCTGTCGGTGTTCCGGGCGCTGGCCGCCCAGGGCCCGGTGCTGATCGTCGCCGACGACCTGCAGTGGCTCGACCCGGCCAGCGCCGAACTGCTCGGATTCGCCGCCCGCCGGCTCGGCGGCATGCCCGTACGGATGCTGTGCGCCGTACGCACCGACACCGAACCGCAGGGCCAACAGCACGATCTCCATCTACGCGCGTCCCCGCCGGACACCCTGCCCGTGCGGGTCAACCCGCTCTCCCGCGCCCAGGTGGCCGCGCTCCTCGACCACCGCGGCTACACCGACCTGCCCCGCTCCACGGTGCGGGACATCCACCGCACCAGCGGCGGCAACCCCCTGTTCGCGCTGGAGTTGGGCCGCGCCCTCGCCGAGTCCGCGACCCCGCCGAGCCCGGGCGAGCCGCTTCCCGTGCCGACCTCGCTGCGCGCGCTCGTGCTCAGCCGCCTGGAGATGCTGTCCGCCGAGGCCCGCCGCACGCTGCTCGTGGCGAGCGCGGGGGCGCGCCCCACGCCGGCGCTGCTGCACGCGGCCGGTCGCGAGAACGCCGAGGCGGAGATGGCGTCGGCCGTGGAGCTCGGGCTCCTCGCCACGGAGCGCGAGACACCCGGCATCCGGTTCGCGCATCCCCTCGTCTCGGCCGCCCTGTACGCGGAGGCGAGTGCCCAGGAGCGGCGCGCCGCGCATGCCGCGCTGTCCACGGCGGCCTCCGACCCCATCGAGCGGGCCCGGCATCTCGCGCTGGCCACCTCCGGAACGGACCCACGGGTCGCCGCCCGGCTCGGCGAGGCCGCGGCCGCCGCCCGGGATCGCGGCGCGCCCTCGGTCGCCGCGGGGCTCGGGCTGCTCGCGGCCCGGCACACTCCCGTCGACACCGTGCCCGGCCCGGACGAACGGCGACTGGTGGCCGCCGAGGACGCGCTGACGGCCGGTGAGACGGATCTCGCGCGAGACATCGCGCGCCAGGTGCTCGCCCGGGCCACCGCACCGGCGGACCGGGTGCGGGCCTGGATGGTCGTCATCGACGCGGCCGGGCAGGCCATGGCCGAGATCGACGCCGTCTTCCCGCATGCGCTCGCCGACGCGGGAGACGATCCGCGGCTGCTCGCCCTCGTCCGCTACCAACTGGCCTGGCGGGCCCTGCTCATGGACGGCGAGATGGCCAAGGCCCGCGAGGAGGCCGCCTGTGCCGCGGGGCTCGCGGCCCGTGCCGGGGACCGGCCCACCGAACTCCTCGCGCTGGGCTTCCAGGCGCAGATGGAGACCCTGATGGGGCATCCGGACGCGCCGGCGACCATTCAGCGGGCGATGCGCGAGCCGCAGGACCCCCGGGTGGCGTGCGACCACAACGGCGCCGGTGCCGCCCGCTTCCGCTGGCTGATCATGGGCGACCAGCTCGCCGAGGCCCGTACGACCATCACGGCGCTGCTGCACGAGGTGCAGCGGCGCGGGATGGTCGAGAGCGAGGTGCACTTCCTGCGCGGGCTCGCCGAGACCGAGCTGCGCTCCGGGCACTGCGGCCGGGCACTCGACCTGGCCCGTGAGAGCCTGCGGCTCGCCCGTGACACGGGGATCGGCGAGGCGGCCACCGCCATGTTCACCTCGCTCGCCGAGGCCGCGGGCGGCGACGTGGACCGCGCGCTCGCGCTGGCCCGGGAGGCCGTGGACCGCGCCGAGGAGGACGGCGACCTGATCTACCTCTCGCGCGCCCTCGGCGCCCTCGGGCACGCCCAGCTGGTCGCCGGGGACGCGGCGGCGGCGGTCCGGTCGCTGCGCCGCGTACGGGAGTTGGAGGAGGGACTCGGCGTCGTCGATCCGGCCCGCGGGCGCTGGCACGGCGACCTCGCCGAGGCGCTGGTACGGATCGGCGAACCGTTGGAGGCGCAGGACGTCATCGACGTCACGCGGGAGCGGGCCCTGCGGCTGGAACGCGAAAGCGTGCTGGCCGTCCTGGACCGCGCCGAGGCCCTCGTACGCGCCGCACGCGGCGAACAGGGCCCCGCCGAACGCCAGTTGACGTCCGCGCAGGACCGCCTCGGCAAGCTGGGCTACGGCCTGGAGGAAGCCCGCGCGGCATACGCCCTCGCGGGACTGCGCACCCTCCCCCAAGCTCTCGGCTTCGCTCGAGCAGGGGGGACCCCCATGCCCGGCCCCACCGCGTACGACGAGGCGGCCCGCCTCTTCCGTCGCTGCCGCGCCCTGCCCTGGCTCCGCCAGGTCGAGTCGGCGTCCACCGCCCACCCGACGTCACCTCCCCTCGCCTCCGCCGCCCTCGACACGCTCGCCGCGACCGAACGCCAGGTCGCCGCCCTCGTCATGGAGGGCGCCACCAACCGCGAGATCGCCGCGCGCCTGTTCATCAGCGTGAAGACGGTGGAGGCGACCCTCACGCGGGTGTACCGGAAGTTGGGGATCCGATCGCGGGTGGACATAGTGCGGCTGGCGGCGGAGCGCAGGACCGGCTGAGCCCGGCTCCGAAGCACCGGGAGCTGATTCCAGCACGTTGTGAGCGCCAGGACGGACGGGACCAACCGGACGCCACCGTACGCCAAACCTCGCCCCGCGCGGCCGAGGGTTTTCCCTCCCTCAACTCCCCTAGGGGGTTCCCTCATTGGGAGGAGTGACCCTCCGCTTCTAACGTGGCAGCAGTGCCGCTCGCTCGGGCACACGGCGCCCCACCACAGGCAACGTGCATTACCCCCCACACCCGCGCGTCCCCCCACCGGCCAATCCCCGAGGAGACCCATGTTCGGGCTCAACCGCGTCAAGAAAGCCGCCGCCGTCGGCATGGCCACCGCTGCCGCCGCCGCGACCGCGCTGCTCGGTGCCCCCTCCGCCGCAGCCGCGCCCCAGCCGATCGTCGGCGGCTCGACGACCACGACGACCGCGTACCCGTTCATGATGCAGATCACGGACGCGTCCGGGAACCAGTTCTGCGGCGGCACCCTGGTCGCGGCCAAGAAGGTCGTCACCGCCGCCCACTGCATGGTCGGCGCGACCACCAGCAGCGTCCGCGTGGTCGGCGGCAGAACGTACCTCAACGGCACGAACGGCACCGTCAGCAAGGTCAGCAAGATCTGGGTCAACCCCGACTACACGGACGCCACCAACGGCGACGACGTGGCCGTACTGACCCTGTCGACGGCGATGTCGTACACCCCGGTGTCGTACGTCTCCTCCTCGAACACCGGTGTGTACGCGGCCGGCACCACCGCCCGCATCCTCGGCTGGGGCACCACCTCGGAGACCGGCAGCTCCTCCAACCAGCTGCGCACCGCGACCGTCCCGATCGTGTCCAACTCCAGCTGCGCGAGCTCCTACGGCTCCAACTTCGTGGCGAGCGACATGGTCTGCGCCGGATACACCTCCGGCGGCGTCGACACCTGCCAGGGCGACAGCGGCGGCCCGCTGCTCATCGGCGGCGTCCTGGCAGGCATCACCTCCTGGGGCGTGGGCTGCGCGGAGGCCGGCTACCCGGGCATCTACACCCGCCTCACGACCTTCTCCAGCCTGGTGACCGCGCAGGTCAACTCGTAGTCACCGATGAACTCCTGAGCACCCCTCAGGTGAATGCCAGGGGGCGTTGCGGGCCTCCACGAGCGGCCCGCAACGCCCCCTATCCACTCCCCCACTCCCCCTACTTGTCGGCGGTCAGCTTCCCCGCGCTTCCCCAACTGTCCGCCGGCACCTCGTGGATCCACACCTGCACGCTCCCGGCCGGGATCTTGTACGCGTCGACGAAGGCGTCGGTGACGCTCGGCGGGCTTCGGCGTCAGCCTGTGCGGAGAGCGGGTGGACCCAGCCTCCGGGGGCGAGATGGCGGATGAGAACGGGCCAGGTCAGGTCATGACTCTTGCCGAGCCGGACGACGAGCCACAAGCAGAACACTGGGGGACGCTGGTTAGGAGGCGCGGCGGGCTAGTTGGCCGATGCCCTGCTTGTCAGGCCGACGTACTGGCAGAGCAGGCTCGGTCCGACAGTCCGTCGCGTCTCTGGAATTGACTTTGAAGGGATGTCTCGCGATGACGTAGGCCGCCGATGCCGCCCCGTTCGCGAGACCTTGTTACGTCGGCAGGCTCTCGGTTGGACCACGAACTTGGTGGTCGGACCGAGCCTGCCTGTGCGCCGGACCGACCGCCCGAAGCGGAAAGGGCATCAGTCCGGATGGACAGTGTCGGCTGGGGCGCAGTGGTGGTGGCCGCCATCGGCGGGGCCGCATGGATCCTGCGCACTCTCTTTGAAATGGTCCCTCCCCTCTGCCGTCTGCTGATTGACGCCATCAGGGCAATACGCGAGGTGCGGACAGAGCTGCGAGGCAGCGCCTCGACCGCGTCGAGGCAGGAGCCACCCGAGCAGTCCGGTATCACTCCTGGGCATAACGAGCCGCGGCCGTGAGTCCGTTGGACCTTCCCCTATATAGGCACCTGCACGGGCTCAGCACGGCCTGCGCGCATCGGCCATGCAGGGGCGGGCAGCCCCGCGAGCGGGTTCGACCGCTCCCAGGCCGGAGCAACGCGGATCACCGTCCGGGAAATATCGCAAGTTCAATCGCCTATGTGAGGTCCAAAAGACCGCCCCACGAACCCATAGGCATCATCGCGGACCTCGCTTACGGTCACCTGATGCAGTGGGCAACCATCATCGCGACCGCGCTCGGCGCCGTCGTCGGCGTCCTCAGCTCCGCAGCCTCTGACCGCCTCCACTGGCGCCGCGACGTTTCCGAGCGAGACCGCGAGAGTCTGCGCACCACCTACGCCGAGTTCCTCGACGCAGTCACCAAGGCCAGCAACGCAATCGGCCACGCAGCCCACAACCACAGAGAACCTCTCGACGTTCGTGCTAGCGCAGCCCGTAGCGCCCCCACGGACATCGGTTTCTGGCTGACGGCCGACTGCACGATGCGCAAGCGCTCTGCCGCCCGGTCGAAGTGCAGCTCCTCGGCGACGGTGACGAAATAGCTGAGCTGCCGCAATTCCATGGCCTGGACTGTAGAGCGCCGTGGGGACCTGCTGTTTCAATGGGCCGCTGTGGGAGGTGATGGACATGGTGTCCACCGACCGTTTCCTCGCCTTCGCGGCGATGTCCCTGCTCGTGATCGTGATCCCGGGCCCGAGCGTGCTGTTCGTCATCGGGCGGGCGCTCGCGCATGGCCGCCGCACCGCCGTGGCGACCGCGCTCGGCAATGTCGTCGGCTCATACCTGCTGGTCGTGGCGGTCGCCTTCGGGATCGGTTCACTGGTCGAGCGCTCGGTGACGGTCTACCTGGCGGTGAAGCTGGCCGGTGCGGCGTATCTCGTCTTCCTCGGTGTGCAGGCGTTCCGGCATCGCAAGGAGATGAAGGCCGCCTCGATCCGGGCGGATTCCGCGGCGCCGGCCCGCGGCGATCTCCGTACCGTGCTGGACGGCGCCCTCGTCGGCGTCACCAACCCCAAGGGCATCGTCTTCTTCGCCGCGGTGCTCCCCCAGTTCGTCGACCACTCCACCGGTCGACTCCCCCTCCAGATGCTCCTGTTGGGCCTGGTCCCGATCTCCATCGGCCTGGTCACGGACACCCTGTGGGGTCTGACCGCGTCCGCGGCCCGCGCCTGGTTCGCGCGCTCCGACCGGCGCCTGTCGCTGATCGGCGGCGCGGGCGGCTTCACGATGATCGGGCTGGGGCTGACGGTGGCGGTGACGGGGCGCGCCGACTGAGGTCTACCCGCCGATGGCTCCGAAGCGGATGTCGTACGACGACGAGCCCGCCATCACCGTGAGCATCCGCTCGGCCTCCTGAACCACCTCGTCCCGCTGGGCCTTGGTGAGCCTGCCGAAGGGCTCGATGGTGAGGATCTCGCCCTCCTGCCGCCATATGCCCGCGAGGAAACCGTCGACGAGCAGGGTGCAGTACGCCTGGTTGCCCTGCCAGGTGCGCCCCTTGAGGTCGGCCGGCACCACCCGGGAGCGGTCGGCGTGGGACAGCAGCAGGTTGTCGAACTCGGGCAGGAAGCGCGGCGCGGCCGGGGTGTCCGCGTCCGGGCGGGGCGCGTCGGGGAGGTCGAAGAGCTCGACACCGTTCTCGTCACGGAACGTCATCAGCTGGGGCCGGAGCCGCTCGAAGGCCTCGCGCAGCCGGGTCAGCCCCGCCCAGGTCTGCATGTCCTTGACAGAGGCGGGTCCGAAGGCGGCGAGATAGCGCAGGACGGTCGCGTCGGGCGCGGGCGCCGGCTCGGCGGGGCGGCCCAGCCATTGCTCGGCGGTGGTGAGCGCGACCTGGCCGCTGCGCCCCCACAGGCCGCGTGGGGTGACCTGGACGAGCGGCAGCCGGCAGCGGGCGGCGACCGAGAGCGCGAACGGGTCGGCGTCCGGCCACTCGGCGAGCAGTGCCTCGCGCAGCTGCTTCATGGTGCGCGGCTCGGCCTCCACCAGCTCACGGCTGATCGCGGCGAGCCGGTCCAGGTCGACGCCGGTCAGCCCGTTGCGGAAATTGCCCAGCTCCCGGTCGCGGGCGGCCTGCACGAGCGGGCGCAGGGTGAGAGCGTCGTCGGCGGTGTGCGTGTGGATGGTGGAGCGCATGGTGACGATGCGGACGACCTCCCGGTCGGCCATGAGCTGCGACAGCGCCGGAGGCGTGAAGGCGTCCAGGCGGGCGGCGAGGGCGTAGTACGGCGGCTTCACGTTCTGCGCCTGGAGGCCGAGGAGGTGCTCGACGGCGGCCTTCGCGGACAGCGGCGAGCGGCGCAGCAGGAGCTGGCGGTCGAGGGTCGCGCGGTTGAGGGCACGGGTGCCGAGTACGGGGCCGGCGGTCGTGGTCTTCGCGGTCGTCCCGGCAGTCGCGGGCGTCCTGGTCGTCTTCGTCATGCTCCGCACGCTAGCGCCGCTTGCGGACAGCTTCTGTCCGCAACTCTCACCGGATCCCGAGGCGGCTGGGCACGCTCAGGTCGTTTGCCCCGTATATCCTGCTCCGTGATCACACAGACGTACGTTCGACATGGGAGGCAGCCGCGATGTCCGAACGACGCGCCCGCTCAGCCTCGAAGAACACGGGGAACGCGAAGGACACGGGGAACGCGAAGGACACGGGGAACGCGAAGGACGCCAAGAAGTCCGTCTGGCGACGCGCCCTGAATCCTCCGGCCGCGCCGCCCGCGCAGCCCCCCTCGCCCCGCCCCGACGCACCGGCACCGGAATCCACCGACGTCGCCAGCGTCGTACAGGCGGCCCTGTACCGCGACGGGGTGCGGGTCTCGACCCCTTCCTCCCTCTCCGAGACCTTCCGTGAACTGCGCGAACAGCCGGCCGGTATGGCCTGGATCGGTCTGGCCCGTCCGACGGAGGCCGAGCTCCTTTCCCTGGCTGCCGAGTTCGACCTGCACCCGCTCGCCGTCGAGGACGCGATGGAGGCGCACCAGCGCCCGAAGCTGGAGCGCTACGGCGACACGCTCTTCGTCGTCCTGAGCGCCGCCCGCTATCTGGACGCGGCCGAGGAGGTCGACTTCGGTGAGCTGCACGTGTTCGTGGGGCCCGACTTCGTGATCACGGTCCGGCACGGCGCGGCACCGGACCTCTCGGCGGTGCGCCGTCGCATGGAGGACACCCCGGAACTGCTGAAGCTCGGCCCGGAGGCCGTTCTCTACGCGATCCTCGACTCCGTCGTCGACGGCTACGTCCCCGTCGTCTCCGGCGTCCAGAACGACATCGACGAGATCGAGACCGAGGTCTTCCGCGGCGACCCCAAGGTCTCCCGCCGCATCTACGAACTCTCCCGGGAGATGGTCGAGTTCCAGCGCGCCACCCGCCCCCTGGTCGGCATGCTGCACGGCCTGATGGCCGGTTTCGCCAAGTACCGCACCGACGAGGAACTCCAGCGTTACCTCCGCGACGTCGCCGACCACGTCACCCACACCAGCGAACGCGTCGACGGCTTCCGCCAGGCCCTCACCGACATCCTCACCGTCAACGCGACACTGGTGACCCAGCAGCAGAACGCCGAGATGCGCGCGTTGGCGGAGGCCGGCTTCGAACAGAACGAGGAGATCAAGAAGATTTCTTCTTGGGCGGCGATCCTGTTCGCTCCGACGTTGGTCGGGACGATCTATGGGATGAACTTCGATCGCATGCCGGAGTTGCACTGGGTGCTCGGATACCCCTTCGCCATCGTCCTGATGGCGGTCGTTTGCACCAGTTTGTACGTCATCTTCAAGCGGCGGGACTGGCTCTGAGTAATCGTCCCGTGAGGCGCTGCTGCGAGGGAGTGCAGCCCGGATCGCAGGCTCCGACGACGTGTTCGAGGACGCTGGGGAGAATCTGGGGAATGAGCCGCACTCCGATCCGGGCCGTCTCCTGCGATCGCGGGCGTTGACCTGCGGGAGCCTCGCCGCTGAGGCGCCCTCCGGGAGCGCCGGCCAGCACGGAGAGTTGCGGACTTCCGCAGTGGAACGCCGAAACGGGTGGCCACAGCAGGTCGCTGTGCCCACTGGAACTCGGCGCCGACCAAACCTGGTCCGCGACCGCCCACCTGCGCATGATCCTCACGTTCGGGATGAAGTTCGGCAGGAAACGGCATCACCTTCGCCCCCCTTGCCCGTGGGCTGGGGCGACGCGACCTTGTCCGGCGTGCGATACCGCGGCGCCACCCTGAACGCCGCCCTGCACGGCGCCGGCAACCAGGGAATGTGCCTGGGTTCCCCGCGGCCAACACCACCGACGGCACACCAGTTCCAGGTCTAGGTGTACTCGGCCAGCACGTTGGTGACACGCAGTCGTCGGTAGTTGATCAAGGAAGGACCTCTGGGCGTAGTGGAGATAGCCGTCTTCACACACCTCGGAGGTCCTGGTGGCCCACGCTAATGCCCGGCTGACCTTTCACGGCAGACGCCTGCTGGTGCGCCGTGTCGTCCTCGACGGGCGTCCGGTCGCTCACGTCGCGAAGGAACTCGGCGTCTCCCGCCAGTGCGCCCACCGCTGGGTGAACCGCTACCGCGCCGAGGGCTGGAGCGGGCTGCAGGACCGCAGCAGCAGCCCGCACCGCCGCCCTACCCGCACACCCGCGGCCGACGAGCGCCGCGTGCTCAAGGCCCGCCGGACTCTGCGACGCGGACCGGACGCCCTGGCCGAGCACACCGGCGTCCCCGCCCGGACCATCAGCCGCATCCTCAAGCGCCATCAGGTACCACCGCTCGCCGCCTGCGACCCGCTGACCGGCCAGGTCATCCGAGCCACCAGGGCCAGCAGCCAGCGCTACGAACACCCCCGGCCCGGCGACATGATCCATATCGACGTCAAGAAGCTCGGGAAGATCCCCGCCGGCGGCGGCCACCGCGCCCACGGCCGCGGCCAACGACCCGCATCCCTGCGGGGCCTGGGCTACGACTACGTCCACGCCGCCGTCGACGACCACTCCCGCCTCGCCTACGCCGAGATCCTCCCCGACGAGAAGGGCGCCACCTGCGCGGGTTTCCTCACCCGCGCGGCCGCGTTCTTCCACGCCCACGGCATCACCCACATCGAGCGGGTCATGACCGACAACGCCAAGAACTACCGGCTCTCGCACGACTTCCAGGCCGCCTGCCAAGCACTCGGCGCACGCCAGAAGTTCACCCGCCCGCACTGCCCGTGGACCAACGGAAAGGTCGAACGCTTCAACCGGACGCTGCAGACCGAATGGGCCTACCGGAAGGTTTTCACCAGCAACGCCCAACGCGCCCGAGCACTCGCGCCCTGGCTCGACTTCTACAACACTGGCCGCCGACACACCGCGCTCGGCGGCCAGCCACCGATCAACCGACTGTCACCAACGTCATGACCGAGTACATCTAGGACTGCAACAAGACCAACGCCCGAAAGCCAAAACGACTGGGTTCGCTGAGCAAACGCCTCGATTGGATGAGAACAGACACGAACTGATGACCTGCGATCGTGTAGGGCCTCAAGTTTCGTGTCGGAATCTCACGGCTGGTGCCGGATGGAAGTCGGATCCGACGTGGCGTTGAGACATGCAGGTCGCGCCTGTACCGCGTTCGCGTTGAAACGCCGACGTCTGGAAGGCCAAGCGGCCGCGCCGGGAACAGCCGGTCCGGCCGGCACGGTTGCAACGGTTGAGGGACCGGCGCCCCACGGGCGGGGAACACGAAGACCACAAGGTCATCCGCCCCGACAGGATCCGGTCCCCGGGATCGCGGTACGCCCGCCGCGCATTGGGACCAAGACGTATTTCTGCAGGAGGACTGTTTCATGACTGACCGGCCCTTGACGCTCATGGCAGTACACGCCCACCCCGACGACGAGGCCACCGGAACCGGAGGGGTCCTCGCGCGGTACGCGGCGGAAGGCATCCGCACGGTTCTCGTGACGTGTACCGACGGCGGTTGCGGTGACGGACCGGGGGGTGTCAAGCCGGGCGATCCCGGGCACGATCCGGCGGCGGTCGCCCTGATGCGCCGTCAGGAACTCGAGGCGAGCTGTGACGTCCTGAAGGTCAGCGATCTGGAGATGCTGGACTATGCCGACTCCGGGATGGTGGGCTGGCCGGGCAACGACGCCCCCGGATCCTTCTGGCAGACCCCCGTGCAGGAAGGCGCGGCCCGACTCGCGGAACTCATGCGGCACTACCGACCTGATGTGGTCGTCACCTACGACGAGAACGGCTTCTACGGCCACCCCGACCACATCCAGGCCCACCGCATCACGATGGCGGCGCTGGGGATGACCGCGCTGACACCGAAGGTGTACTGGACCACGATGCCCCGCTCGATGATGCAGCGGTTCGGCGAGATCATGCGCGAGTTTCATGAGGACATGCCGGAGCCGGATCCTGCCGAGGCCGCCGCGATGGCCGAGATCGGCCTCCCCGACGATGAGATCACCACCTGGGTGGACACCACCGCGTTCAGCGGTCAGAAGTTCGACGCGCTGGCCGCGCACGCCAGTCAGGGCGAGAACATCTTCTTCCTCAAGATGGGCAAGGAGAGGTTCGGCGAGTTGATGGGCATGGAGACCTTCGTACGTGTCCAGGACGCCACCGGCGCGGCCATACCCGAGAACGATCTCTTCGCCGGACTGCGCTGATCCGACCGACCGACCGGCCGGGAAGCGCATCGACGGCACGGCGCGATCGAGCGGGTCACACACCCGGAGGCTTGTCCACGCGAGTTCCGCTCCGGCAGCCAGCGAGCAGGCCCCCGCCGGCGGCGTCGACGCGTGCCCGCACTGACGCCCCGACACCGCGCTCGTCCCCGAACCACCTGGCAACCGCACAGGTAGGAGACCTGCGAGCTGCTGACTCGGAAGGTGCGCGACAGCCCAGGTCACAAGCCCGGCGGTCTGCTCCGATCAAGACAGACCGCCGAGGAAGCGACACGAAGCTGAGGCTCCGATGTCCGACACGCCGTGAGGCAACGGAAGAAGCAGCAGGTCACGAGGGCGGTCTCCGACAGCAACCGCGAGAATCTGCAGAAGCGATCCGCACCCTTGCGTCCGTGTCTGTCGACCAGAGAGTCCCAACTCTACGGGTGCCTTCAACCGCTTCCCGGCCTGGGACGTGGCCGGCCTCCTCTCCCGGGTCCGAGGAAGGGCAGGCAGCGATCGAATCCGGCCGTCCCTGGGCGCTGCGCCAGGTCCGGTCTGCATCGCTCTGCGCCAGGCGACGTAATGTCAACTTCCGTACACCTGGCAAGTTTCGGACCGTCATGCAGTGGACCACATGGTCGAAGTGACGACACGTGATCACTTCGCGCCAATGGCGTACTCGATCATCGCCAGGTAGCAAGATGACACCATGACGACGACACTCACCGATGCCTGGGCACGTGTCCGAACAGCTCTGGATGCGCATGCCCCCTCGACAGCACGTACTGTCCGGCCATCGGCGACCATGGACGACATATCCGAGGCTCAGTCCGTGATGGGACAGACGTTCCCCGATGCGGTGAGGGATCAGTTGTTGCTTTTCGATGGGGTGGAGCCGAATCCGATCACGGGCGTTTTGCTGCCACCCTTGTACATCCCTGTCGGCCTCCAGCGCATGCAGATGCTGTGGCAGCGCAAGCTCGCCGCCCCGCAGACCCCAGTCAACGGGGCAGCTGCCACATCCCATGCCGGAGAGCCTTGCCAGGAGTTTCATCCGCTCCTGGTGCCCATTGGGGACGACACGACGGGGGACCTGCTGGTAGTGGACAACAGGCCCGGTGAGCTGCGCGGGAGCGTTCTGACCTGGAGCAAGGTCGACGGCTACTTCGGCACGCCCACCTGGCCCAGCGTGACCGACATGTGGGCCGATGTGGCGCGTGCACTGGAGACCGGAGTCGATCAAGGCACCGAACGCGACGTTGATCCCCATTTGACGTTCAACGGGTGCGCTGCGGTTTTCACCGCTGACGGACTTCTTGAGTGGGAATTCTAGCGAGGCCGGTGCCGTTCCCGGCCGAAGCCGGCCGGGAACAGACATCAGGGGATGATCACCACATAGAACTCGTCGTTCGGGCCGTCGATGATCCTGTTGTTCGCGTAATACGTTGCGAGCTGAGTGCCACCCGCAGTGTTCTCGGTACCATTGATGGCCAGTGCCGAAAAGTTCTTCTTGGGTTTGCTCGGCTCGTAGATGGACTGGGCCGATCCTTCATAGGTTGAGGCGAACGGGTACTCGTCGCACTCCAGCCCCTTCGACGCGTAGTTGGGGTCTACGGCTGTGCATACCTTCACGGCCTCACGCCGGTTTGCATTGTATCTGTTCAGGTTCGTCTGGTTGATGCTTTTCTGCAGCCGGTGCAGCGGGTCGCTGGCGCTCCGGCCCGCCACGTGCTTCGAGGGATTGGCCGGCAGGGTGTTCTGTGGCTGCGTGAAAGCCGTCTTGATATGGGAGGCCACCGCACGTTCCGGAGCAGTGCTGGCGGTGCTGTACCGCAACGGGGAGACGTCGTAGCTCAGCGCGGCGCCCCCGGTGTGCAGCACGTCCGTGGGCTTGTAGTTGGGAAGGTAGGGAGAATTGTCCCAGCGCAGCCCGAACGAGGAGAATTTCCACTCAGCCAGCGGGTTGGTCTCGACCCAGCCGGGCGGCCACTCAGGCACAAAATTCATGTTCCAGACCGCCCATATGCCGTCGTCGGGTGCGAGACCCTGCCCGGGCGAGGCGTTGGTCGAGATCATGAAATGCGGGTTCGCCTTGAGTTGGGCCACCGTCGTCGGAGTCGGGTTGAGGCCGCCTTGGCCCAGCGTCACCCCGCTGGGGACCGTGGGGTGGTTCAGTGAGGTGCCCACGAGCGTTTCGTCGATCGCGTTGGTGCCCGCTGCGTAGAAGTCCGAGAAGTAGTAGTCGAACTGGACGTCCCGCGAGTTGGCCCGCACCGTCGCGATAGCGCTGACCGTCATCTGCGAGAAGCCAACCTCTCTCCCGTTGACGCGCCAGGTGGCAGCAAACCACTGAGATTCGCACATCGCGAAACGGGACGCGATCCACATGCTTGCGTCCGAGGCGGTATGCGCCTTGCATTCCGCGAGCGTCATCGTCCTCTTCGGTACGTCCGTCACGGTGGGGCCCAACTGGGCGCCGGACGCCTGGACTTCCCCTGCTCTGGCATTGGGGACATCCCCTCGCAGGAACGCCGGACCGATCCTGCGGACGGCGCTGCTCGTGATCGCTCTGCGCCGCTGCGTCAATCCCACGGCCTCGGGAGTCTCACCGGCCTTCAGCCGTTTGAAGATGGTGTCCGGGGACTGCGTGGGAGCGTCCGTTAAGTAGGTGTCGACTGTCATCGAGTCGGAGTGGGGCGCCGCCTGGGCGACTGAGGTCCCCAGCAGCGCTAAGGCCATCGTGGTCAGCAAGATTGTGAGCGTGTGTCTGAGACTGCGCATGTGGTCCTTCCGTGAGACACGGGGCACGAACTGGTACCCGTCGAGCCCTGGCCAACAGGAAGTAAACGTATGTCAGTTCGACTCTCGACGACGCAGGTTTTGCCTCTGACAGGGGGAAAGGGAGAGCGAACCGGCCATGATCGACAGCAGCGACCTAGACAGCAACATCTGGGTGCTGTGCGTGACGGGCGTTCCCTGACGGCTCTTCTAGTAATGGAACAGGCTGAGGGCGACGGCAACGATGTCGCGAGACTTGGTCTTGACGTCGGCGGTGGCTTCCTCGGGCAGGACCCGGATCGCGCCGATGAGCTTCCTGAACTGCGCTTGAGTCATCGGTGAGTTCAACCGCCCTGCGAGTTTGTTGTGGGGTACGCAGATGCCGGCCGGAGCGCCCTCGTACCCCCTGTCCGTCAAGGGCAAGCCGGTCTCCTCCAACACCGCCTGGACGAAGCACACACCTGCTACGCGAACGGCGCCCACGTGGCCGCCATCATCATGCTCGGCAGTCTCCTCGAAGGCGTCATGGTCCACGTGCCAGAAAGACGGATCAGCCCAGGCCAGAGCCCAATCTCGCGACATCACCGCAGGTCAGCGCCCCCAGGTAGACAACTTCACGAAGATCTCCAGCTGGGCCGCGATTCTCTTCGCTCCCACACTCGTCGGGACCATCTACGGCATGAACTTCCAGAACATGCCGGAGCTGCACTGGGGGTTCGGGTACCCCTTCGCGATCGGTTTGATGGGGATCGTCTGCTGCACTTTGTACGTCATTTTCAAGCGCCGGGACTGGCTCTGAGGCCGGCCGCGCCCCAGCTCGAGTGGCCCACACTGTTCGCTGTCGCACCTCAGGTACGTGACCCGCGCGGGCTTCCAGGGCGTCACGGGGAGGGCCAGGTCACAGCCTCGGCGAGGGCAAGATCACAGCCGTGCCCTCTGCTGCTCCTTTGCGCCTCTGGCCTACCATCCGAGCATGACGGTCCTGCCTGACGACGGGCTTGAGCTGGCCGGCGAGTTCCCTGATGTGACCCACGAGCAGTGGCAGCGCCTCGTTGCGGGCGTGCTGCGCAAGTCGGGCAAGGACGTCGAGGGTGCTCAGGCCGAGGAAGCCCTGTCCACCGCGCTCGAGGACGGGCTGCGCACCCGCCCCCTGTACACCGCGCACGACACAGCGCCTGAGCCGGGCTTCCCGGGGCTCGCCCCCTTCGTGCGCGGCAGCCGAGCCGAGGGGAACACCGTCGGCGGCTGGGACGTACGCCAGCGGCACACGACGGCCGACGGCGACGGGTTGCTCGCGGACCTGGAGAACGGCGTCACCTCCCTCTGGCTCGTCGTCGGCGAGACGGGCATTCCTGTGCCGTCGCTCGGCCGTGCCCTCGACGGTGTCTATCTCGACCTGGCACCCGTCGTCCTCGACGCCGGGCACGAGGTGGAGCCTGCGGCGCGTGAGCTGCTGCGGCTGTACGAGGAGCGGGGAGTCGCCCAGGACGCGGCGCGCGGCAACCTGGGCGCGGATCCGCTCGGTCACGAGGCCCGTACCGGACAGGCCCTCGACTTCGCGTCGGCGGCCGGCCTCGCGCGGCTGTGCGCCGAGGAGTACCCCGGGCTGCGGGCGCTGACGGTAAACACGCTGCCGTACCACGAGGCCGGCGGCTCGGCCGCCCAGGAACTGGGCTGCTCACTGGCGACCGGGGTCGCGTATCTGCGGGAGCTGACCACGGCCGGGCTGACCGTCGCACAGGCGTGTGCGCAGCTGGAGTTCCGGTACACGGCGACCGCCGACCAGTTCCTGACGATCGCCAAGCTGCGGGCCGCGCGCCGGCTGTGGGCCCGGGTGGCCGAGGTCTGCGGAGCCCCGGGGGCGGGGGCACAGCTTCAGCACGTCGTGACCTCGCCGGTGATGATGTCGCGACGCGACCCGTGGGTGAACATGCTGCGCACGACGATCGCCGCACTGGCCGCGGGCGCGGGCGGAGCCGACTCGGTCACCGTGCTGCCCTTCGACCACACGCTCGGGCTGCCGGACGCGTTCGCGCGGCGCATCGCCCGCAACACCTCGACGATCCTGATCGAGGAGTCGCACCTGTCCCGGGTGATCGACCCGGCGGGCGGTGCCTGGTACGTGGAGCGGCAGACGGACGAACTCGCCCACGCGGGCTGGGAGTTCTTCCAGTGGATCGAGCGGGAGGGCGGCCAGGCGGCGGCCCTGCGCTCCGGCCGGCTCGGCCAGGAACTCGCCAACACCTGGGAAGCGCGCAGCGCGAAGCTCGCCAAGCGGCGCGAACCCGTCACCGGCGTCAGCGAGTTCCCGCACCTGGCGGAGAAGCCGGTCGTCCGCGAGAGCGCGCCCGAGCCGCCGTCCGGCGGGCTGCCACGCGTGCGGCGCGACGAGGCGTACGAGGCGCTGCGCGCCCGCTCCGACGCCCACTTCGCGGCGACCGGCTCCCGGCCGCGCGTCCTGCTTGCCACGATCGGTCCGGCCGCCGCCCACACCGCGCGGGCGACCTTCGCCTCGAACCTCTTCCAGGCGGGCGGCATCGAGCCCGTCACCGAGGGCTCGTTCGAGGAGAGCGGTGCGACGGAGGTCTGCCTGTGCTCCAGCGATGCGCTGTACGAGGAGCAGGCGGAGAACGTGGCCGCGGAGCTGAGGTCGGCGGGCGCCTCGCACGTGTTCCTCGCGGGTCGTCCCGGGCAGTACGCCGGCATCGACTCGTATGTCTTCGCGGGCTGTGACGCCGTGGCCGTGTTGTCCGCCGCCCTCGACCGCATGGGAGTGTCCTGATGAAAATCCCCGACTTCTCCGGGATCGAGCTGGGGACCCCAGCCGTGGGCGGCGGCGCCGACGAGTGGCGTACGGCCGTGAAGAAGGCGGCGGGCGGGGACGACCTGCTCTGGGAGACCCCGGAGGGCATCCCGGTCAAGCCGCTCTACACCGGGCAGGACCTGGAGGGCCTGGACTTCCTGGGCACCTACCCGGGCATCGCCCCGTATCTGCGCGGCCCGTACCCGACGATGTACGTCAACCAGCCGTGGACGATCCGCCAGTACGCGGGCTTCTCGACCGCCGAGGAGTCCAACGCGTTCTACCGGCGCAACCTCGCCGCCGGCCAGAAAGGCCTGTCGGTCGCCTTCGACCTGCCCACCCACCGCGGCTACGACAGCGACCACCCGCGCGTGACCGGTGACGTCGGCATGGCGGGCGTGGCGATCGACTCGATTCTCGACATGCGGCAGTTGTTCGACGGCATCCCGCTGGACAGGATGACCGTGTCGATGACGATGAACGGCGCCGTGCTGCCGGTGCTCGCGCTCTACATCGTCGCCGCCGAGGAACAGGGCGTACCGCCCGAGAAGTTGGCCGGGACCATCCAGAACGACATCCTCAAGGAGTTCATGGTCCGCAACACCTACATCTATCCGCCGAAGCCGTCGATGCGGATCATCTCCGACATCTTCGCCTTCACCTCGCAGCGGATGCCCCGCTACAACTCCATCTCCATCTCCGGCTACCACATCCAGGAGGCGGGCGCGACGGCCGACCTGGAGCTGGCCTACACGCTCGCCGACGGCGTGGAGTACATCCGGGCCGGGCGGGAGGCGGGCCTGGACGTGGACGCGTTCGCGCCCCGGCTGTCCTTCTTCTGGGCCATCGGCATGAACTTCTTCATGGAGATCGCCAAGCTTCGGGCCGCACGTCTGCTGTGGGCGAAGCTCGTGAAGCAGTTCGACCCGAAGAACGCCAAATCCCTCTCCCTGCGCACCCATTCGCAGACCTCCGGCTGGTCGCTGACCGCGCAGGACGTGTTCAACAACGTGACCCGTACGTGTGTGGAGGCGATGGCGGCGACGCAGGGCCACACCCAGTCGCTGCACACCAACGCGCTCGACGAGGCGCTCGCCCTGCCCACCGACTTCTCGGCGCGCATCGCCCGCAACACGCAGCTGTTGATCCAGCAGGAGTCCGGCACCACCCGGGTCATCGACCCGTGGGGCGGCAGCGCCTACGTCGAGAAGCTCACCTACGACCTCGCCCGCCGCGCCTGGCAGCACATCCAGGAGGTCGAGGCGGCGGGCGGCATGGCCAAGGCCATCGACGCCGGCATCCCCAAGCTGCGCATCGAGGAAGCCGCGGCCCGCACCCAGGCCCGTATCGACTCCGGCCGTCAGCCGGTGATCGGCGTGAACAAGTACCGCGTCGAGACCGACGAGGCGATCGACGTCCTCAAGGTCGACAACTCCTCTGTACGCACCCAGCAGATCGAGAAGCTGCGGCGGCTGCGCGCGGAGCGTGACGAGCAGGCGTGCCAGGACTCGCTGGACGCGCTCACCCGGGCCGCCGGCGGCGAGGGCAATCTGCTGGAGCTGGCGGTGAACGCGGCCCGCGCGAAGGCGACGGTCGGCGAGATCTCCGACGCCCTGGAGAAGGTGTACGGCCGGCACGCGAGCCAGATCCGTACGATCTCCGGCGTGTACCGCAACGAAGCAGGCGAGTCCCCGTCCGTGGACCGCACCCGCACTCTGGTGGACGCCTTCGACGAGGCCGAGGGCCGTCGCCCGCGCATCCTGGTCGCCAAGATGGGCCAGGACGGCCACGACCGCGGCCAGAAGGTGATCGCCACCGCCTTCGCCGACCTCGGCTTCGACGTGGACGTCGGCCCGCTGTTCCAGACTCCGGCCGAGGTGGCCCGCCAGGCCGTCGAGGCGGACGTGCACATCGTCGGGGTCTCGTCGCTGGCCGCCGGTCACCTCACACTCGTACCGGCGCTGCGCGAGCAGCTCGCCGAGGAGGGCCGCGAGGACATCATGATCGTGGTCGGCGGGGTCATCCCGCCGCAGGACGTGCCCACGCTCCTGGAGATGGGCGCGGCGGCCGTGTTCCCGCCGGGGACGGTGATCCCGGACGCGGCGTACGACCTGGTCGAGCGACTGTCGGCCGGCCTCGGGCACGACCTGTGATCGATGTCGACGCCTATGCGAAGGGCGTACTCGACGGGAAGCGGGCGATCATCGCCCGCGCCATCACCCTCGTCGAGTCCACCCGGCCCCAACACCGGGCGCTCGCACAGGAGTTGCTGACCGAACTGCTCCCGCACAGCGGCCGGGCCCGGCGGATCGGTGTCAGCGGGGTGCCGGGCGTGGGCAAGTCGACGTTCATCGACGCGTTCGGGACGCTGCTGACCTCGCTCGGGCACCGGGTCGCGGTGCTCGCCGTCGACCCGTCCTCCAGCCGTACCGGCGGCTCGATCCTGGGCGACAAGACCCGTATGGAACGCCTGGCCGTCGACCCGGCGGCCTTCGTCCGCCCCTCCCCCACCGCGGGCACGCTGGGCGGGGTCGCCAAGGCGACCCGCGAGTCGATCGTGGTGATGGAGGCGGCCGGCTACGACGTCGTCCTCGTGGAGACGGTCGGCGTCGGCCAGTCCGAGACCGCGGTCTCGAACATGGTCGACTCCTTTCTGCTCCTCACCCTCGCCCGCACCGGCGACCAGTTGCAGGGCATCAAGAAGGGTGTCCTGGAGCTGGCGGACGTGATCGCCGTCAACAAGGCGGACGGCCCGCACGAGCGCGACGCCCGCGCGGCGGCACGGGAGTTGGCGGGCGCGCTGCGGCTGATGCACGGCAGGGACGCGGCCTGGGCCCCGCCCGTGCTGAGTTGCAGTGCGCGAGAGTCGACCGGCCTGGACACCGTCTGGGAGCGCCTGGAACAGCACCGCACGCTGCTGGATTCGACCGGGCGCCTTGCCGCCAAGCGCCGCGACCAGCAGGTCGACTGGACCTGGAGCATGGTCCGTGACGAACTCCTGGGACGCCTGCACGCCGACCCGGCGGTACGGGCCCTCGCCCCCGCCCTCGAACAGCAGGTCAGGGACGGCGCGTTGACGGCCACACTGGCCGCCGAGCGCATTCTGGGGGTGCTCGGGAGTCTCGACGCGGACACTGCCTGAGCAGGCGGCCAGGCGCCTCGTCACGTGGCGGGTTCCGCCACCGGGTACGGCACGAACGTGCTGCTGTTCTGGTCGATCCGCAAGGGGCGGCCCAGCGGCGGCACCG
This sequence comes from Streptomyces sp. NPDC027189, assembly GCF_055566975.1. Classification (NCBI taxonomy): domain Bacteria; kingdom Bacillati; phylum Actinomycetota; class Actinomycetes; order Kitasatosporales; family Streptomycetaceae; genus Streptomyces; species Streptomyces sp. NPDC027189. The sequence goes on from NZ_JBVHRI010000014.1 coordinate 131,944, forward strand.
CGCGCTGGGGGCAGTCGAGGCGTTCGCAGACGCGACAGCCCATGCCGATAGGGGTGGCGGCGGAGGCGTTGCTGAGGTCGAGCCCGTCGGAGTAGACGAGCCGGTGGGCGTGGCGGATCTCGCAGCCGAGGCCGATGGCGAAGGTCTTGCCGGGCTCACCCCAGCCGCCGCGGTGGCGAGTGAGGGCACGGGCCGTCCACAAGTAGCGCTGCCCGTCGGGCATTTCGGCGATCTGGACGTGGATGCGGCCGGGCGCGGCGAACGCCTCGTAGACGTTCCACAGCGGGCAGGTGCCGCCGGCCCGGGAGAAGTGGAAGCCGGTCGCGGACTGCCGCTTGGACATGTTGCCGGCCCGGTCGACGCGGACGAAGGAGAAGGGCACCCCGCGCAGACGGGGGCGCTGGAGGGTGCTCAGGCGGTGGCAGACGGTCTCGTGGCCGAGGCCGTAGCGGTCGGTGAGGCGTTCGATGTCGTAGCGCACCTCTTCGGCCGCCGCGTGGAAGGGGCGGTAGGGCAGGATCAGCGCGGCGGCGAAGTAGTTGGCGATGCCGATGCGTGCCAGCGCGTGCGTGGGGGAATCGGGCGGGAAGTCCTCGGCTGCCTGGCGGTCGAGCTCGTCGCCGTATTCGAGCAGGGCGAGCTGGGTGGCCATGCGGAACGCGCGCTGTCCGGGGCGGAGGCGGCCGGACAGGTGGAGGGTGCGGGTCGCGTCGTCGTAGTGGTGCAGGCGATCGCCGTTCGCGGCGGCCAGGCGCACACCGTGGCCATCGGCGAGTCTCGCCGTCAGGGCCGGCACGACGTCACCGGGTCGGACGCCGATCTCCTGCGCCAGGTGTTCGGCCGCGAGGTCGGTGTCGTGCAGGTAGTTCTGGCGGCGGTAGAAGAAGTCCCGGATCTCCTCGTGCGGTGAACGAGGCGCCGCCCGCTCGATCTCCCGGCCGTCCGCGGCTCCGGCGAGCCGTTCCGCCAGCAGTTGGTTGCGGCGGCCGAGATCCAGCAGGACCTCGGCGACAGCGGGCATCCGTGAGGCGAGTTCCGCGAGATCGGACGCGGACACCCGGGCTTCGGTGATCTCGCCTGCCAGGGCCTCCCGCAGGTCCGCCACCAGTCTGCTCGTGTCCCGCTCCGAGAAGAAGCCCGGGTCGACGCCGAAGGCTTCGGTCAGCCTCAGCAGGACCGGGACGGTGAGCGGGCGGGAGTCGTGCTCCATCTGGTTCAGATAACTGGGCGATATGGCGAGCACGCGCGCCAGTTCGGCCTGGCTCATCCGGCGCTCCTCGCGCAGCCGCCGCAGCCGCGCGCCCGCGTAGATCTTGCTCATCCTGGGCCTCCTCCCGCCGCCCGCAGCTTAGCCGGTGGCACCTTCACAACCTTGGCAAAGCGCATCGTGAAGATTCGCAGAAGTTGGCAACAGGCCAAGCTTGATGGCACTCAGTGCCACTGCCAGAGTCGTGGTGCGGCCCGCCGGACCTTGCGGCAGGCGACGCCGGACACCGGGCACGATTCGGGCCCTGACGTCGGAGATTCCGGCCGCAGCGGAAGGCTGACCGGCAGCATTGCTCCTCCGCTCAGCAGCAGGACGGCGGGCCGCATCCCAAATCGAGACACACAGTGCCAGTCCCTCTGTCCTACGGCAGGTGGTATTGGCAGACCGCAACAACCAAGGGAGCCCCGACAGTCATGGCAGAGGCGAGCACGACGACGGCCGAAGAGCTCACGCGGCGCTGGGCCACCGACCCCCGGTGGCAGGGGATCGAGCGCACCTACGGCGCCGAGGACGTGGTGCGGCTGTCGGGCAGCGTCCGAGAGGAGCACACCCTTGCCCGGCGCGGCGCAGAACGCCTGTGGCGGCAGCTGCACGAGCGGGACTACCTCCATGCGCTGGGCGCGCTCACCGGCGGACAGGCGGTCCAGCAGGTCAAGGCGGGGTTGCAGGCCATCTACCTGTCCGGCTGGCAGGTCGCCGCCGACGCAAACCTGGCCGGGCACACCTACCCCGACCAGAGCCTGTACCCCGCCAATTCCGTGCCGCAGATCGTCCGACGCATCAACAACGCGCTGCTGCGCGCCGACCAGATCGCCACCGCCGAGGGCGGCGAGGACCGTACGGACTGGCTCGTGCCGATCGTGGCCGACGCGGAGGCCGGGTTCGGCGGCCCGCTGAACGTCTTCGAGCTGACCAAGGCGATGATCGCCGCCGGTGCCGCCGGCATCCATTACGAGGACCAGCTGGCCTCGGAGAAGAAGTGCGGCCACCTCGGCGGCAAGGTGCTCGTCCCAACGTCCCAGCACATCCGCACGCTCAACGCGGCCCGCCTCGCCGCCGATATCGCCGACGTGCCCACGGTGATCATCGCCCGCACCGACGCGTTGGCCGCGAACCTGCTCACCAGCGACGTCGACGAGCGCGACGCCGAGTTCGTCACCGGCGAGCGCACGGCGGAGGGTTTCTACCGGGTGCGCGGTGGGATGGCGGCGGTGATCGCCCGCGGCTTGGCCTACGCCCCGTACGCCGACCTGCTGTGGGTGGAAACCGGCACCCCGGACCTCGCGCAGGCCCGCGAGTTCGCCGAGGCGATCCACGCCGAGTACCCGGACCAGATGCTCGCCTACAACTGCTCGCCCTCCTTCAACTGGAAGGCGGCGCTCGACGACGACCAGATCGCCAAGTTCCAGCGGGAGTTGGGCGCGATGGGCTACCGCTTCCAGTTCATCACCCTGGCCGGCTTCCATTCCCTCAACCACGGCATGTTCGACCTGGCCCGCGGCTATGCCGAGCACGGCATGACCGCGTACGTCGACCTGCAGGAGCGGGAGTTCGCCGCGCAGGCGCACGGCTTCACCGCCGTACGCCACCAGCGTGAGGTCGGCACCGGCTACTTCGACCTCGTCTCCACCGCCGTCAACCCGGCCTCCTCCACCACCGCGCTGACCGGCTCGACCGAGGAGGAGCAGTTCCACGGCGGCGCTGCGCTGAGGGCGGTGGGAGCGCCGTAAGGGCAGCGCCCGTCCGTTGGCTGCGGGCCGTGGGGCTGGTCGCGCCCACGCGGCGAAGCCGCACAGCGACACAGCCCCGCGCCCCTCACGGGGCGCGGTCCCTTCCTATCCGCCCCCGTCAGGAGAACGTGATGCCCACCAGCGCATTGACCCACCGCGTCCGCGTCCTCGCGGCACCCGGAGAACGCCATGACGAGATCCTCACCCCCGCCGCCCTGGACTTCGTCGGCCGCCTGGCCGCCGCCTTCGGCGAGCGCCGGCCGGCGCTGCTCAAGGAGCGTCGCCGGCAGGCGATACGCATCGCAGCCGGATCTCCGCTCGACTTCCCCATGGTCACCTCCGCCGTCCGCGCCGACCCCGGATGGCGCGTCGCCCCGCCCGCTCCCGGCCTGACCGACCGCCGGGTGGAGATCACCGGCCCGCCCGAGCGCCGGCTGACGGTCAATGCCCTCAACTCCGGTGCCCAGGTGTGGATGGCCGACTTCGCGGACTCCACCTCCCCCACCTGGGACAACGTCATCGGCGGCCAGCTCAGCCTGCTCGACGCCATCGAGCGCCGGATCGACTTCACCACGCCCGAGGGCAAGGAGTACCGCCTCGGCGAGCGTGACCGGCTCGCCACGATCGTGGTCCGCCCCCGCGGCTGGCACCTGATGGAGGAACACCTGGAGTCCGAAGGCTGCCCCGTGCCAGCCGCCCTCGTGGACTTCGGCCTGTACTTCTTCCACTGCGCGCAACGGCAGATCGACGCAGGCCACGGGCCGTACTTCTACCTGCCGAAGCTGGAGAACCGCTACGAGGCCCGGCTGTGGAACGACGTCTTCGTCCTCGCACAGGAGCTCCTCGGTATCCCGCGCGGCACGATCCGCGCCACCGCCCTCATCGAGACGATCACCGCCGCCTTCGAGATGGAGGAGATCCTCTACGAGCTGCGCGAGCACGGCGCCGGCCTCAACGCCGGCCGGTGGGACTACCTGTTCAGCCTGATCAAGACCTTCGGGCACCGGACCGACTTCCTGCTGCCGGACCGCGCCGAGGTCACCATGACCGCACCGTTCATGCGGGCGTACACGGACCTGCTGGTGCGCACATGCCACAAGCGGGGCGCCCACGCGATCGGTGGCATGGCCGCGCACGTGCCGGACAAGGCCCCGGCCGCCAACGAGGCCGCGCTCGCCAAGGTCCGCCTGGACAAGGAGCGCGAGGCGCAGGACGGCTTCGACGGCTCGTGGGTCGCTCATCCCGGCCTTGTGCCCGTGTGCCGCGAGGTGTTCGACGCCTCCCTCGGTGACCGACCGCACCAGATCGGCCGCACCCGCGACGACGTGGAGGTGACCGCCGCGGACCTGCTGTCGGTCCGCCGCGTCACCGGTCCTCCGTCGCCGGAGGGAGTGCGCATCAACATCTCGGCCGCGCTGCGCTACTTCGATGCCTGGCTCCGCGGGCAGGGGGCCGTCGCCCTGGACGGCCTGATGGAGGACGCGGCAACCGCGGAGATCGCTCGGGTGCAGATCTGGCAGTGGCTGCGACACCGTGTCGTCGACCGCGAAACGGTCGTGAGGCTGCTCGACGACGAACTCGCCGCCCTGGGCGCCGAGTATCCCTGGGCAGCCCTCGACGAGGTGCGGGCGATCTTCGAAGCAACGGCTCTGGCAGCGGAGTTGCCGCTCTTCTTCACTCCGGACGCCTACAGCCGGCACCTCGTGCGACACGCGGAGGTGCGGTCATGAACCAGGGCATCCGACGCGTAGGCGTGGTCGGTGGCGGCCAGATGGGCGCCGGCATCGCCCTCCGTGACCACTGTCGAACGTATCCAGCCGCCTCCCACGGCGGTACGTCCCAGGGTGGTGGCCCGCGCCGGCCTGTACGCCGTGCTGGCGGCGAACGCGGGCGTGGTAACCGTGTTCTTCTTCCAGGCCGGACTCGGCTCGAGCACCCTGATCGCGATCGGCCGGCTGGCCGGGCTGTACGGCGCGCTGCTGATGGCCTTCCAGTTGCTGCTGGTGGCCCGGCTGCCGTGGCTCGACCACCGGATCGGCATGGACCGGCTGACGTCCTGGCACCGCTGGGTCGGCTTCGGCCTGCTGTGGACACTGCTGTCGCACGCGGTGTTCATCATTCTCGGCTACGCGCAGCCGGCGTCCCTGTCCTTCGTGGAAGAGCTGGTCGAACTGGCCACGACGGTCGAGGGCGTACTGCGAGCCGTCGTCGCGCTGGCCCTGATCATCGTGATCGGCGCGGTGTCGGCGCGCTTCGCCCGGCGCCGGCTGGCGTACGAGACCTGGCACTTCATCCACCTGTACACGTACGTGGCGGTGGTGCTGGCCTTCACGCACCAGGTCGCGGTGGGGACGACCTTCACCACGTCGTCCGCCGCCACCGCCTATTGGTGGGTGCTTTGGGGAGCGGCGCTCGGCTCGGTGTTCCTGGGGCGGCTGGTGCTTCCGGTGTGGCGGAATCTGCGCCACCGGCTGCGGGTCTCGGCCGTGGTGCCGGAGTCAGACAACGTGGTGTCGATCTACATCACGGGACGGGACCTGGACCGGCTGCCCGCTCGGGCGGGCCAGTTCTTCCTGTGGCGGTTCCTCACCAAGGACCGCTGGTGGCAGGCCAATCCGTTCTCCCTGTCGGCCGCGCCGGACGGCCGCACGCTGCGGCTGACCGCGAAGACCGCCGGGGCCGGCACCGCGGCGCTGCGCCATCTCAGGGTGGGCACACGGGTGTTCGCCGAGGGACCGTACGGAGCGTTCACCACCTTGCACCGGACGCGCCCGGACACCCTGCTCGTCGCCGGCGGTGTGGGCATCACCCCGATCCGGGCCCTGCTGGAGGAGCTGTACGGCCATGGGGTCCTCATCTACCGGGTGGCGACGGACCGCGACGCCGTCCTCCTGGACGAGCTGCGGGAGCTCGCGGACGCCAAGGGCGCCGAGCTGCATGTCATCACCGGTCCCGCCACGCCCGACAAGCTGGCGCCCCGGGAGCTCGCCCGTCTCGTACCGGACGTGGCGGACCGGGACGTCTTCGTCTGCGGGCCGCCCGGCATGACCGGAGCCGTCCTGCGCACCCTGCGCGACCTGGGCGTGCCCAAGCAGCAGATACACGCCGAGCGCTTCAGCCTGGCCGGATGAGGGGGACGTCATGAAGCGAGCCATATCCGTTGTGGTGCTGACCGCGGCGGGGCTGATCCCGCTCTGGCGGTACGAGCCGTCGAGCGGTGCGACGACGACCACCGAGGTCGCCGCGCCGACCCCGGCTCCCTCGTCGACCGCGTCGTCCTCGGCCTCGCCGTCCGCGTCGGCCGCCGCCTCACAGGTCGTCCAGGGCTCCACCGTCAACACCTCGAAGGGCGCCGTGCAGGTGGAGGTGACCTTCGCGGGCGACAGGATCAGCTCCGTGCGCATGCTCCAGCAGCCGAACCACCCGCAGACCACGGCCGCCGTGCCGGTGCTGATCAAGGAGACGCTGCGGCCGCAGAGCGCCGGCATCGACACGGTGTCCGGCGCCACGATCACCAGCGAGGGATACGTCCAGTCCCTCCAGGCCGCCCTCGACGCGAAGGGTTCGTGAAGTGCGCCGCGTCGAACACGTCATGGGGTTCCCGGTCTCCCTCCGGATCGACGACGCCTGCGCCGACGAGGAGACCGCGGACCCGGTGTTCGCGTGGCTGCGCGAGGTCGACGCCCGGTTCAGCCCCTTCCTCGCGGACAGCGAGGTGTCCCGCCTCGACCGGGGCGAGCTGCGGCCCGACGAGCTCAGCCGCGATCTGGTCGAAGTCCTCGGCCTCTGCGAGGAGTACCGGGTCGCGAGCCGTGGCGCCTTCGACGTACGGCTGCCCGGCCGCGGTCTCGACCCGTGCGCGGTGGTGAAGGGCTGGTCGGTGCAGCGGGCCGCGGAATTGCTGGTGGCGTGCGGGGTGCGGAGGTTCTGCCTCAACGCCGGTGGTGACGTGGTGACGTACGGCGGACCCTGGCGGGTGGGCGTGCGGCACCCCGAGGTGGCGGACCGGCTCTGCGCCGTGCTGGAGATCACCGACGGCGCGGTGGCGACCTCCGCGCGCTACGAACGGGGCGACCACATCCTCGACGGGCGCACCGGCCGGCCCGCGACCGGGCTGCTCAGCGTCACGGTCGTGGCGCCGTCGCTGACCGAGGCGGACGCGACGGCGACGGCGGCGTTCGCCATGGGTGCGGAGGGCGTCGAGTGGGCCGCCGCGCGGGAGGGCTGCGAGGTGTTCGCCGTCGACGACGAGCGCGGGGTGCTGCGCACCGCGGGGTTCCCTGTCGCCGGGTGACCGGCCGGCTGAACTCGCGGCTCTCAAGTCCCTTGCGTCGAACCGGAATCGAAACCTGTCGGAAGCGTTGACGTGCCCCTGCCGGAAACCTATCTTCTGGTCGAAGCTCCGTACAGCGTACGAGATTTCGAACGTTCTGCCGTCAAAGGGGACTCGCCGTGTTCCGCACCCGCCACTGGTTCGTCCTGGGGGCAGCGCTGCTGGCCCTGCTCGCGTCGTTCGTCGGCCGGCCCGCGTCCGCGGCCGACGGCCGGCCGTATACCAACCCGATCAAGTCGCAGAAGGGCGCCGACCCCTGGCTGGAGTACTACAACGGCAACTACTACCTGGTGACCACCTCGTTCACGAACGAGCTGACCATGCGGAAGTCGCCGACGCTCGCGGGGCTTTCGACGGCGCCGAGCGTGCAGATCTGGACGGACACCGCCGCCGGCCGCAACGCGAACTTCTGGGCCCCGGAGATCCACTTCTTCAACGGCCACTGGTACCTGTACTACTCCGGGGCGCAGAGCGGAGCCGCCTGCTGCGACACCCAGCGCACGCACGTCCTGGAGAGCGCGGGCTCCGACCCGATGGGCCCGTACACCTACAAGAACAGCCTGACCGGCTCCAACCTCGATCCCGGCGGCTGGCTCATCGACGCCACGGTGCTTCAGTACAACAGCAAGCTGTACCTGGTGGGCAGCGGCTCCGTGGGCGGCAGCAAGCAGAGCCTGGTCATCGCGCCGATGAGCACCCCGTACACGCTGAGCAGTTCCGCCTTCACCGTCATCTCCAGCCCCACGCTGAGCTGGGAGACCTCCGGGGCCCCCGTCAACGAGGGGCCCGAGCCGCTGTATCACGACGGCAGGACGTTCCTGACGTTCTCCGCCAGCTACTGCCAGACCGCGGACTACAAGCTCGGCCAGCTGGAGTTGACCGGCAGCGACCCGCTCTCCGCCGCGTCCTGGACGAAGAAGCAGACCCCGGTCTTCCAGCGCAATGACGCCGCCGGGGTCTACGGGCCCGGCCACAACGGCTTCTTCACCTCGCCGGACGGCACCGAGAACTGGATCGTCTACCACGCCAACAGCTCCTCGAGCGGCGGGTGCGGCAACGGTCGTACGACACGGGCCCAGAAGTTCACGTGGAACGCGGACGGCACACCGAACTTCGGCACCCCGGTCGCGACCGGAACCACCCTCGCGGGCCCGTCCGGAGAGACCGCGGCGACCCCCACGGCGTACACCGTGGTGAACCGCAACAGCGGCAAGTGCCTGGACGTGGAGGGCAGCAACACCGCGGACGGCACCAACATCTTCCAGTGGACCTGCACCGGCGGGGCCAACCAGAAGTGGCGGATCGAGGACCAGGGCAACGACACCAGCCGCCTGGTCAATGTGGCCACCGGCAAGGTCATGGACACCGCCGACTGCTCCACCGCCGACGGGGCGGACCTGCGGCAGTGGTCGTGGCTGAACAACAACTGCCAGAAGTTCCGGCTCATTTACACCGGAAGCGACTACGTCCGGATCGTGAACGCCAACAGCGGCAAGGTCGCCGATGTCGCCAACTGCGCCGCCGCCGACGGCACCGACGTACGCCAGTGGACCTGGCTCAACAACACCTGCCAGCAGTGGCAGCTCAAGCCCACCCCCTGACACCCGGAGACCCAGGATCATGAGACGTCTCATCGGCCGCCTGCTGACCGCGGTGCTCGCCGCGCTGGCCCTGCTGACCGCCGGTACGCCCGCCCACGCCGCCGCCCCCGCCTCTCCGGCCGTGACCTTCACCAACCCGGTCGCCGAGAAGCGCGCCGACCCGCACATCTTCAAGCACACCGACGGCTACTACTACTTCACCGCCACCGTGCCGGAGTACGACCGCATCGTGCTGCGCCGGGCCACCACGCTCCAGGGCCTGTCCACAGCTCCGGAGACCACCATCTGGACCAAGCACGCGAGCGGTGTGATGGGCGCTCACATCTGGGCGCCGGAGATCCACTTCATCGACGGCAAGTGGTACGTGTACTTCGCCGCCGGGTCGACCAGTGATGTGTGGGCGATCCGGATGTACGTCCTGGAGAGCAGCGCCGCGAATCCGTTGACCGGCGCCTGGACCGAGAAGGGCCAGATCGCCACCCCGGTGTCCTCCTTCTCGCTCGATGCCACCACGTTCGTCGTGAACGGCGTCCGCTATCTCGCCTGGGCCCAGCGCAATCCCGCCGAGGACAACAACACGAGCCTGTTCATCGCCAGGATGGCCAACCCCTGGACCATCACCGGCACGCCGGCCGAGATCTCCCAGCCCACGCTGTCGTGGGAGACCGTCGGCTACAAGGTCAACGAGGGCCCGGCGGTCATCCAGCACGGCGGCAAGGTCTTCCTGACCTATTCGGCCAGTGCCACGGACGCCAACTACTGCCTGGGCATGCTGACCGCGTCCGCCTCCGCCGATCTGCTGAACGCCGCCTCGTGGACCAAGAGTCAGCAGCCGGTCTTCAAGACCAACTCCGCGACCTCTCAATACGGGCCCGGCCACAACTCGTTCACCGTGTCCGAGGACGGCAAGTCGGACATCCTCGTCTACCACGACCGCAACTACAAGGACATCACCGGCGACCCGCTCAACGACCCGAACCGCCGCACCCGCCTCCAGAAGATCTACTGGAACGCCGACGGCACCCCCAACTTCGGCATCCCGGTCGCCGACGGCGTCACTCCGGCCCGCTTCTCCTCGTACAACTACCCGGACCGCTACATCCGCCACTGGGACTTCCGGGCGAAGATCGAGCCGAACGTCACCAACCTCGCGGACTCGCAGTTCCGGGTGGTGACCGGTCTCGCCGGCCCCGGGACCGTCTCCCTCGAATCGGCGAACTACCCCGGCTACTACCTCCACCAGAAGAACTACGAGGTGTGGGTGGAGAAGGACGACGGGACGGCCGCGTTCAAGAGCGACGCCAGCTTCTACCGGCGGACGGGGCTCGCCGACGCGGCCTCCGGTATCTCCTTCGAGTCGTACAGCTCCCCCGGCCGCTACATCCGGCACTACAACTACCTGCTCTACACACAGCCCGCCGACACGACGACCGCCAAGGCGGACGCGACGTTCTACGCCGAGTAGTTCACCGCCAGTGATGCGCCGCCGAGCAGCTCGCCCCTCCCGCACGAGACTCGAGACGAGGAACGCTCACCATGACACCGCCCCTGACCAGACGTGCCGTGCTGCAGACCGCGCTACTCGCCGCGGCGGCACCGGGAGTCGCGTACGCCGCCGGCGGCGGGGCCGTCGCGGCCACGCTCCCGGCGCCGTCCGCCTGGACGCTCCGGCCGTTCCAGCTCGGGGAAGTGGCGCTCGGGGAGGGCCTGTTCGCCGCGAAGCGTGCGCTGATGCTCGACCACGGCCGCGGCTACGACGTGAACCGGCTGCTCCAGGTCTTCCGCGCCAACGCCGGGCTCTCCACGCTCGGCGCCGTCGCCCCCGGCGGCTGGGAGGGCCTCGACGGCGAGGCGACCGGCAACCTCCGCGGGCATTACACCGGTCACTTCCTGACGATGCTCGCACAGGCGTACGGCAGCACGGGCGAGCAGGCGTACGCCGACAAAATCGGCTCCATGGTCGGGGCGCTGACCGAGGTGCGCGAGGCGCTGCGGCACGATCCGGCGGTGCTGAGCGTGGCGGGCCGGTTCGGGACGGGCGCGGAGCACGTCCGAGGCTCCTACCGGTACGTCGACCTGCCGGCCGGCGTGCTCGGCGGTGCCTCGGCGATCACCCTGTCGGCCTGGGTGAAGCCGACCCATGACGCCAACTGGGGCCGGGTCTTCGACTTCGGCAACGACACCACCCGCTACCTCTACCTCGCCGCCCGCAACGCGAGCGGAGTCCCGCGCTTCGCCATCACGACCGGTGGGCCGGGCGGCGAGCAGGGCCTCGACGGCGCCGCCGCGCTGCCGCTGAACGCGTGGAGCCATCTGGCGGTGACGATCGCGGGCGGCACCGGCACCCTGTACGTCAACGGCACCGCCGTGGCCCACAACACGGCGATGACCCTGACTCCGGCGGCCCTGGGCACCTTGAAGAACAACTGGCTCGGCCGCTCGAACTACGCCACCGACCCGGCGTTCGCGGGGGCGTTCGACGAGTTCAACGTATGGTCGCGGGCGCTGACCGCCGACGAGATCGCGGCATTGCAGAACAGCCGGGCCGCCGACGCGTCCACCGGCCGGGGCGACCTGGCCTCGTACGCCTTCGACGAGACGACCGGTGGCACCTTCGCGGACGCCTCCGGGCGCGGCCTGGACGCCACCCTGCGCCGCACCTGGGGCGGGCCGAGCCATCCAGGGTTCCTCGCGGCGTACCCGGAGACGCAGTTCATCCTGCTGGAGTCGATGACGAGCGGCGACTACACCAAGGTGTGGGCGCCGTACTACACCGCCCACAAGATCCTGCGCGGACTGCTGGACGCGTACCTGTACACCGACGACGCGCGGGCACTGGACCTCGCGTCCGGGATGTGCGACTGGATGTACGCGCGGCTGTCCCGGCTGCCCGACGCCACCCTGCAGCGGATGTGGGGCATCTTCTCCAGCGGCGAGTTCGGCGGCATCGTCGAGGCGATCTGCGATCTGCACGCCCTCACCGGCAAGGCCGAACACCTCGCGCTGGCCCGGCTGTTCGACCTGGACAAGCTCATCGACGCGTGCGCCGCGGGCGACGACACCCTCGACGGGCTGCACGCCAACCAGCACATCCCCATCTTCACCGGGCTGCTGCGGCTGTACGACGCGACGGGCGAGCAGCGGTACCTGAGCGCCGCGCGGAACTTCTGGGACATGGTCGTGCCGGTGCGGATGTACGGGATCGGCGGGACCAGCACCGGTGAGTTCTGGAAGGCCCGAGGTGTCATCGCCGGGACGATCGGCGCCACCAACGCCGAGACCTGCTGTGCGTACAACCTGCTCAAGCTCAGCCGGATGCTCTTCCTCCACACGCGGGACCCGAAGTACATGGACTACTACGAGCGAGCCCTCTACAACCAGGTGCTCGGCTCGAAGCAGGACAAGGCCGACGCGGAGAAACCGCTCGTCACGTACTTCATCGGTCTGACGCCCGGCCATGTCCGTGACTACACGCCCAAGCAGGGGACCACCTGCTGCGAGGGCACGGGCATGGAGAGCGCCACCAAGTACCAGGACTCGGTGTACTGCAAGGCGGCGGACGGCAGCGCGCTGTACGTCAATCTGTACAGCCCGACCACGCTGACCTGGGCCGAGAAGGGCGTCACCGTCGCACAGACCACGGACTACCCCAGGGAGCAGGGGGCCACGCTCACCATCGGGGGCGGCAGCGCGGCCTTCGAGCTGCGGCTGCGGGTGCCGTCATGGGCGACGGGCGGCTTCCGGGTGACGGTCAACGGCAGAGCGGTGAGCGGGACTCCGGTCGCCGGCCGCTACTTCACCGTCTCCCGCACCTGGCGTCGCGGTGACGTCGTGCGGGTCGCCGTGCCGTTCCGGCTGCGGGTGGAGAAGACCCTCGACGACCCGTCCGTGCAGACCCTCTTCTACGGGCCGGTCAACCTGGTCGCCAGGAACGCAAGCACGAGCTACCTGCCGTTCGGGCTTTATCGCAACGCGGCTCTCTCCGGCGACCTGCTCCCCACGCTCACCCCGGTGGGAGGCAAGCCGCTCCACTACACGCTCGACGGCACCGGGTTCGCGCCCTTCTTCGAGGGAACCGAGGACCCCACGCACGCCTACTTCCGGCGTGCCGAGCCGCTGGTGGTCTTCGGCGGCAACGACTCCGGTGTCGCCAATCCGGCCAGGGATGACGGCACCACCCTCCTCGACGAGATCTGGGCCGGGGCCCCGTTCAGCGGCAAGGTCGCGCTGGTCTCGCGGGTGCGGGCCACGGTGGACGCCTGGGTGACCGCGGGCCTGCTCGGTGAGGCCGACGGCGAGAAGGTGGTGGAGACGGCGCGGAACGCCTCGTATGTGTCCTGACGCCGGCAGGCGGATCACCAGGCCCGCAGGGGCTCCCCGCCACCTGCCGGGAGGTGAAGCCGTCGGGGCCCACGGGGGTGTCGCCGAGGAGGGTGACGCGGTGCATGACGCGGTCCACGTGCAGCTGGGCGAAGTCCGTCGGGGCGAGGTGGCACGTGGTGCGGTTGTCCCAGAAGGCGATGGAGCCCGGCTCCCAGCGGAAGCGGACCGTGTACTCGGCACTGGTCAGGTGCTCGAAGAGGAGGTCGAGGAGGCGGCGGCTCTCCGCCTCCGTTGGAGAGTTGGGGGGCCGCTCAGCCGGCATGCACCGCCCACTGCATCCACAGCGGGAGCAGGAACAGGGCCGCGACCGAGCTCTTGATCACGAGTGACGCCGACATGTCGACGCCGACGTCGTAGCGCTGAGCGAAGATGAACAGGTTCTGCGGGGCCGGCATCGCGGCGATGAGCACGAGGTACTTCAGCCAGTCGCCGTCGACGCCGAAGACGGTGGCGCAGACCGCCCAGGTCATCAGGGGGAAGACCAGGCACTTGAAGGCGATGAGCCCCATCTCCTCCCGGGTGGTGCCCCGGACGGTGAGTCCGCTGCCGCCCAGGTGCAGTCCGAGGGCGAACAGCGCCACGGGGGACGCGCTGTCGCCGACGAAGGAGAAGCCGTCCAGGACCGCCTTCGGGACGTGCAGCGACAGCAGATTGAGCAGAATCCCGGCGTTGCAGGCGAGGACGACCGGGGTGGCGAGCGAGGCCCCCACGGCGCGCAGCAGCAGCCGGGGCCCCGTCCTCGCGGTGGCGTCTCGCTCCGGGCGCCCCAGCTCCATGATCGAGATGATGACGAGGGTCAGTACACAGACCTGGAAGAGCAGGACCGGGAAGATCGGGGCCGCGTTCCCGAAGAGCGTGATGAACACCGGTACGGCGAAGTAGGCCGTGTTCACCTGGACCCCAGCCATGATGCGCAGTGCGACGCCCCGGGGATCGCGTACGCCGCCCAGACCCGCGAGAACGCCGACCGTCAGCACCGCGAGGGCCGCCGTGGTCGCGTACGCCAGGATGGCGCGCCAGTCGAACAGGGCGCCCAGATCGCTGCTGTAGATATTGCCGAAGAGATAGCAGGGGACCGCGAAGAGGAACGCGTAGTCGGCGAAGGCCCGCGAGCTGTCCGCGGACACGACCTTGCGGCGCGCGAGCAGGACTCCGCAGCCGAAAGCCAGCACCACCGGTACGAGTTTCTCGAGCGCGTTCAGTGCCCCCATGGACGTGTGGCCTCCCCGGCATCGGTGAGGGCACGGTAACCGGTGATCAGCCTGCGGATCACGGCGTTCCCGCCCGGCGCGTACGCGTGGTCGTCGATCCGGGAGACCGGCAGCAGCTCGCAGGCCGTACCGCAGATGAACGCGCCGTCCGCCTCGCGGACGAAGGCGGGGCTCAGATACTCCACCGAGCAGCGGATGTTCTCGCGGCGTGCCAGTTCCAGTACTTGGGCGCGGGTGATGCCGTCGATCGTGCAGCGCGTGGTGGGCGTGTGCAGGACGCCGGCACGGGTGAAGAAGACATGGGCGCCGGTGGCCTCGGCGATCAGGCCCGCGTCGTCAAGGAGCAGCGCGTCGTCGTAGCCGGCCCGCAGCGCCTGGTTCTTGCTGACCGTGCCGATCAGGTAGTTGCCCGCCGCTTTGCTCTTGACCGGCGCGAACTGCGGCGAGGGCCTGCGGTATTCGGCGTACGAAGGACCAGATCTGTACGGCGCGGGGGCCGACCCGGTCGGCGAGGCGCCCGGAGGGGGTGCTCAGCGCCAGGGCGACCGCGGCGGCGGCCCCGGCGCCGAGCCCGAACCGGCCGGGCGACAGCCGGAGTACGGCTGTCGCGTAGACGGCGTTGAGCGCCATCCACAGACCCTGGCCCATGGTGTGCACCAGGGTGATTCCGGTGAGGGCGCGGGCGGGACCGCGCGGCGGAAGGATCCGGCTCAGCACGGCCGCACCGCCTCGCACCGTCCGCGCCACGTCAGGGTCTCCGACATCACCGCGCACCTCTCGTTCAGCGCCATTGCCAACGATGGGGTCCCGAACCCCGTTCCCTGTGGGGAACCTCAATTCCGTACGCATTGAATTCTACACACGTTGACTTCTACGGTAAACCCTCGCAGCGCAACGGCACTTGACGGTCCGTCGGAGTCGTGGACCTAGCCGGTCCGGCAGAGCGTCAGCCACTCCTGACGATCCATCAGAACAGCTTGCTGCCCTTCAGCCTCGCCTTGATGGCCTCGCGCCCATTGCCGAGCACCAGCCGGCGTACGACCGGATCGGCCTCGGTGGCGGCCCAACGCAGCATCTTGAGCAGGGTCTTGGGCTGCGGGTTCAGGAAGCGCACCTCGCGTTCGGCGTACCCGAAGTGCTTGGGCACGAAGTCCGCCGCCAGCAGCCGCTCGTACAGGAGGTCCGCCGCGTCCCGGGCACGCACGGCGCCGGCCTCGACCGCCTCGCACTGCTTCACCATCGTCTCGTAGAGCTCGGCGAAGCCGTCGTGATCGGGCCAGTACAGTCCCGGGTACGGAACGTCCTCCAGGTCCACGAAGTGGCGGTCGCGGCCGTCCTTGCGGAACTTGGTGAGCGCGGTCTGCATCCGGTACACGCCGGCGTTGGCTCCCCACGCCCAGATCCTGAAGACCGCGCTCCACAGGTCGTAGTCGCACCAGGAGATGAAGGCCGAGTTGACCAGCGAGTCGTTGTAGTCGAACAGCGACTGCTGGAGGCGGTCCACCGGGGCGAACCGCTCCCCCGAGAGGTCGTCGTCCTGGACCGCGCGGAGCAGCCGCCAGGCCAGCACGTTCAGGGCCTCGGTCGTGTTGGAGAGCCCGCGCGAGAAGAGCGGGTCCAGGAAACCGGCCGCGTGCGAGAGCAGGAACCAGCGGTCACCGGCGGTCTGCTTCGAGGAGTACTGGAGCCGCCCGGTCGAGGTCCACTCCCGCACCGCCTTCATGCCCTCGAACTGCCGGACGATGTCCGGGAAGGGCGCGGCGAGCCGGGCGAAGTCCTCCTCGGCGCTCACCCCCTCCGGCTTGGGGAAGCGCCGCGGGTCGACGGTCATACCGACGCTGCACAGCGGGTTCTTCGACCACTTGTTGTTGTTGAAGCCGATCACCCAGGCCCAGCCACGGTCGAACATGTGGTGGACGGTGCCCTCGTACCAGGGCACGGGCGGCCGCTGGCTGTCCGGAAGGTGGTCGAAGAGCCGGTCGGTCGGGGTCAGGTCCACGACGTGGTTCCAGATCGACCGGGAGTGGTGCTTGAACCGGCAGGGGTCCTCGCGCAGCCCGAACTTGTCCGCGACCGGCGAACGGAATCCGCTGGCGTCCACCAGATAGCGCGCCCGGTACTCGCCGTCACGCCCGGCCAAAGTGACACCCGAGCCGTCGAAGTCGATGTCGGTGACGAAGAAGTTCTGGCGGGCCTTGCAGCCGTACTTGACTGCCACCTGGAAGAGGTACGAGTCGGTGTCCTGACGGAACAAGTGGGCCGCCTCGTGCAGCAGTTGGGGCGGCGTGTTGAACTCGTTGACCTCGCGGGGGTTCTGCGGCGCGCCTTCGTGGTGCAGCAGGAATCCGAAGTGCCGTTTGACGCCGAAGCGCGGGCCGATGGTGCGGGTGGTGTCGGTGAACGAGGCGAGCGCGGCGATCTCCGGAACGTCGTAGCGCTCCGCGAGGGTGCGCAGGGACACCAGGGTGAAGGGAATCGTCGACTCGCCGATCGCGAACCGCGGATGCGAACCGGCGTCCAGCAGCAGGACCTTGGTCCCGTGCCGGGCCAGGATCGCGCCGAGAAGTGATCCGGCGACGCCCGATCCGAGGATCGCCACGTCGTACGTCTCCTTCTCCAGCTCAGAGTTGCCCGGTGAGTTCACGTGTTCTCTCCTTGTCGTCGGGTGGGACAGGACGGGGTCGGCACACGGCGACCGGGCGGCTCGGGGCCCGATCCGCCCGACAGGCCCCGGGAGGTGCCAGGGCAGGCTTGGGAAGCGCCAGGACAGACCTGGGAGGTGCCCTCCGGTCGTGACCCGGAGGGCACCCGCCGGGTCACCCGGGACGGCGCACGCCGCGCAGCCGCTCCCGGATCAGCCCACCCATGGCGCCCTTGAGCAACGCGCCGACCTCGTCGGGAGCGTCGGTACGGACCCAGCGGGCGGCGCGCGCGATACGCGCCGGGGTGTTGTGGAAGAACCGGTCGGCCGGGTCCCCCAGACCGAGGGACGGCGGGAGGTAGTCCGCCTCCCGGATGGCGTCGAAGATGCGGTCGGCGGCCGCCCTGGGAGTACGCGTGCCGGCCTCGACCTCCTCGCACAGGGTGCGGGTCAGCGGCCCGAGGGCGTTGTAGTGCGCGCTGTTGGGGAACGGCGACCCCGGGTGCCGCGTCTGCTCCAGGTCACGGAAGACGGAGTCGTCGCCGCTTCTGCCGTACGCGGCACACGCGTTCTCCACGGCGAGCGCGCCCAGCACGGTGCTCACCGTCCAGGTCCGCACGACGGCGTTGAAGAGCTCGAAGTCACGGAAGGACACGAACGACGCGTAGGCCAGATCGTCGTGCGTGTCGAACAGGGCCTGCTGGAGGTCCTCGACGTACTGGAACCGCCCGGTGGACCAGTCGCCGTCGCGCGCCGCGTCGATCAGGCGTCGGCCGAGCGCGTTGACGATCTCCAGGCTGTGGGCCAGGCCGCGCGAATAGAGCGGGTCGACGAATCCGGCGGTGTGGGACGCCAGGCAGTAGCGGTCGCCCACGACGCGCTTCGAGGAGTACTGCAGGCGTCCGGTCGCGGTCCAGGGCCGGGCGGGCTCGGCCTGCGCGAACTGCCGGGCCAGATCCGGGAATTGGGCCAGGACACCGTCGAATTCCCGCTGCGGCGAGAGGCCGCGGGAGGGGTGTTTGCGGAGGTCCAGGGTGAGGCCGACACTGCACAGGCTGTTGGTGGAGCGGGGCTGGTTGTCGAAGGGGATCACCCACAGCCAGCCGCCGTCGAAGACATGGTGCAGCGTTCCCTGGTGCCAGGGGCTGGGCCGGTCGTGCAGTCGCCCGGCCGGTGTCTCGTCGTACGGCGTCACGCCCGTCATGTGCGTGAAGAGTGCGCGGGAGTGGTGCCGCGCCCGGGTCGGCTCCTCGCGCAGCGCCAACTCCCTTGGTAACAGCGCGTCATGACCTCCCGCGTCGACCACGTACCGCGCGGCGAACTCTTCACCGCCCGCGGTGCGCAGTGCCACCCCGGTGCCCGCGTCGATCCGGAGCCCGTCGACGCATGCGCCGGGTCCGGTGCGCACGTCGGCCCCGTACCGCCGCGCGACGCCCAGCAGATGGGCGTCGACGTCTTCCCGGAAGAGATGCGGCACGGGCGGAACGACGGAGGGGTTGACGACCTGATAGATCTCACCCGGGTGCTGACGCAGGTGCGCGCGGTGATGGACGAACCCCATACTGCGCATCACGCCGCAGCGGGAGGAGACCTCGCGCTGAACCGCCTTGAGACTGGTGAGGTGTTCGACCTCGGGCACGCCATAACGCCGGGCGACCACACGGGCGAGTGCCGCGGTGTAGGGCACCATCGACTCCCCGACCGCGAAGCGCGGGGGCTGCTCGCCGTCGACGAGGAGCGTCCGCACCCCGTTCCGCGCCAGGACGGCCGCGAGCAGCGACCCCGCGAAGCCACCGCCGATCACGGCGACCTCGTACATCGTGCGCGGACTGTCCTTGCCGGTCACGTTCACGTGCCTCACCGCCGCTCGGCGCACAGGAATTCTCGGTGCGCAGAATTCTACAGGCGATGACTTATCCGGTAAAGACCGCCCCCGCGGGGACCGTTCACTGCCGCGGCGATCACCGGACGAAGAGGGTCACGACCGTCGGCACGCGCGTGACGCCGCCTGCGGTCGCGGCACACGGCCGTCCGGAACAGGCATTTCGTGCAGCGCAAAGGACTATACATACGGTGTATACACCGCATGTATAGTCTCGGCATGCCTTCACTGACCAGGAAGATGAAAAGACCGGGGACCAGGTTCCGTGCGGCGGCGGCGATCTCCGCCGTCGTCGCGCTGGCCCTGCCGCTCACGGGGTGTACGACGCTCCACACCACCGCGCCGAGCGCCGCCCGCGCGCAGGGCACGGCCGACGTACAGGCGCGGTTCGGGACCGTGGACTGCCGGGAGGTCAAGTGCATCGCGCTGACCTTCGACGCCGGCCCGAGTGAGCACTCGGCCCGGCTGCTCGACATCCTCAAGGAGAAGCAGGTCCCGGCGACCTTCTTCCTGCTCGGCAAGCGGCACATCGAGAAGTACCCCGAGCTGGTGAAGCGCATGGCCGACGAGGGACACGAGGTGGCCAGCCACACCTGGGACCACAAGATCCTCACGCGGATCTCGCCGGAGCAGATACGGGAGGAGCTGCAGAAGCCGAACGACGCCATAGAGCGGCTCACCGGGCACAAGCCGACGCTGATGCGGCCGCCGCAGGGCCGCACGAACGACACCGTGCACAAGATCAGCCGCGAGCTCGGTCTCGCCGAGGTCCTGTGGAGCGTGACCGCCAAGGACTACCGGACGAGCGACCCGAAGCTGATCCAGAAGCGCGTCCTGCAGCAGTCGTCCCGGGACGGGATCATCCTGCTGCACGACCTCTACCCGGGCACCGTGCCCGCGGTGCCCGGGATCATCGACGCGCTGAAGAAGCGGGGGTACGTGTTCGTCACGGTGCCGCAGCTGCTGGCACCGGGGAAGGCCGAGCCCGGCACGGTGTACCGGCCTTGACAGGAAATCAGGGAATACCGGGGGAAATCAGGAGACTCCGCCGAGCCGTACCGGCAGTGTCCGGTAGCCGTGGCCGATGAACGACTCGGCGAGCCGCGCCGGTCCCGCCGACTCGTCGAGGCTCAGCCCGGGGAACCGCTCGAACAGAGCCGGGAGCGCGACGGACGCCTCCAGCCGGGCCAGCGGGGCGCCGATGCAGTAGTGAACGCCGTGGCCGAAGGCGAGGTGCTCCTTGTCGGCGCGGGCGATGTCGAAGCGGGCCGCGCTGTCGCCGTGCCGCAGGGGGTCGCGGCCGGCCGCCGCGTACGTCGCGAGGATCGCGTCGCCCTGCGGGATCAGCGTGCCGTCGGGGAGTTTGATGTCCTCGACGGCGTACCGCAGCGGGAGGTTGGCGATCGAGGGGGCCCAGCGCAGGGTCTCCTCGATGACGTCGCTCCAGGGGACCTCGCCGCCGAGGACGCGGGCGAGCTGGTCGGGGTGGCTCAGCAGGGCGTGCACCGCGTTGCCGATCAGGTTCACGGTCGTCTCGTGGCCCGCGCCGATGACGAGGAGGAGGGTGTCGATCAGCTCGGCCTCGCTGAGCTGGGAGCCCTCCTCGTCGCGGGCCGCGATCAGAGTGGTCGTCATGTCGTCGCCCGGCTGCTCGCGCTTCGACGCGACGAGACCGGCGAGCAGTTCATGGATCTCCTGCCAGGTCGCCATGGCCTGTTCCGGAGTGATCGTGGTGTCCATGTTGGCCTCGATGAGGCGCGCGGTGTCGGCCCGCTTCTCCTCGGGCAGGCCGAACAGCTCGCAGATCACTTGCATCGGGAGCGGGTGGGCGTAGGAGGACCGGAGGTCGGCCCGCCCGTCGGGCGCCTCGGCCATGCGGTCGAGGAGAGTGGCGGCGAGTTCTTCGATGCGGGGCTTCAGGGCATCCGTACGCCGCTTCGTGAATGCCGGCGAGACGAGCTTGCGCAGCCTGCGGTGGTTGGCGCCGTACGCGGTGAACATGTTGGTCACGCCGACCCAGAGATTGATCCAGCTGTCCCGGTACGCGCCGTCGATCCACGCGGGCCAGTGCTGGTTGGGGTCCTTGGAGACCCGGTCGTCGGCGAGGAGCCGCTTGAGGATCTCGTACTGGGTGGGGGCCCAGGCCCGTATCCCGCCCGGAAGTTCGACGGGGGCGACGGCGATGGGGGCACCTCCCGTGCCCTTGAGGCTACGGGGGAGCTCGCGCAGCCGGTCCGCCTCCCCGTGGAGGTCGGCGCCTGCGGGATCGATGACGTAGGGCTGGTCCGGCACGTGGGCTCCGTTCGCGGGTGGGTCACCAGGCGAGGTGCAGTGTTTCGGGTGAGCGGTGGATCATGGTCGGTCGCATGGTAACCGGGTGGTCCGCGGCGAGCCGAAGGTCTGGCAGTCGGCGTGTCAACAGCTCCAGGGAGATGCGGAGTTGCTCGCGCGCGAGCTGTGCGCCGGGGCAGGCGTGCGCCCCGAATCCGAAGGACAGATGGCGGCCGGGCTCGCGGGTGATGTCGAACTCGTCCGGCCGTGAGTGGCGCGCTCCGTCCCGGTTCGCCGCGCCGAAGGCGACGAACACGCTTGATCCTTCGGGCAGTTCGGTACCGGCCAGGGTGACCGTGCGAGTGGTGACGCGCCGGAATCCCTGCAGTGCGGTGTCGTAGCGCGCGGCCTCTTCGACGGCCGCGGGGATGCGGTCGGGTTCCGCGCGAAGAAGCTCCCACTGGCGCGGGTGCCGCAGTAGATGCAGCACCGTGCTGCCGATGAGGGCGGTAGTGGTCAGATGGCCCGCGAGGAGCAAGTTCTGCAGATGCGCCACGAGTTCATGTCGCTGATCGAGCGTCAACTCACCGTCCCCGGGAGCGAGGGAGGCGATGAGTTCGGTGGCGAGGTCCTCCCGCGGACGGGCGCGGCGCTCACGTATGAGCTCGTCGAGGATGTGCTGCATCGTCACGACATCCTGGGCGGCCGCCACTTGCTCGTCCTCGTCCAGGGGGCGGAACAGCAGCTCCTCGGCCCGATGGCCGCCGTGGACGACGGCGGATACCTCCCCGGGGTGCAACCCGACGATCTGCCCGATGACTTCACCCGGCAGCCGCCGCGCGTATCCGGACATCAGCTCGACGTGACCGTCCTTGGCGAAGGCATCGACGAGCGCGGCGGCGCGCTCGGCGGCGTACGGGAGGACGGCCGCGACCCGCGCCGGCGACAGGCCCCGGACGATCGGGGCCCGGAGCTCCTGATGCCGGTCCCCGTCGGCGGTGACGACAACGGGGCGCCCGCCGAATCCACCCCCCAGCACGGCCAGCGCGGCGGGCGACGGCAGTACGTCCGGCCTCAGCGCGTTGGCCGACGAGAAGTCCTCCGACCGCCGCAACACCTCTCGTACGTCCGCGTCCCGACACACCAGCCAGGCGTCCAGCTCGGACACGTGCACAAGTCCGTCGGTGCGCCGCGCCCGCGCGTAGTGCGGGTAGGGATCGCGCTGCAACTCATCGAGCCTGCCGTGCAGTTCAGGATCCACGGGGCGCCCTCCGGCCACGGGTGCGGGGTCGCGCTCATGGTGTCGCAGGGTGGGGAGGGGTGGTAGGGGCACTTTCCGGCCCCGGGGATCAGGGTGTTCCGGCCCCGGGGAGCAGGACGTTCCGGCCCGATGGCGCAGGCAGCGCGAACTCAGAGCGGTGGAGGAAACCCCTCTGGTGGCACGCCTCTGCGGCGTCCAGCTCCCTCTGCGCGAGCAGCGCGTCGCCCTCCGCGATCGCCTGTTTCGTACGCCTCGTGCGATATCGCCGTGACGGACCGCCAGCAGCCATGGAGGCCTCCTCCCGGCGATTCGTCAGAACACGACGGTCCAGCCCTCGCGTCGCGCCTGCTGGGCGGTGTACGAGACGCCGTGCACCTTCAGGCCGTCGGCGCCCAGCAGGGTGATCTGACCGCCGCTGTTACCCAGTTGGACTCCCTCCGTCAGGGGCACCAACAGGCAGGCACCGGCGGCGAGTCGACCGGCGGGCACTGCGCAGGTGTGGCCGAGCCGGTCGGCGATGCGCCAGCCGGTGAGGTCGACCGGGTCGGGCGAGGCGTTGATGAGCGTGACGTTCTCGGACTCGGGCGAGGGTCCCTTGGGATTGGCCAGGGCCGCCACGATGCGGACCGGCTGACCGCCCGGCTCGGGGCGGGAGCCACCGCCGTTGTCCTGGGCGCGGGTGTGCCCGGTGGCGTCATCCGTGTGCCAGGACTGGCTCTGGAAGGCGAGGAAGACGCCGACCCAGCGCGACTGGGCCGGGAAGTGGATCAGCAGCCCGCCGTCCTGCCAGACACCGTCGTCGTCCTGGAATCGGGCGCTGTTGCCCTGGTTCATATGGATGTCGTGCACGCCGTTCCCGGGCAGGAATCCGAAGATCTTGTCCCGGACGGAGGGCTCGGGGCCCCAGCGCTCGCCGAAGACGTACAGCCGGGCCTCCGGATCGGCGACCGCGCGCCGTACGTAGTGGTCGAGCAGGTCGGCCAGGTCGTTGTCGGGGCCTTCCGCGTCCGGTGGCAGCGTGCGCAGTTGCGCCGGGTCGAAGAGGTTCCCTCGTACGAAGTCGAGGTTCGGTCCGCCGGGTCCCGACGGCAGCGTGTTCCAGCCGGAGGTCAGGCCCTCCAGGTGTGCGGTGACCGGGTGCTGGAAGTCGTCGTTGACGAGATAGAGCAGCTCGGACGGCCTCTCCTGCGACTTCACATTGACCGAGGCCCGGTAGTCGGTTCCTTGATCGTCCGTCAGATGGATCTGGTAGTGCGGGGTGTCGACGGATCCCTCACGTCGGGTGTCGACCGCCCGTGTGATCAGTACGCCGTACGCCTTCAGCGGCATGGTCACCAACTCCCCCTGGGGGCGGCGGTATTGCTCGCCCCATGAGGTGAATGGTAGGGCGATGGCACCCGATATCAGCCGGTTGCGTGAGAGTTCATCTCCCGTTCGGCTGTCTTCGCGTGCCTACGATCTTCCCGTGGCCCTCTTTCTGCTGGAGCGCGCGTCCCCGCACCCCGTCGGCGAGAGCTGGCGACGCCTCACCGACTGGCCCCGGCACGCGGACGTTGTACCGCTGACCCGGGTCACCGTGCGCACGCCACCGCCGACGCGGGAGGGCACGGTGTTCGTGGCGCGGTCGGGGCTGGGGCCCTTGGCGTTCGACGATCCGATGGAGGTCGCCGTCTGGCAGCCGCCGCACGACGGGGTCCCGGGGCGGTGCCGGCTGGTCAAGCGCGGCACATTCGTCACGGGGTGGGCCGAGATCGAGGTGCACCCGGCGGATGCTGGGGGCTCGCGGGTGATCTGGCGGGAGGACCTGAGAGTGCGATGGCTGCCCGGGATCGCGGATCGGCCATTGGAGTGGGCGGCACGGTGGATGTTCGGGCGAGCGGTGGAGCGGTTGCTGCGGCGGGGGTGAGGGCACCGGCGCGTTCTCGTACGGCACTGAGGGCACTCGGGTGCTGTCTCGTACGGCACCAAGGCCGTCCGCGCGCCTTCTCGTACCGGTGACGCCGTCCGCACCCCCTCGTACTGCGCTGGGGCCTCGCCGAGGCACCTTGCCCCCGCCCGCCTACGCGGCCAGCAGCCCTTCCGCCTCCCGCACCACCAGCGGCAGCATCTCCCGTGGATCCTCCGCGCGGGCCAGCAGCATGCCCCCTTCACACAGGGCGCCGAAGACCAGTTGGCAGCGGGCCGCCAGCGCGGGCCCCGGGGTGCCGCCCTCGGAGCGCACCGCGTACTCCATCGCCTCGCGCAGCACGCGCAGACCGTGGTCGTACTCGATGGCACGGACCTCCTCCCAGCCGAGGACGGACGGCCCGTCGAGGAGGACGATCCGCTGGAAGGCGGGGTCGAGACACTGCTCCAGGAAGGTGCGGGCACCCGCGAGCAGGGCGGAGCGCGGATCCGGAGCCGCCGCGCCCGCGCGGGTCAGCGCGTCGGCCGACCGCTCCTGATGACGTACGAAGACGGCACGGAACAGCGCCGCCTTGCCGGCCGGGAAGTGGTGGTACGCGGCACCCTTGGTGACTCCGGCCGCCGCCGCGACGGCGTCGAGGGACGCGCTCGCGTAGCCGAGCCGACCGAACAACTCATCCGCTGCGTCGACCAGTTGGGCGGTGGTCGCGCCGGAACGCTCGGCCTGGGTCCGAGGGACCATGTGGCTCATCAACTCCCTTGACAGGCATACCGGGGGTACGTAACTTACCCAATCCAGTTACATACTCTCGGTACGGAAGTGAGCCGGGCCATGACGGCACAGGCACCACGACAGGAATCACAACCGGAGTCACCCAAGGGATCACAGCCCACACCCGCACCGCCGCGCTGCGCGGTCTACGGCGCCACCGGACACACCGGCCGTCTCGTCGCCGCCGAACTCACCGCCCGGGGAGCGGAGTTGATCCTCGCCGGACGGAACGAGCAGGCGCTCCGCGCCCTCGCGGCCGAGCTCGACACCCCCGAGCGGTTAGGCGTGCACCCCGCTCCCCTCGACGACCGCGACGCCCTGCGCGCCCTCACCGAGAGCGCCGACGTCGTCATCCACTGCGCGGGCCCGTTCACCATCACCGGACAACCGGTGGCGACCGCGGCCGCCGAGACCGGGACCGCGTACGTCGACCACGCGATCGAGCCGCACCACGTCAAGAATCTCTTCGACTCGCTGCAGGCCACCGCCCAGCGCACCGGCGCCGTACTCCTCCCGCAACTGAGCTTCTACGGCGGACTCGGCGACCTCCTCGCCGCGGCCGCCGCCGAGGGCGTACCCGACGTGGACAAGGTCACCGTGGGCTACGCGGTCACCGGCTGGCGGATGACCCAGGGGGCCGTGAACACCGCCAACCTGCTGATCGGGGAGATCGACCGGATCAGCTACCGCGACGGCGCTCAGCACATCGGGCCGGTCGAGATCCGCAACGGGGTCTTCCCGTTCCCACCGCCCGTCGGGCCCCGTACGACCATCATCCCGTTCCCGTCGGGCGAGGTCGTGACGATCCCCCGCCACATCCCGGCCCGCACGGTGGAGGTCCAGCTCACCTCGTCCACCTTCGAAGAGGAACAGATCTTCAACAGTGTCGACGTCGGCCCCGAGGAGCGGGCGCTGACCGAGTTCACGGTCGCGGTCCAGCTCACCGCCGCGTCCGGGGGCGGGCGCAACGCCCACGTCCGCGGCCGTGACATCTGGCGGGCGGGCGCGATCGCCTCGGTCGAGGCCGCCGTCCAACTGGCACGCGGGGAAGGCCCGGAGAAGACGGGAGTGCTGGCACCCGCCGAGGCCTTCCCCGCCGCCGACTTCCTGCGCCGGCTGACGGAACTCGGCGCGTTCACGCTGACATTGCCCTAGTCGTCCTGGCCGGCCGCGGCCTCAGGACGGTCCGACGACCGTGAACCATCACGCCCCTTCGAACATGGGCGGATCGGCGAACCGGACAAGTTCCAGAGCCTGTTCGGGGAACCAGTCCCCCGCGTTGGGGTCGACCATCCCCCGCTCCGGATCCTCGGGGCCCGCCGTACCGCGCAGGCACAGTCCGTCCGACTCGCCGGGCGTCTTGATCCACAGCCGGGCGTCCTGCAACGGGTCACCGGTGCGCAGGGTCGGACGGGCGCCGAGGCCCCGGTTCGGCGGATTGCACCAGTCCTGCGGGTCCGTGTATGCGCCCGTGGGCGGCGTCCAGGGCCCCTGCCCGTTGCGGCTGGAGTCGGTGACGAAGTGCTTCATACGGGACGGAGGTGTGTGCACATGCGCGTCGAGCCAGGCCTGCGCGTCGGTCCGCGGCCACCACTGGTGGGGGCACTCGGCGACGTTGCCACCCCCGTCGAGGTACGCCAGACACGACGAGATCAGCTTGCCGTACCAGGAGTTGGCGTCGTCGGTGTTGTAGTTCGAGGCGTTGGTGTAGAAGCCGGAGGCGTGTGCGATGCCGCCCTTGACGAGACGCGGCACGATGGAGTTGACGGTGTGCCAGCCCGGGTGCCCGGTGTCGAGATAGACCCGGGTGCCGGCCAAGGGCTCCAGCTTGTCCACCGCGTAGTTGACCTCCACGTACCGCGCGGCGGTCTTCGTGCCCTGCGCGTCGTCCTGGCCGCAGTCCGACGGCAGCAGCGCGAGGGCGTCGGGTTCGAGGGTGACGATCGCGTCGCGGCCCCCGATGCCGCGCGCGACCCCGTCGATCCACTCCTTGTACTCCGCCGTGTTGGCGGCCCCGCCCGCGGAGTAGTTGGAGCAGTCCCGGCCGGGGATGTTGTAGAGCGCGAACACGGGGATCGCGTCGGCACGGTCCGCGTCCCGCACGACTCCGCGGATCAACCGCTCCACCTGGGCCGGTGACTGATCGCCGTACCAGACGGCCTGCGGAGTGTTCGCCATGGCCAAGACGCCCGCCGCGTCGAGGAATTGGCCCGCTCGGGCGAGGTCGAGGGCCTGCCGGTACGCCGCCGGGTTGGCGTCGGGAACGTACAGCGAAGGTCCGTGGTCCACCGAACCCGCGGCTTGCGCCGATGGTCCCACGAAGAGGGCGGCCAGCCCGACCGACAAGGCGGCGAGCCATGTTGAGGCACGTCTCATCCGGGTTCACTCCTGTTCGCAACGGTCACGGGGGACTTGCGGGAGCGCTCCCACAGGAGACTCGTCGAGGGGCATGCGCGCGTCAAGGTTGGCGGCGACCCGGGATTCGTGAAGGGCGGAGTGTCAGCCCTTGCCCAGCACGCGCCTCGCCCCCGCGATCACCGCCGTGGCCAGGATCCATCCCGAGACGACGAGGAAGACGGCCACCGCCTTGTCGGCGCCCACCGGATCCCAGTTGCCGCGGTACCCGAGGCTCGCGACAGGGATGAGCAGGTCGAGGCTGTAGAGCACGGGGTCCCAGGTGCGCTGGGTACCGGTTCCCGCCGGCCGGAGCGGGTGGTGCGCGAACCACAGCGACCCGGCAGCGGCGAGGGCCAGCAGCCATACGAGGGCTCGGCGCGGCGCGTATCCGTACCCGAACAGCATGTCCTGCAACAGGCCCCAGACGCGGCCCGAGAACCTGTCGCGGCGGCGCAGGTGCCCCTCGCGGGCGTGGCGCACGGTGCGCGCCGAGCGTTCGTCGCCCGCCGCCTCGTACGACTTGGCCAGCTGCTCGAACGAGCCGGCGCCCGCGTGGATGTCGCGGGTCAACCAGGCAATGCGGGAACGGACTTCGACCGGGCGGGCGGTTTCGAGGCGCTTGTATGTGAAGCCTTCCAGGCGCAGCTCGCCCGGAGCCGGCCAGGTCGCCTCGGAGTCCACGAGCACGTCGACGCTCGCGTCCTGCAACACCACGGGGCCCGCTGGGGGTTTGCGCAGATCGAGCCGGAGGCGGGGTACGTGCAGTCGGCTGAGCAGGAGTGAGCCCGCGGGCTGCGCGAGGACGCTGTCGTGGAAGGTCACCACGCCGCCGACCTCGGCCGCGCGCAGAAGTACCTGGCCCGAGCTGCAAAAGCCCCAGTCGGCATACACACCTCCGCTGCAGACGAGGCCTGTGGCGTCGATGCCGCCCACGTCGGCGGCATTGAGGACGACGGCGTACGTGACTCGCGCGTCACGCAGGTAGAGAGCGCCCGAAGCGGACAGTTCCCGCGCGTGCACGGAACCGCCGACACTCAGGCGGGGCGCGAGCATCGACCAAGGGCTGCTGTCGGCGACGACCAGGCGCTCGGCGACGAGGTTGCCCGCGATGCGGGCGTCGGCGAGCTGGATCGCGCCCGTGGTGGAGCCCTCCCGGACCCGGCGTGGCGCGCCGGTGCTCTCGCCGCCTGCCGCCGGGTCGAGCAGAGGACGGTGCTCGACGGCTCCGCCGCCCAACCGGGCGCCAGACAGGCGCAGTTCGCCATCGACGACGATGCGGTCGGCGTAAAGCGCCGGGATCGTCGAATCGGACAGGTCGAGGCGGCCGACCGACAGGCCCTCGACCCGTATGAGCTCGTCGAAGACGCACTCCACGAGTTCGAGCCCTGCTTCGAGTCGGCAACCGCTCAGATCGAGGGTGCCGCGGACTCGTACGCCTTCGAGCCGGAACGGGTCGCCGTGCCGCGGCTCGTACCCGGTGATCGCGTCGCGCAGGCGGTCGGCGTGGACAGTGCCGCCTCGGGACAGCCTGCTGAGGGGGTGGGTCCGTCTGCCGCGTGCCATTGTCGTCCGCCTCTGCGCTCTTCGTCTCACAGCCCCGCAGGGCATACCCCACGCAGTGGCACAGGCACACTCGCCTTGCGTGGATACTAAGTTGATGGGCGTTTCTCTCGACATCTTCGGCCCGCGCGCGGCCGAAGCGCTCGCCGCATGGCAGAAGCAGACCCGCCGGAAAGTGTGGGAGGTAATCCCTCTCGACACGGGCGGCAGCGGTGCCCTGCTCGCATCCGTGTACGTGAAGGACGCGAAGAACCCTCGACGCCGGATGATCATCAAGCTCTGCTCGCCGGATGAGGAGTCCAGCGTGGAGCCCGGCAAGCTCCTTGACGCGCATGACTCCAAGCCCAGGGGCAACGAGGCGTTCTGCGACGAGCACTTGGTCGACCAGGCCTACGACGCGGTGCAAGTGGACGACTCCTGGGTAATGTTCCAGGAGATCGCCGGCAAGGGGAACCCGGAGATGGTCACGCTGGCCGTTCTCCAGTGGCAGCGCCGGCTACCCGACGTCGTGACCGAGATCGTACGGTCCCTTCTCGCCGACTGGAACCTCGACGAGGCGACGGAGACGGGAATGACGGCCGCCGAGTTCGTGGCCGAACTCCTGGACCAGCGCTTGGACGCCGGTGCTCCGCTGGATGTGTGGGCACGCGAAAGGCTCGGCCTGCCGAAGGGGTCGGTGCCCCGGATCTCTCTGCCCGATGGCAGGATCCTGCCCAACCCTCTTGATCTGGCCGATGGTTGCCTCCTGAGCAAGAGCTACCTGCCGTGGACGGCGCGGGGGCGTGCACACGGCGATCTGCATCCGGGCAACGTCATGGTGCCGGAGAAGAAAGACGCCGAGGCCGGAGCCTATGTCCTCATCGACCTGTCACGCTTCTCCGACCGCGCACTGCTCGCCCGCGATCCCGTGCATCTGTTGCTGTTTCTCGTCGCCGACTTCCTGCCCCACATGTCGGATCCGGCTCGCGCGGAGCTTCTTGATCTGCTCGTGAAGCGCGATCCGGCCGGGCTGCTCATTCCTCAGGGCCTGCTGAGGATCGTCGAAGGCGTACAGGCGGCCCCGGACGCGTGGGTGAGACAGCGTCACATCGCGGCCGATTGGCGTCAGCAGTGGCTGCTGTCGCTCCAGGCGTGTGCGCTGATGTTCACGGCGCGGGAACGGTATGGGACCCATGACCGGTGGTGGTTCTACTGTCTGGCGGCGGAGGCGGCGGGGGCATACCTGCGGGAGACCGGAAGGGACGAGCCCGGGGACGCGGTGGGTGTGCGGGAGCCGGAGCGCACCGAGACGCGGAGTGCACGGCCGAAGATGGTGACCGTGGCGCTGGATGTGGTGGCGAGACCTGAGGAACCGGACCGGGCGGTGGCACCGCAGGTGGCCGAGACCAGCGAGACTCGGAATTCACCGTCGAAAATGGTGACCACCGCGCTGGACGTGGTGGCAAGACCTGAGAAACCGGCCAGGGTGGTGAAATTGCCGGGGGCCGACAACAGGACCGAGGTCATCTCGACGCTCGACGCGATCGTGGACGCCTTCTCGCGCCCCTTGAAGGGACTCCTGGACAGCATGCCCATGACCGAGCAAGTCCAGCTCATCGCCCGGCGCGCCGGTCAGCTGAAGCGGCATCTAGGGGACAGGGTGGCCGCTGCCTCTCATGATCTAACCGGCGAAGAGGACTGGAACTTGCATCAAGTGCTCGGGCACCTGCGAAACGTCGCGTCCTGGGCGGACAAGCTACTCATCCTGTTGGATCCGACGCAGCGGAGTGCAGGATCGGTGATCGAGTCGGCTCAGCCATACCGCCTCCAGATCCCCCGTGTCCCCGAGCAGGCACGCCATCGCCTTGTAGAGGCGCTGGGAGAGCTGATCCAGGCTGCCCGCGAGGCCGCGACCTCCGTAGCTCCTCAAGCCACCGAGCCTATCCGTCCCGCAGGCGCCGACACCCCGTCGTGATGAATGGGCGAATGCGCCCCGGTCAGCGAAACCCCGCTCCCCCCACGCCGATTGGCCACGATCTCCGAGGCGATCGACAGTGCCGTCTCCTCCGGTGTGCGGGCGCCGAGGTCCAGGCCGATCGGAGAGCGCAGCCGCGCCAGCTCCAGCTCGGTCACCCCCACCTCCCGCAGCCGCTCGTTCCGGTCGAGGTGGGTGCGGCGCGACCCCATCGCGCCCACGTATGCCACCGGCAGCTGCAACGCGAGCTGGAGCAGCGGTACGTCGAACTTGGCGTCGTGGGTCAGGACGCACAGCACCGTGCGGGAGTCGACCTCGGTGCGCTCCAGGTACTTGTGGGGCCACTCGACGACGATCTCGTCGGCTTCGGGGAAACGGGTGGCGGTGGCGAAAACCGGGCGGGCGTCGCAGACCGTGACGCGGTAGCCGAGGAACTTGCCGATGCGAACCAGCGCCGACGCGAAGTCGATCGCGCCGAAGACGATCATCCGGGGCGGCGGCACCGAGGACTCCACCAGTACCGTGAGCGGTGCTCCGCAGCGAGAGCCCTGCTCTCCGATCTCCAGGGTGCCCGTGCGGCCCGCGTCCAGGAAGGCGGCCGCCTCGCCCACGACCGTGCGGTCCAGTTCGGGGTGGGCGCCGAAGCCGCCCTCGTGGGAGCCGTCGGAGCGGACGAGCACCGCACGGCCCAGCAGTTCGCCAGGACCGCTCACGATCCGCGCGACCGCCGCCGCCTCCCCGGCCGCGGCGGCGGCCAGGGCGGTCGCGAGCACCGGCCTGGCGAGGTCGCCGGAACGGACCGGCGTCACCAGGATGTCGATGATGCCGCCGCAGGTCAGGCCGACGGCGAAGGCGTCCTCGTCGCTGTAGCCGAAGCGTTCGAGGACCGTTTCGCCGTCCTCCAGCGCCTGTTGGCACAGGTCGTAGACCGCGCCCTCCACACAACCGCCGGAGACCGAGCCGATCGCCGTGCCGTCGGAGTCGACGGCGAGTGCGGCGCCCGGCTGGCGGGGTGCGCTGCCGCCGACGGCCACCACGGTGGCCACGGCGAAGTCGCGTCCCTGCTCGACCCACCGGTGCAGCTCTTCGGCGATGTCCAGCATGTCTCGGTCTCCTTAGACGAGGTAACAGCGGTTGTGTGGAGGGCGGATCCTGTCGCCGTGAGGCAGGCGCCGGTTCGACGACAGGACCCTGGGCGTCAGTGCACGCCCATCCAGCTCTCGATGGGGTTGAGGGCGAAGTAGACCAGGAAGATCGCCGTCAGGCCCCACATGAACGCTCCGATCTCCCGGGCCTTGCCCTGGGCGATCTTGATGGCGACGTAACTGATGACTCCGGCCGCGACGCCCGCCGTGATGGAGTACGTGAACGGCATGATCACCACGGTCAGGAAGACCGGGATCGCGGTGGCGCGGTCGGCCCAGTCCACGTGGCGGGCGTTCATCATCATCATCGCGCCGATGACGACCAGCGCCGCCGCCGCCACCTCGCCGGGGACGATCGCCGTCAGCGGGGTGAAGAACAGGCAGGCGGCGAAGAACAGGCCGGTGACGACCGCGGAGAGGCCCGTGCGGGCGCCCTCGCCGACGCCGGTCGCCGATTCGACGAAGACGGTCTGGCCGGACGCGCCGGCGACACCGCCGACCGCACCGCCCGCGCCGTCGATGAACAGCGCCTTCGACAGACCGGGCATCCGGCCCTGCGCGTCGGCCAGCTTGGCCTCCGTGCCGACGCCGATGATGGTGGCCATCGCGTCGAAGAACCCGGCGAGCACGAGGGTGAAGACGATCATGCCGACCGTCATCGCGCCGACCTGGCCCCAGCCGCCGAACTCGACCTTGCCGAAGAGCGAGAAGTCCGGCATCGAGACCGCGCTGCCGTGCAGCTCGGGGGCGCCGCTGGCCCACTGCTTGGGGTCGATGACGCCGAGGCCGTTGAGGACGACGGCCACGACCGTGCCGGAGACGATGCCGATGAGGATCGCGCCGGGGATGCCGCGTGCCTGGAGCATGAAGATCAGCAGCAGGGTCGCTGCGAAGAGCAGCACCGGCCAGCCGGCGAGTTCACCGGTCGGGCCGAGCGTGACCGGGGTCGCCTTGCCCTGGTGTACGAAACCGGCCTTCACCAGGCCGATCAGTGCGATGAACAGGCCGATGCCCATGGTGATCGCGTGCTTGAGCGCCAGCGGAATCGCGTTCATGATCATCTCGCGCAGGCCGGTGACGACCAGAAGCATGATGACAGCGCCGTACATCACGCACATGCCCATGGCCTGCGGCCAGGTCATCTGCGGGGCCACCTGTGAGGAGAGCACACCGGAGACGGACAGTCCGGCGGCGAGGGCGAGCGGCACCTTGCCGACGAAGCCCATGAGAAGCGTGGTGAAGGCCGCCGCGAACGCGGTCGCGGTGATCAGGGCCTTCTGGCCGAGCGTGTCCCCCGCCGCGTCCTTGCCGGACAGGATGAGGGGGTTGAGCAGCAGGATGTACGCCATCGCCATGAAAGTCGTGACGCCACCGCGCACCTCACGCGCGATCGAGCTTCCCCGCTGGGATATGTGAAAGTACCGGTCGAGCCAAGACCGTCCGGCCGGGACACGGCTACCCGTGCCCGCGTCCTCCGCGGCGGTCTTCGGCTCCAGTGACTGCTGGGTCATGTGGGCCTACTCCCAAGGTTCAAAGGGGCACCCGCTTCAACCGCCCTGACGGCCGGTCAACCGCTGCCGCGGCTGCGGGATTTGGGAAGGTGCTTCGGCCGCACGACCCGGGGGACGGCCCGAGACGAACGATGGGGACTGCTAGTACTGCTGGTACTGACTGGTGTGCCGGCGCTTACTGCTCTTCGCCGATGTGCCAAGTTCCGCGAGCGGTGCGGTACTTGAGTACTCCGGGCGGCGCGGCGAAGTGTGACGTTCCCTCGCCGCCCGGAGAGTCCTGCCCGGTGCCTTACGCGGTGCCCGTGAGGTGCTCGGGGCGTACCGGCGTCCGGTTGAGCTCCAGACCCGTCGCGTTCCGGATCGCCGCGAGGACGGCCGGGGTGGACGACAGGGTCGGGGCCTCGCCGATGCCGCGCAGCCCGTACGGGGCGTGCTCGTCGGCGAGTTCGAGCACGTCGACCGGGATGGTCGGCGTGTCGAGAATCGTGGGGAGCAGGTAGTCCGTGAAGGACGGGTTCCTGACCTTCGCGGTCTTGGGATCGACGACGATCTCCTCCATCACGGCGATGCCCATGCCCTGGAGCGTGCCACCCTGGATCTGGCCGATGACGGACAGCGGGTTGAGCGCCTTGCCGACGTCCTGGGCGCAGGCCAGCTCGATGACCTTGACCAGGCCGAGCTCGGTGTCCACCTCGACGACCGCGCGGTGCGCGGCGAAGGAGTACTGGACGTGGCCGTTGCCCTGGCCGGTGCGCAGGTCGAAGGCCTCCGTCGGACGGTGCCGCCACTCGGCCTCGACCTCGACGGGCTCGCCTTCGAGCACGTCGACCAGGTCGGCGAGGACCTCGCCGCCGTCGGTGACGACCTTGCCGCCCTCCAGGAGGAGTTCGGCGGTGGCCCAAGCCGGGTGGTACGTACCGAACTTGCGGCGGCCGATCTCCAGGACCTTCTCGCGCACGAGCTCGCAGGAGTTCTTGACGGCGCCACCGGTGACGTACGTCTGGCGCGACGCTGACGTCGAACCGGCGCTGCCCACCTGCGTGTCCGCCGGGTGGATCGTCACCTGGGTGACGCCCAGCTCGGTGCGGGCGATCTGCGCGTGGACGGTGACACCGCCCTGTCCGACCTCCGCCATCGCGGTGTGGACGGTGGCGACGGGCTCGCCGCCGACGACCTCCATACGGACCTTGGCCGTCGAGTAGTCGTCGAAGCCCTCGGAGAAGCCGACGTTCTTGATGCCGACCGCGTAGCCGACACCCCGTACGACGCCTTCGCCGTGCGTGGTGTTGGACAGGCCGCCCGGCAGCTGGCGGACGTCCGCCTCCTCGCCGGCCGCGAGCCACTGCTGCTCCGGCGGCAGGGGCATCGCCTTGACGCGGCGCAGCAGTTCGGCGACCGGCGCCGGGGAGTCGACCGGCTGCCCGGTCGGCATGATCGTGCCCTGCTTCATCGCGTTGAGCTGACGGAAGGCGACCCGGTCCATGCCCACCTTGTCGGCGAGCCTGTCCATCTGGGCCTCGTAGGCGAAGCACGCCTGGACCGCGCCGAAGCCGCGCATGGCGCCGCAGGGCGGGTTGTTGGTGTACAGCGCGATGGCTTCGATGTCGACGTCGTCGATCACGTACGGACCGACGCTCAGGGACGAGGCGTTGCCGACGACGGCCGGGGAGGCGGACGCGTAGGCGCCGCCGTCCAGGACGATCCGGCACTTCATGTGTGTGAGCTTGCCGTCCTTGGTCGCCCCGTGCTCGTAGTAGAGCTTCGCGGGGTGGCGGTGGACGTGTCCGAAGAAGGACTCGAAGCGGTTGTAGACGATCTTGACGGGCTTGCCGGTGCGCAGCGCCAGCAGGCAGGCGTGGATCTGCATCGACAGGTCCTCGCGGCCGCCGAAGGCGCCGCCGACGCCGGAGAGCGTCATACGGACCTTGTCCTCGGGCAGGCCCAGGACCGGGGCGATCTGGCGCAGGTCGGAGTGCAGCCACTGGGTGGCGATGTAGAGGTCGACACCGCCGTCCTCGGAGGGCACGGCGAGGCCGGACTCCGGGCCGAGGAAGGCCTGGTCCTGCATGCCGAAGGTGTACTCGCCCTTGACGATGAAGTCGGCCTTCTTGGCGGCCTCGTCGGCGTTGCCGCGCACGATCGGCTGGCGGTGCACGATGTTCGGGTGCGGGACGTGACCGATGTGGTGGTCGTCGCGGCCCTCGTGGATCAGGATCGCGTCGGGCGCGGTCGCGGACGCCTCGTCCGTGATGACCGGGAGTTCCTTGTACTCCACCTTGATCTTGGCGGCGGCGCGGCGCGCGGTCTCCGGGTGGTCGGCGGCGACGATGGCGACCGGCTCGCCGTGGTGGCGGACCTTGCCGTGCGCGAGGACCGGGGTGTCCTGGATCTCCAGGCCGTAATTCTTCACCTCGGTGGGCAGGTCGTCGTACGTCATGACGGCGTAGACGCCCGGCGTCTTGAGGGCCTCGCTCGTGTCGATCGACACGATCTCGGCGTGGGCGACCGTGGAGCGCAGGATCTGGCCCCAGAGCATGTCCTCGTGCCACATGTCGGACGAGTAGGCGAACTCGCCGGTGACCTTGAGGGTGCCGTCCGGGCGCAGCGTGGACTCGCCGATGCCGCCCTTGGTCTTCGTGCCCTGCGTGATTTTGGTGGGCGTACCCGTGGTTCCCATGATCAGACCGCCTCAGACTGCCGGGCGGCCGCGAGGCGGACCGCGTCCATGATCTTCTCGTAACCGGTGCAGCGGCACAGGTTGCCCGAGAGCGCCTCGCGGATGTCCGCGTCGGTCGGGTTCGGGGTGCGCTCCAGCATCTCGTCCGCCGCGACCAGCAGACCCGGGGTGCAGAAGCCGCACTGGACGGCTCCGGCGTCAATGAACGCCTGCTGGATCGGGGAGAGTTCGGTGCCCTCGCCGGTCTGGGAGTCGGTGCCCTTGGCGGCCCACGCCTTGGCCTCGTCGAGCGTCGTGCCGGAATTCCCGGACGTGCCGCACGCGCCCGAGGCGCAACCGCCGTGCTCCGCGCGCTGCTTGGCGAAGTCCGCGAGACCCTCGACCGTGACGACCTCGCGGCCCTCGACCTGACCGGCCGCGACCAGACACGAACAGACCGGAACACCGTCGAGGCGGACCGTGCAGGAACCGCACTCGCCCTGCTCACAGGCGTTCTTCGAACCCGGCAGGCCCAGGCGCTCCCGCAGCACGTACAGAAGGGACTCGCCCTCCCACACGTCGTCGGCTTCCTGCTGACGGCCGTTGACCGTAAAATTGACGCGCATTACGCGACTCCCTCCGTGCGAGCGGCGGTGCCGCGGTAGGACTCCCAGGTCCAGGTCAGGGTGCGGCGGGCCATGATGCCGACCGCGTGGCGGCGGTAGCTCGCCGTGCCCCGGACGTCGTCGATCGGGTTGCAGGCGGCGGAGCACAGGTCCGCGAACTGCTTGGCGACCGAGGGGGTGATGATCTTTCCGTTGTCCCAGAAGCCGCCCTCTTCGAGCGCCGCGTTCAGGAACTCCTCGGCGGCCTTGGCGCGGACCGGGGTCGGCGCGGCCGAGCCGATGCCGGTGCGGACCGTACGGGTCTCGGGGTGCAGAGCCAGTCCGAAGGCGCACACCGCGATCACCATCGCATTGCGGGTGCCGACCTTCGAGTACTGCTGGGGGCCGTCCGCCTTCTTGATGTGTACGGCCCTGATCAGCTCGTCCGCCGCGAGCGCGTTGCGCTTCACGCCGGTGTAGAACTCGTCGATCGGGATCAGCCGCGAGCCGCGTACGGACTCGACCTCGACCTCGGCGCCCGCCGCGAGGAGCGCGGGGTGGGCGTCACCGGCCGGGGAGGCGGTGCCGAGGTTGCCGCCCACGCCGCCGCGGTTGCGGATCTGCGGGGAGGCCACCGTGTGCGAGGCCAGGGCCAGGCCGGGAAGCTCGCCGCGCAGGTTCTCCATGATCTGGGTGTACGGAACGGAGGCGCCCAGGCGCACGCTCTCCTCGCCGACCTCCCACTCGCTCAGCTCGCCGATGCGGTTCAGGTCGAGGAGGTACTCGGGCCGGCGGTGGTCGAAGTTGATCTCGACCATCACATCGGTGCCACCCGCAATCGGCACAGCGGTGGGGTGCTCAGCCTTGGCGGCGAGCGCCTCCTCCCAGCTGGCGGGGCGAAGGAAGTCCATGAGTGGCTCTCTTCTTCGTATCGTGGGTCGTTCTGTTTGAGCCAAAGATCGTGTGCGGCGGCCCGGCTCGTTCATGAGTTGTTAACGCGGATTGGGGTCAGTACACCGCGCCGTAGAACACCGGGGTCAGTCACCGAAACCATGAAGGAGTTGGCTGGCCAGGGCGCGCATCTTGTAGATTCGTATGAACGGAGGTCACCAGTAACCTCCTTGGTTTCCTCTGGAAACTTCGAGCACGGCCCGGGACGGAGAGAGCACAGCTCGCAAAAGCCCAGCACACAGCCTCGCAGGGGCTGGGACCACCACCTGAGGACCCCCTCGGGCCGCGCTACGGAGCCCGGGAATCCGCTCACGGGGTCCTCACCACAGATCCATCGTAGATTTCGAGACAAAGAACGGCGGCGACGAGAATGCGGCTGCGCGCACTGCTGGACACCGACGCGCTGGGCCTGCGGCTGCTCGGCGGCGAGGACGAGCTGGACCGCACCGTCCGCGGTGTGATGACCACGGACCTCAAGGACCCCAGCCGCTATCTCTCCGGCGGTGAACTGGTCCTCACCGGCCTCGCCTGGCGGCACGACGCCGACGACTCGGAGCCCTTCGTGCGCATCCTCGCGAGCGCCGGGGTCGCGGCGCTGGCCGCAGGTGAGGCGGAGCTCGGCGACATCCCCGACGACCTCGTCGTGGCCTGCGCCCGGCACCGGCTGCCGCTGTTCGCGGTGAACGAGTCGGTGGCCTTCGCGACGATCACCGAGCACGTCGTACGGCAGGTCTCGGGCGAGCGCGCCGGGGACCTGGCGGCGGTGGTGGACCGGCACCGCCGGATGATGACGTCGGGCCCGGCCGGCGGCGGTCCCGACGTGGTCCTGGACCTGCTCGGCACCGACCTGGATCTGCGGGCCTGGGTCCTCTCGCCCACCGGACGGCCCATCGCCGGCTCGAAGCTCTCGGGCCCCGGACTGCCCGCGGACGTGTGCGCCAAGCTGGCCGCCGAGCATCTGGCGGCGACACGCACCGGACGCCGCGGACCGCACCGGGTGGCGGTCGGCACGACGACGTACTCGCTCTTCCCGATCCGCTCGTCCGGGCGCTCCACGGGCGCCTCCCGGGACGTGCGCGAGACCGTGCTGTCCGACTGGCTGCTCGCCGTCGAGGCGGACGCCGGGGACTGGCCCGAGGAGCGGCTCGATCTGCTCCAGGGCGTCACCCAGCTGATCGCGGTGGAACGGGACCGGCGGGACGCGGCGCGCACGGTGCGCCGACGGCTCGCGCAGGAGGTCCTGGAGCTGGTGCAGACGGGCGCCGCGCCCGCCGAGATCGCGGCGCGGCTGCGGGTGGCCGCGCCGGTGCTGCTGCCCGGGCTCGGGGCGGCCCCGCACTGGCAGGTGGTCGTCGCCCGCGTCGAGTGGGACGAAGTGAGGGGCGGGCCCGCAGGGCCCTCGGTCGAGGGTGGTGGCGGGCGACGGGCGGGAGAGATCGAGGGCGGTCCGGTCGCCCAGTCGCTACTGGAGGAGATCCTCGTCGACCCGCTCTCGACGGGTCCCGAGCACTCCGACCGCATCGCCGTCGCCCACACGGGTGACGAGGCGATCGCGCTCGTCCCCCTGCCGGCGGTGACGACGGAACACGACGGCTCCGAGTTGGGGCTGCTCGCCGACGCGCTCCTGGAGGCCGTACGGGACCCGCTGTCGGCCGGCCTGAACGACGACGGGCGGCTCACCCTCGGCGTCAGCGCCGCCGTGCACTCGGCGGAGGGGCTGCGCGGCGCGCTGGAGGAGGCCCGGCACGCACGCCGGGTCGCCGCGGCGCGGCCCGGGCGGGTGTGCGCGGCCGGGCACCAGGAGCTCGCGTCGCACGTGCTGCTGCTCCCCTTCGTGCCCGACGACGTGCGCCGCGCCTTCACCGCCCGGCTGCTCGACCCGCTGCGCGACTACGACCGCCGCCACCGCGCCGAACTGATCCCCACGCTGGAGGCGTTCCTCGACTGCGACGGCTCGTGGACGCGCTGCGCCACGCGCCTGCACCTGCACGTCAACACGCTGCGCTACCGGATTGGCCGCATCGAGCAGTTGACGAGTCGGGACCTGTCGCGACTGGAGGACAAGCTCGACTTCTTCCTGGCATTGCGTATGAGTTGAGGTCGCGGGCTCGTCGGCCCCAGGGTCCCCAAGTGCCGCCGGTGTCCCACGACTTTGTGAAATCCTTCACCCACCCCCTTGGCCGGGCCCCGCGATCCGTGCTGAGATGCCACCACTCAACAGCTCAATGGTGTGCTCGGGGAGGGCAACGTGGCGCATACCGCCATGTCTGGTTCCGGAACGACTGCAGGGGACGATCCACTCCAGACCGCGGTATGGCGGCTGCGCTCGCGCGCCTGCTGGGCCGACGCGGCCGCGCTGCTCAAGCCGCACACCGCGGGGGCGGCGCTGCAAAGAGCCTCGCTCCTCGTCGAACGGTGCCTGTACACCGAACAGGGCTGGGCCGAGGCCGAGGACGCGCTGCGCACGGCGGAGGCGGTGGCGCAGAGCGACGACGAGCGGGGCGCGGCGGCCTGCGAGCGCGGGCAGCTCGCGTACGCGGCCACGCTGCTCGGCGTACGTGACCGGGCGGACGAAGCGCGCGCGGCGCTCGGCCGGGCGGCGGCGCTCCTCACTCCCGGGGGGCCCGGGCGGGCCCTCCTCGACTTCCGGCGGGGGCTGCTCGCCGAGAACCTCGCGCGGTCACCGCAGGCCGCGCGGGCCGCGTATCGGCGTGCCCACGCGGGTGCGGTCGCCCATGGCGATCCGCTGCTGCTCTCCTTCACCTGGCGGCATCTCGCCGGACTCGCCCTACGGGACGGCGAGTTGGCTGAGGCTCGGCACGGGTTCGCCGAATCCCTGCGGATTCGGGAGGAGCTGGGGTACCTCGTGGGTACGGCTCCGGCGTTGGCGTCCCTGGCCGATGCGGAGGCCGAGCCGGAGGCGTCTCGGCTGCGCGCCGAGGCGGGGCGCTTGTTCCGGTTGCTGGGGGGTGTACCCACCTGGCTGGCGGAGCAGTTGACGCCGCCTGCGGCGACAGCCTGACGCCCGCTGGGAGGCAGTTCGCTGGCTGCGGCCGCGTCGTGGCTGGTCACGCCCACGCGGCGGAGCCGCAAATGTCGCAGCCCCGCGCCCCTTACGGGGCTGGGGCCTGTCCGGCAGATCAGGTCGGAGGGGAGCTGCGGCGCCTCATAAACGCAGGTGAGCGGGTCCTGGGGCGTCCAGCCGCGAGGCGGAGGAGGGCGACGACGCGATGGGGGGGTCCCCCTGTTCGAGCGAAGCCGAGAACTTGGGGGCGTCGGCAACCGACGACAACGCCGCAGATGGGCGCACCAGGACCCGCGTCTCCGACATGATCCGCCAGGACAGGCCCTAGTCGCTCTGGACGTGTGCCAACCAGTTTCGGGCGAACGTCGCCACGCTGGTGCGGAGTTCGGGGTCGTGGGCCACGTAGAGGGCCACCGCCACGATCACGAGGAGCGTGAGGAAGCCGCGCAGTCTGCCGCCGCGGCCGCCGCCGTACGACATGGGGCGGTGCACATGAGGCGCGCCCGAGTGAGGGCCGTGGGCGCGGGCCATGTCGTGCATCTGGCGGTGGTGGCGTACCTGGTTTTGATGGATCTGCTGGGCCTGCTGTGCGGCCTGCTGTGCCTGTTGCTGGGCCATCCAGGACGGGTCGGGCATCGGTCTCTCCCCCGGTTTTCGGTCCGGCTCTCGCCGTGTACGCGAAGGCACGCGTGCGGGGCGGGCCGGGTTCCCGGCGAAGGGGTGTGTTGCGCGGACCGTACGGATCCGTGACATGGGTGAGCGGAAGGGCACGTGCCCGCGGCGTCAGGACGCCCCGGCGAAGTGCTCCCGCACCAGGTACTGCACGACCGCCAAGTCCTCGGCGATCAACGCGTCCAGCAGGGAGGTGTGTTCGGCGGCGTCGGCCACGAGGTCCGCGCGGCCGCGGGTGACGGGGCCGCCGACCAGGGGCCACTGGGCGCGGCGGTGCAGGTCGTCCGCGATCTGCACCAGTTGGACGTTGCCGGCGAGGGCGAGCACCTCGCGGTGGAAGGCGCGGTCGGACTCGGCATAGGTCGCGCGGCAGCCCGAGGAGGCGGCCCGTACCGTCGCCTCGGCGAACGGGCGCAGCTCCGCCCAGCGGGCCGCGGGCACGGTGCGCGCGAGCCGCAGCAGCACCGGGACTTCGATCAGGGCCCGTATCTCGGCGAGTTCGGCCAGCTCCCGCGTGCCGCGCTCGACGACCCGGAAGCCCCGGTTGAGCACGACCTCGACGGCGCCCTCCAGTGCGAGCTGCTGCATCGCCTCCCGTACCGGCGTGGCGGACACCCCGAACCGCTCGCCGAGCGCGGGCGCCGAGTACACCTCTCCGGGGGCGAGCTCGCCGGTGACGAGCGCGGTCCGCAGGGCGTCGAGGATCTGCCCGCGTACGGAGGAGCGCTGGACGACGGGACGCGCGCCCTCGGCGCGCGGGCGCGGGATGGGCGCCTCGCTGTGCGTGTGCTCACCGCGAGCGGCGGCACCGGCACCGGCACCGGCACCATCGGCGGCGACACCCCGCTTGCGGTCCACGTCCGCGGCCTGCGGCTGCGCGGGTATCCGAACGGCCGCCTTACGGATGTCCGGGACCTCCGCACCGGCGGAGCCGTGCGCATTGCGCGGGCCGGCCTGCTCCACGGGGTCCTCCTCCGGGCTTGGTGGTACTTGGGGGTCATTGCGGCGGTTGTTACTCGTCCGTCAAGCACCATAGGCGCACACGGCCTCAGTTCAAACATCACGCACACGGGGTAAGGTAAGCCTTACCTGTAAACGATCGTGAAGTTGTGGTCCTCGCATGCCCGCTCCCACCCTCCCCTCCGAGACCCCGGCCGACACCGACGTACGCCCGTTCCCCTCGCCTGTCGCGGACGCGTACGCCCGGCTGACCGAGGTCTTCCCCGGGCTGAGCGTGACGGAGCTGGGACGCGGGGAAGCGGCCCCACGGGACGGCGGCTGGGTCTCCGCCGCCCGGCTCGCGGAGGGCGGGGCCGATCTCGACGCGTTCCTGGCGTGGGACGAAACACAGATCATCCGGGACTACGGACAGCGGGCACGGCCGGATGTCGTGGCGAGCTTCGGACTGCACCGGTACGCCTGGCCCGCCTGTCTGCTGATCACCGCCCCGTGGTTCCTGCGGCGCCGCGTGCCCCGCTTCCCTGTGGACCACGTCACATACGAGCGCACGCTCGGCCGCATGGCCGTCCGCGTCACGACCTTCGCCTGCCTGCCCGACGATCCGGCGGCCGGCCTGCCCGGCGCCCGGGTCGTACCGGACGAGGAGGCACTGCGGGCGGAGGTGCGGGCCGCCGCGGCAGAGCACCTGGAACCGGTCCTCGGCGGCTTCGGCCCGCGCATGCGGCGGCGCGGCCGGGCCCTGTGGGGCATGGCGACCGACGAGATCGTCGAGGGCCTCTGGTACGTGGCCCATCTGCTCGGCGAGGAGCGGCGCGCGATGCGCGAGCTGGAGCTGCTGCTGCCGGGGGCGACCCAGCCGTACGCCGGTTCCGCCGCGTTCCGTGAACTGACGGGTCCGGACGGGGAGTCGCTGCCCACCCGCGACCGGGCGAGCTGCTGCCTCTTCTACACACTGCGCCCCGAGGACACCTGCGCCACCTGCCCGCGCACCTGCGACGCGGATCGCGTGACCAAGTTGAATGCCGTCGCCGCCAGTTGAGGCACCCTCAGGACGGGGCACGGCTCCGGATCCCGTAAGATCACCCGCAACTGGGACACCCGCGCGGTTACAGGCGATTCACAACTTCCTCACTTGTCTCAGGAACTTTCCGAGGA
This sequence comes from Streptomyces sp. NPDC027189, assembly GCF_055566975.1. NCBI lineage: Bacteria > Bacillati > Actinomycetota > Actinomycetes > Kitasatosporales > Streptomycetaceae > Streptomyces > Streptomyces sp. NPDC027189. The sequence goes on from NZ_JBVHRI010000014.1 coordinate 175,792, forward strand.
ACCATCCGTACGGGTAATCTTATTCGCACTCAACTCCCGTCCCTCGCGCGGCAGTTCGAGCAGAATGTCGCCCTGCGCATCCCCTTGCACTCCCTTGGCGGCCTCTTGCCCCGAAACCCCCTGAGGGCCGGCGGGATTGGGCCACTATGGCGGGCGTTACGCCCTATCCCAATGCAAGGGACCCCAGATGAGACTGACCGACATATCGCTGAACTGGCTGCTTCCGGGCGCCGTTTTGCTCCTGGGACTGCTGGCGGCGGTGGCGGTGCTCGCGCGCGGCAAGCGGTCCGGGGAGAACGCGAGCAGCGACGACTCGTGGGAGCGCAGCGAGGAGCGCCGCAGGCGTAAGGAGGCCATCTACGGCACGGCTTCCTACGTGCTGTTGTTCTGCTGTGCCGCGGTCGCCGCAGCGCTCTCCTTCCACGGCCTGGTCGGCTTCGGCGAGCAGAACCTCGGCCTCACCGACGGCTGGGAGTATCTCGTCCCGTTCGGCCTGGACGGCGCGGCCATGTTCTGCTCCGTCCTCGCGGTCCGCGAGGCCAGCCACGGTGACGCGGCGCTCGGCTCCCGGATACTCGTGTGGACGTTCGCGGGCGCCGCGGCCTGGTTCAACTGGGTGCACGCGCCCCGGGGCATCGACCACGCGGGCGCCCCGCAGTTCTTCTCGGGCATGTCGCTGTCGGCCGCCGTGCTGTTCGACCGCGCGCTGAAGCAGACCCGCCGTGCCGCACTGCGTGAGCAGGGCCTGGTCCCGCGTCCGCTGCCGCAGATCCGTATCGTCCGCTGGCTGCGCGCGCCCCGTGAGACCTACAGCGCCTGGTCGTTGATGTTGCTTGAGAACGTCCGCTCCCTTGACGAGGCCGTCGACGAGGTGCGCGAGGACCGGCGCCAGAAGGAGCAGAACCGACTGCGCCGCCGGAACGAGGAGCGGGTCGAGCGGGCGCACCTCAAGGCGCTCAGCCGTGGCCACCGGGGCCTGCCCGGCCGCGGCGGCGCCCGGCAGCAGCTGGAGACCACCGTGGAGCGAGCTCCCGCCCAGGCCTCCGCGGAGCCTGCCATATCGCCGGAGCAGCTGCCCGTACGCTCGCGGCCCTCCCTTACGCCCGTCCGCAAGAGCACTGAGCCGATCACCGTCGACCTCACTGCCGAGGACGACACGATGGCCCTGCCGCGACTCGACTCCCTGGAGCGCAAGCTCAAGGACCTCGAGCAGCAGTTCGGCTGAGGTCTGGCGCACACCTGATCCCGAGAGCCCGGACGGTCCGGCCGCACAGCGGCCGGACCCCGGACAGGACGACAACGGCGGCGCGGTGTCCTACACCGCGCCGCCGTCCAGTTCGAACCACACCGCCTTGCCCACCCCGTGCGCCCGTACGCCCCACGCGTCCGCGAGGGACTGGACGAGAACGAGGCCTCTGCCGTGCGTACCGTCGTCGGCGTTCGGTACCCGCAGTCTGGGCCTGCGTCCCACGAAGTCCCGTACCTCCACGCGGAGTCCGCGGGGTCCGACGGTGGCCGTCAGGACCGCGTCGTGGTCGGTGTGAATGAGTGCGTTGGTGACGAGCTCGCTGGTCAGCAGCTCGGCTATCTCGGACCTCCCCGGCTTCCCCCAGTGCCGTAACAGCTCCCTCAGTGCCTTCCGGGCCTCCGGCACGGCCCGCAGGTCCGCCCTTCCCAGCCTGCGCCTGAGCTGCGCGTCACCCGGCTGGTCGGTCGCCTTGTCGGCCGCTTCCTCCACTGCCTTCGCGGAGGAGGCCCCGATGGCCATGGGACCACCTCCTCGTGCCTGCCTCTTCATGACCCCCGCCTGCACGCCGATGTCGGTTCCCTCCCGCTCGAACACGTTCACGGGGATCCATGCCCCGTCGGCAACGCGACAGTCATGTCGAATCGTCAACCACCCGCCGGGCGCCCGCGGATGCCCGGCATCTCGGCGGGGAAGTGACACTGTGGACAGAGCCGTCCGAGCGCCGAGGAGCCGCCGTGCACGACGACCGTTCGCTGGTGGAGGGGCGCCTGGAGCGCGCGCTGCGACAGTTCCTGCGCCCGGCGCAGTACGCGGACCGGGTGCCGCTGGCGCTGTCCGTGTGGCATGTGCCCGGTGAGCCGGTGCCGGTCGACCAGGCGCTGCAGGCCGCGTACGAGCCGTTCACAACCGGCACGGTCTGGGGAAAGCCCTGGTCGACGAGTTGGTTCCGTATCGAGGGCCGGGTGCCCGAGGAGTGGGTGGGCCGCCATGTGGAGGTGGTGATCGACCCCGGGTTCACGGGCGACGGACCCGGTTTCCAGGCGGAGGGGCTCCTGTACGACGCTGCCGGCGTCCCGCTCAAGGGGATTCACCCGCGCAACCGGCACCTCACGGTCGCTGCGCCCGCGCAGGGAGGCGAGGCGGTGCATCTGCTGCTGGAGGCGGCGGCCAACCCGGCCGTGCTGCACGGCTTCGAGCCGACGTCACTCGGGGACGTGCTGACCGCGGGCGATCGGCCCATCTACCGATTCGCGGCTGCCGATCTCGCCGTACTCGACAAGGACGTGTGGCAGCTCGTCCTCGACATCGAAGTGCTGTCGGAGCTGATGCACGAGCTGCCCGCGGACCGGCACCGGCGGCACGAGATCCTGCGCGCGCTCGAGGACATGCTGGACGCACTCGACCTGCACGACGTGTCCGGTACGGCGGCCGCCGCCCGGGCCGAGCTGACGGACGTGCTGTCCCGGCCCGCCTCGGCCAGCGCGCACCGGATCTCGGCGGCCGGGCACGCCCACATCGACTCGGCGTGGCTGTGGCCGCTGCGCGAGACGGTCCGCAAGGCCTCGCGCACCTTCGCCAACGTCACCGCGCTCTCCCAGGACTACCCGGAGCTGGTCTTCGCCTGTTCGCAGGCGCAGCAGTACGCCTGGGTCAAGGAGCACCAGCCGCACATCTGGGAGCGCATCAAGAAGGCGGTGGAGGAAGGGAATTGGGCCCCGGTGGGCTCGATGTGGGTCGAGTCGGACGCCAACATGCCGGGCGGTGAGGCGCTGGCCCGCCAGATCGTCCACGGCAAGCGCTTCTTCGCACAGGAACTGGGTGTCGAGACCGAGGAGATCTGGCTGCCCGACTCCTTCGGCTACACGGCCGCCTTCCCCCAACTGGCGAAGCTCGCGGGCGTCCGCTGGTTCCTCACCCAGAAGCTGAGCTGGAACCAGTCCAACAAAATGCCGCACCACACCTTCTGGTGGGAGGGCATCGACGGCACCCGCGTCTTCACCCACTTCCCGCCCGTGGACACCTACAACTCCCAGTTCCACGGCCGCGAACTCGCCCACGCGGAACGGAACTTCGCCGAAAAGGGGCGGGCCACCCGCTCACTCGTCCCGTTCGGCTGGGGCGACGGCGGGGGCGGCCCGACCCGCGAAATGCTGGAGAAGGCACGGAGGTTGCGGTCCCTGGAGGGCTCGCCGCGCGTCGAGATCGAGAAGCCTTCCGCCTTCTTCGCGGCCGCCGAGGAGGAGTACGGGGCCCACGCGCCGGTGTGGTCCGGCGAGCTGTATCTGGAACTGCACCGGGCCACGTACACCACTCAGGCGAAGACGAAGCAGGGCAACCGCAGATCGGAACACGCCCTGCGCGAGGCCGAGTTGTGGTGCACCGCGGCGGCCGTACGCGATCGCTCGTACGTCTACCCCTACGACGCCCTCGACCGGCTCTGGAAGACGGTCCTGCTGCACCAGTTCCACGACATCCTGCCTGGCTCGTCGATCGCGTGGGTGCACCGCGAGGCGCGGGGGAGCTATGCGCGGGTGCTCGCGGAGCTGGAGGAGATCACGGCGGAGGCGGTACGGGCGCTGGGGCCGGGCTCGCCCGCGGTGCTGAACTCCTCGCCGTACGAGCGCACGGAGGTGGTCGGGGACGGGCTGGTGACGGTGCCGGGACTCGGGAGTGCGGCCGTATCGGCCGTGGTCGGGGAAGGCGTCCGGGCCGAACAGACGGGTGACACCATCCTGTTGGAGAACCAGTGGCTGCGGGTGACGGTCGACCGCGACGGGCTGCTCTCCTCCGTCCGGGACCGCGTGGCCGACCGCGAAGTGCTCAGCGGTCCCGGCAACCTCCTCCAGCTGCATCCGGACCACCCCAACGCGTGGGACGCCTGGGACATCGACCGGCACTACCGGCGCAAGCACACGGACCTGACGGGCGCCGAGTCGGTGGAGCTCGTCGAGAGCGGGCCGCTGCGGGCGACGGTCCGTGTCGTCCGCGTCTTCGGCACGTCCCGCGTCACCCAGGAGATCCGGCTGACGGCCGCGAGCCGCCGGCTGGACATCGTGACGGACATCGACTGGCAGGAGTCGGAGAAGGTGCTCAAGGCCGCCATCCCGCTCGACGTGCACGCCGAACGCTCCGCCGCCGAGATCCAGTTCGGACATGTGCACCGTCCCACCCACACCAACACCGGCTGGGACGCGGCCCGTTTCGAGATCTGCGCGCACCGCTGGCTGCGGGTCGCGGAGGACGGATACGGCGTGGCGGTCCTCAACGACTCGACGTACGGCCATGACGTGACCCGCACGCCGCATGAGCACGGGCTGGGCACGACGGTACGGCTGACGCTGCTGCGCGCCCCGCACAGCCCGGACCCGGAGACGGATCTGGGCACGCACCGGTTCACGTACGCGCTGTTGCCGGGCGCGGGTGTGGGGGACGCCGTCGCGGAGGGGCTCGCGCTGAACCTGCCGCTGCGGCCGGCCGCGGCGCCGTCGCTCGAACCGCTGGTGAGCGTCGACAACCCGGCCGTCACCATCGAGTCGGTCAAGCTCGCCGAGGACCGCGGTGGTGATGTGGTGGTCCGGCTGTACGAGTCCCGGGGCGGGCGTGCGCGGGCCACGCTGAGCACGGGCTTCCCGGTGGCCCGGGTCGAGGTGGCCGACCTGCTGGAACGGCCGCTGCACGAAGCCCCGTCGGAATTCGAGCTGCGGCCGTTCCAGATCCTCACGCTGCGGCTGCGACCCGCTCACCCGCGCTCATGAGGCACCGCAGCTCCCCTCCGACCTGATCCGTCGGGCAGAACACCTAGGGCCGCGGCACGTTCCGCAGGTTCGAGCGGGCCATCTGCACCATGCGGCCCACTCCCCCGTCCAGCACGATCTTCGATGCCGACAGCGCGAACCCCGTCACCATCTCCGCGCTGATCTTGGGCGGGATGGACAGTGCGTTGGGGTCGGTGACGATGTCGACGAGGGCCGGGCCCTTGTGCTTGAAGGCGTCCTTCAGGGCGCCTTCAAGTTGCTTGGGCTTCTCGACCCGGACACCGTACGCACCGCAGGCGCGGGCGACGGCCGCGAAGTCGGGGTTCTTGTTCGTGGTGCCGTACGAGGGCAGGCCGGCCACCAGCATCTCCAACTCGACCATGCTCAGGGAGGAGTTGTTGAAGAGGACGACCTTCACCGGCAGGTCGTGCTGGACGAGGGTGAGGAAGTCGCCCATCAGCATGGAGAATCCGCCGTCGCCGGACATTGAGACGACCTGCCGGTTCCGGTCGGTGAACTGGGCGCCGATGGCCATCGGCAGCGCGTTCGCCATGGAGCCGTGCGAGAACGAACCGATGACGCGGCGGCGGCCGTTGGGCGAGATGTAGCGGGCCGCCCAGACATTGCACATTCCGGTGTCGACCGTGAACACCGCGTCCTCGGCGGCGAGTTCGTCGAGCACGGAGGCTACGTATTCGGGGTGGATCGGGACGTGCTTCTCGACCTTCCTCGTGTACGCCTTGATGACACCTTCGAGCGCGTCGGCGTGCTTCTTCAGCATCTTGTCGAGGAAGCGGCGGTTCTCCTTGGGCTTCACGCGCGGGGTGAGACAGCGCAGGGTCTCCTTCACATCGCCCCAGACCGCGAGGTCCAGCTTCGAACGGCGGCCCAAGTGCTCGGGACGGACGTCGACTTGGGCGATCTTGACGTCGTCGGGGAGGAAGGCGTTGTACGGGAAGTCGGTGCCGAGCAGGATGAGGAGGTCGCACTCGTGGGTGGCCTCGTAGGCGGCGCCGTAGCCGAGCAGTCCGCTCATGCCGACGTCGAAGGGGTTGTCGTACTGGATCCACTCCTTGCCCCGCAGCGCGTGTCCGACCGGGGACTTGATCTTCCCGGCGAACTCCATGACCTCGGCGTGCGCGCCCGCCGTGCCGCTGCCGCAGAAGAGCGTGACCTTGTCGGCCTCGTCGATCAGCGCCACGAGCTTGTCGATCTCGGTGTCGCCGGGGCGGACCGTGGGCCGGGCGGTGACGAGGGCGGTCTCCAGGGGCTTGTCCGGGGCGGGCTCGGCCGCGATGTCGCCTGGGAGGGAGACCACGCTGACGCCGGACTGGCCCACCGCGTGCTGGATCGCGGTCTGCAGCAACCTCGGCATCTGCTTCGGGTTGGAGATCAGCTCGCTGTAGTGGCTGCACTCGCGGAAGAGCTGGTCGGGGTGGGTCTCCTGGAAGTAGCCGAGGCCGATCTCACTGGACGGGATCTGTGAGGCGAGGGCGAGGACCGGGGCCATGGAGCGGTGGGCGTCGTACAGGCCGTTGATGAGGTGGAGGTTGCCGGGGCCGCAGGAGCCGGCGCAGGCGGTGAGCTTGCCGGTGATCTGCGCCTCCGCGCCGGCGGCGAAGGCGGCGGTCTCCTCGTGCCGGACATGGATCCAGTCGATGGCCGAATTGCGCCGAATGGCGTCGACGACAGGGTTAAGGCTGTCGCCGACGACTCCGTACAGCCGCTTGACGCCCGCGCGGGCGAGGATGTCGACGAACTGTTCGGCGACGTTCTGCTTGGCCATGCTTCACGCACCTCTTCGCGATCCTTGGATCCGCTGGATCCCGTGGGTCTTTCGGGTCCCCCGGATCTCGGGCCTTTCGGGTCCCCCGGACCCCCTTGGTCCATCCCTTGGGTCCATGAATTCACAGGGCGCGCGGTTACGCCTCCCAAACGGCCGCGGCCGTGCGATCGTCGGCATACCCCTTGACCCTCACCGAGGTGTCCGCGAGAAACGCGGCGAGGCCGGGCGGTTCCGCCGCCGACCACCGCTCCGTCAGGTGTTCGGCCAGTTCGGGTTCGCCGCGCAGCGGCTCGGCCAGGCCGCCGGTGCAGAGCAGGAGCGTGTCACCCGGGCGCGCGACGGAGGCGCGGAAGCGGAAGGGGTCGCGCGGCGGTGCGGGGGCGGGTTCGTACGGGCTCGGGGGCGTGGTGATGCCCAGGTCCATGGTGAGCCGGTCGCCCTCGGGGGTCTCGTGGGGCAGCGATCCGAAGCCGACCACCGCCTCGCCGGTGGCCTCCGCGACCCGTGGCTCGATGTCCTGCCATTCGCCGTCCCGCAACCGGAACAGGCCGCCCGCGCCGACGCCGAAGAAGACGCGTGTACGGCACCCCGGATCGGCCGGCAGCAGCAGGCAGCGCAGGCCGGCGGTGTACTCCTCGGGTTCGATGCCCTGCTCGGCCGCGCTCGCGCGCAGTTTGCCCAGGCTGCGGTCGGTGAGCCGGTGCAGTCCCGACTTCAGGTCGCCGCGCCGGGCGGCCCGGATGTCCTGGGCCAGCCGTGCGTGGCTGCGGCCCACGGCGCGCCCGATCCACTGGCACGCCTCGGCGGCCGCGCGGTGCGCGTCCGGCGTGGCCCGCGCGCCGGTGGCCATCGCGACGAGCACCAGCGCCTGCTCCCCCGTCCCGAACCGGGCGGTGAGCAGCGAGTCCCGGCGCGGCTCGCCCCGGTAGCGAGCGGAGTCCCCGCGCACGGACACGGCCCGCAGCGTGCTCGTCCCGTAGCGCGCCCCGTCCAGCACCGTGTCGGCGACCAAATCGTCGAGGTCGTCCGGGTCGGCGGGCGGAAGCGCGGTCGGTTCGGCGTCGTAGGTGGGCGGGCCCGAGCCCACGTAGTCGACAGCGGGCGGCTGATGGGGGACGGAGAGGGCGGGTTCTCCGAGCGGGGCGTCCTCGGGGGCGGAGGCGGGCTGCGGGGGCCGGACGTCGGACGGGGTGATCGGCAAGGTGTCGCCCGGAGACACGGCAGGCGGTGACGTGGGGACCGGTGGCGCGTCCACGGGTGCCCTCGACGCGGGCACCGCACTGCCGGGCGACTCCGTGGACGTACGGCTCGCGGGCTCCTGCGTGGGGAACCCGGGCGGTGGCGGCCCGGGCGGGAAGGTCGCGGGAGCCGGTGGTTCGGCGGCCGGGGGCTCCCAGGGGGCGGGTTGCCGGGCGAGGCCACTGCGCTGGAGCGGGCCGGGTTCGGGACTCGGCCCGGGGATGTCACCGCGCTCCCACCGGCCGGCCTGCGGCGCACGCCCGTCAGGCGCACGCCCGGCGGGTGCACTTCCCTCAGGTGTCCGCCCCGCCCCCCGCGGCGTCGCACCGGGCCAGGCCCCGGACGCGGAAGCGGCGTCGCGCTGCTCCGGTATCGCGGGTGGCTGTTTCGGCTCGACGGGGGACGAGCCCGGCATCGCGGGAGGTCGCTCCGGCTGCTGCGGCACGTCGAGCGCGGGCGTGTCCGGTTGCCGGACGGCGGCCCCCGGCTCCTCGGCGGGCCCCAGCCCCACCGTCCCCGCGGCCGACTCGAACCGATCGTCCAGAGAATCAGCCGCGGCCGCGGGCCCCGTGTCCTCGGTGGAGTCGTCGTACAACTGCCCCCACCAGTCGTCCTCATGACCGGTGGGCTTCTCCCCCTGCTGGCTCATGCCCCTAATTGTCCACCGCGGGAGCCGGATGAAAACGGGGCATCCGGAAAAACCGGCCAGAGGGTTGGACGCCGCACAGTGATACGCAACCGCCGGGCGGTCCCACCCCCCACGGGAGGACCGCCCGGCGGCACCTGGGTGACCGGACTGGCGCACGTCGTAGGCCCGGGTCACGGTCTGGGTGACCGAGTTGCCGTTCGCGTCGGTCAGTTCGGCCCTGAGTGTGACCTGCCTGCCTGAGGCTCCGCTGTGATTGACCGTGGCGGTCCACTTGCCGTCCCGAAGGGCGGTCTCCGTGGCGGTCCAGGTCTCGCCACCGTCGCAGGAGTACGGCAGCCGCACCGTGGTGAGCGCACCGGGCGTGTCGTACGTCGCGATGAGCGGCAGCGTCGCGCTGTGCGCGTCGTCGTAGCCCTGCCGGACCAGACCGGTGACGTTGAAGAGTTCCTCGTCGACACGGCCCGCGGCGATGGCCGCGACGGTGCCCTCGGGATACACGTACAGGTCCTTGCCGGACTGCCGGGTCTGTGTGAAGGGAGTGGTGCCGTCCTCACCGGGCAGGGCGGTGGCCCCCGTCCTTCGTCACCAGGACACGGTCTCCGGTGACGAGGGTGACGACGGCGCCCGAGGCGGTGGCCCCGGTACCCGTCAACGGTCTCGGCAGCTGTGCCGCCGCTGTGGGCACGGCTGTCGTGACGACGAGGACGGCGGCGGTGGACGCGCCCATGGCCGTACGCGATATCGCTCTCCCCAAAGTCCCACTCCCCAAGGTCGTTCCACCCGCGTCCGCGCAGGCCGAACAGGCTCAAGCAGGGCATTGCGGGCGGTGGTTGGTGCTGCGGTGGCGCGAGCTTGGCAGAGAGGCGGGTGGTGCGGGGATGATGTGCCCAGGCGGGTTTGCGCCGTGGCTGTTTCCCGCCACGGACACCCGCCGACCGGCACGAACGGATCCTTGGGGAGGGACGTCGCCGCATGCTGGGAGCGATAGGTCTGGACGAGACGCACGAGTCGGCGTACCGGGCGCTGGTGTCCGTGGGCGCCGCCGACGTGCCCGATCTCGCGCGGCGGCTCACGCTCGGCGAGTACGACACCGAACGCGCCCTGCGCCGGCTGGAGCGGCACGGTCTCGCCGCCCAGTCGTCGGCCCGGCCCGGACGCTGGGTCGCGGCGCCGCCCGGGGTCGCCCTCGGCGCGCTGCTCACCCAGCAGCGGCACGAGCTGGAGAAGGCGGAGCTGGCGGCCGCGATGCTCGCGGAGGAGTACCGGGCGGCGGCCGCCGAACCGGCGGTGCACGACCTGGTGGAGGTGGTGATCGGGGCGGCGGCGGTCTCACAGCGGTTCCTGCAGCTCCAGCTCGGCGCCGCCGAAGAGGTGTGCGCCCTGGTCACCGGGAATCCGGTCGTGGTCTCCGGGATGGACAACGACGCGGAGGAACAGGCCGCGGGCCGGGGCGTCGGCTATCGCGTAGTGCTCGAACGGGCCGTCCTCGACCAGCCCACCGGCATCACCGAGCTGTCCGCCGCGCTCAGCCGTGACGAGCAGGTGCGGGTCGTGGACAAGGTGCCGACCAAGCTGGTGATCGCCGACCGGACGCTCGCGATGGTCCCGCTCACCTCGCACACCGCGGAGCCCGCGGCGCTCGTGGTGCACGCGAGCGGACTCCTTGAGCTGTTGTCGGGCCTCTTCGAGTCGGTGTGGCGGGACGCGCTGCCGCTGCGGCTCGGCAGCAGAGGTGTCCGCGAGCAGGAGCCGGACGGCCCCGACAGCACCGACCTGGAGATCCTGTCGCTGCTGCTGGCCGGGCTGACTGACGCGAGCGTCGCCAAGCAGCTCGATCTGGGCCTGAGGACCGTGCAGCGCCGGGTGAAGCGGCTGATGGAGCTGACGGGCGTGACGACACGACTCCAGCTGGGCTGGCACGCGTACGAGCGCGGCTGGGTGGCGCGGGACTGAGACCAGCGCGACCGAAGGACGCGGCACTGCACCGGCGCGGCCGGTTGGCGCGGGACTGACCTGCGGTCGCAGGCCCGCTCAGTCACTCTGGGCAGATGGGAGTGTGGGAACTCCTGCTGGTCGGCGTGGTGATCCTGCTCGGCCTTGCCGGAGTACTGGTGCCCGGTGTGCCGGGGGCGTGGCTCGTCTGGGCCGCGGTCCTGTGGTGGGCATTGACCGACCCACGGGCGCTCTCCTGGGCCGTGCTCGTGGGCGCGACCGTGGTCCTGCTGCTGGCCCAGGCGGTCCGCTGGGTGCTGCCGCCACGGCGGCTGCGCGCGAGCGGGGCCACCACCCGGATGGCGGCGTTCGCCGGGACAGGGGCGCTGCTCGGCTTCTTTCTGCTCCCGGTGGTCGGCGCGGTACCCGGCTTCATCGGCGGGATCTATCTCTCCGAGCGGCTGCGGCTGGGCGGACAGGGGCAGGCCCGGGCGGCGGTGCGGACCGCGATGCGGTCGGGCGGGTGGAGTGTGCTGACGGAGCTGTTCGCCTGCCTGCTGATCATGGGGGCGTGGTTGGCGGCGGTGATCTGGGGCTGAGGATTGCTGTCCAGGCACACGGCCGCCATTCATGTACACACCTACACATCGGATCTCTCCTCAGCCATTGACGGCTCACCGCACCATCTCTACGTTTCGGTCTGAGATAGCTCCGATGAATTGCCGTGCGTACGTTGCCGAATGAGCCGTCAGCCGAATGAGCCGCCAGGAGACGCGATGCCCAGCCCGTCCAGACGTACCGTGCTCGCCACCGGATCCGCCCTCGGCGGGACGCTGCTCGCCGGAGGCCTGCCCGCGCAGGCGAGGGCAGCCGCCCCCGAGGGCGCCGCCGACCCCTGGCGCACCGTCCTCGACGACGCCGACCTCGTCTGGCAGCGGATGCCGAAGACCTGGTACGAGGGGCCGTACCTCGGCAACGGTTTCCTCGGCTCCGGGATCTACGCCGAGCCGGGCCCGGAGGCCGATTCCTTTTCGTCCGTGCGCTTCAATGTGCAGCACTCCGAGGTGCAGGACCACCGCCCCGAGTTCGGCTCGCTCTTCGGGCTCGCCCGGCTGCCCATCGGCTACTTCACGCTGGAGCCGGTCGGCACCATCACGGGCCTGGACTGGCGGCTCCGGCTGCGCGACGCCGAGCTGACCGGGACGCTCACCACGGACCGGGGCACGCTGAAGCTCCGCGCGCTGGTGCACAACTCCCGCTCGGTCCTCGCCGTCGAGGTGACACCGAGCGAGGGCGAGCGCGACTTCCGGTGGGTGTTCCATCCGGCGGACGCGATCAGCCCGCGCGCCGCCTTCAAACCGCTGCCGGACGGCTACCAGGGCAACCCGTCCGCCGAGGTCGCCGAGCACGACGGCGTCCAGGCCGCCGTACAGCCCCTGCTGTCGGGCGGACAGCACGCGACCGCGTGGCGGGAGCGGACTCGGGGCACGACGCGGACGCTGTACGTCCATGTCGCGCACTCGTACCCGAAGTCCACGGCACTGGACCAGGCACTCGCGGCCGTGCGCGGGGCTTCGGCGTTGCCGTACGACCAACTGGCGCAAGCACATCGCGCCTGGTGGCACGCCTACTACCGCAAGAGCTTCCTCTCCCTCCCGGACGCGCGTATCCAGCGCTTCTACTGGATCCAGCTGTACAAGACGGCGTCCGCCGCCCGCCGGGACGCGCCCGTGATGGCCACCAGCGGGCCCTGGCTGGAGTCCACGCCCTGGCCCAACACCTGGTGGAACCTGAACGTGCAGCTGGAGTACTGGCTGATCCACGGCTCGAACCACCTCGAACTCGACGCGGTGACGAGGGCGTTGAGCGAGTACCGGGACAACCTGTCCAAGGAGGTCGCGGAACGGTACCGCGGTGACTCGCTGGGCATCCCGCGCACCACGGACCCCCACCTCGTCAACGGCGCGGCGGGCACCCTCACCGGCTACGGAGTCGGCATCCCCGGCCAGGATCCGCCCACTCCCGAGGTCGGCAACCTCACGTGGGCCCTGCACAATGTCTGGCTTAGCTACCGCCACACCATGGACGAGTCGATACTCCGCGACGTCCTGTTCCCTCTGCTGCGGAAGGCGATCAACTACTACCTGCACTTCCTGGAGCCGGGCGCGGACGGCAAGCTGCACCTTCCGGCCACCTTCTCCCCCGAGTACGGCGGCAACACGCGCGACTGCAACTACGACTTGATGCTGCTGACCTGGGGTTGCCGGACCTTGCTGGAATCGGCCGAACTCCTCGGCATCGACGACGAGTTGGCGCCACGCTGGCGCGAGGTGCTGGCCAAGCGGGTGGCGTACCCCACCGACGCCAACGGGTTCATGATCGGCGCGGACATCCCCTTCGCGAAGTCGCACCGCCACTACTCGCATCTGCTCGCGGTGTACCCGCTGTACGAGCTGACCGGCCGCACACCCGACGAACGGGCCCTGATCGAGAAGTCGCTGGCGCACTGGGTCGGCTTCGAGGGCGCGCTTCAGGGCTACACCTTCACCGGCGCGGCCTCGATGTCCGCCCTGCTCGGCAAGGGCGAGGACGCGCTCCGGTACCTGGGTGAACTGATGACCCGCTTCATCCAGGCCAACACCATGTACAAGGAGTCGGGCCCGGTCATCGAGACCCCCCTCTCGGCCGCCCAGTCCCTGCACGACATGGTCTGCCAGTCCTGGGGCGGCGTCATCCGCGTCTTCCCCGCACTGCCCGCCGCCTGGTCGGACCTGACGGTCCACAACTTCCGTACGCAGGGCGCCTTTCTGCTCTCGGCGGTGCGCGAGGGCGGGGCGACCCGCTGGGTCCGGCTGGTCAGCGAGGCCGGTGCCCCCTGCGTCGTACGGCATGGCATCGCGGGCCCTGTCGAGGTGCGGGACGCACGCGGGCGAGCCCTGCGGTACTCCGACGCGGGCGACGGCGCGATCCGAATCGCCCTGCGGAAGGGCGAGTCGGCACTGATCACGGCGAAGGGGGACCGGCCGGACCTGACGATCGCACCGGTCGAGCCGAACGAAACGGCGCCCAAGTGGGGACTGCCTGTTTGAGGATTCCTGGAAATGCCTAGGGAGCGAGGGTCGCCAGGTCGATCTTGTCGGCCATTGCCTTCATGCCCGCGTCGTTGAAGTGGAGGTGGTCGCCTGGGTCGTAGGCGGGGAGGATGCGGTTCGGGTGGGACGGGTCGCGGACGGTGGCGTCGAAGTCCGCGACCGCGTCGAAGAGGCCGCGCGTGCGGATGACGGCGTTGACCGACTGCCGTACGGCTTCGCGGGCCCCGGTGTACGCGGCGTGGCCGCCGTACGGGGTGAGCGTGGCGCCGATGACGCGGATGCCGCGGGCGTGGGCGTGGCGCACGATGCGGCGGTACGCGTCCTCGATGGCGCCGGGATCCGTCTGCTCGGGGGTGCCCTTGATGTCGTTGATGCCCTCCATCACGATCACCGCGCGCACGCCGGTGCGGGAGAACACATCGGCGTCCAGGCGGGACAGGGCGCTGGGGCCGCGGCCGTCGAGCAGGACGCGGTTTCCGGCGATCCCGGCGTTCAGGACGCCGAGGCGGCGGTACGGCGGGAGGCCGCGCAGACGGTCGGCGAGCCGGTCGGGCCAGCGGTGGTTGGCGCTGAACGTCGAGCCGGTGCCGTCGGTGAGGGAGTCGCCGAGCGTGACCACGCTGCCCACGACGGCCGAGCCGAGCACGTCCACACCGGTCACGTAGTACCAGTTCCCCAGGGTGACGGTGTACGCGGTGCCGCTCTCGTCGGCGGTGCGATTGCCCTTGCGGGCAAGGAAGTTGGCCTGGAGAGCGGAGCGGTGATAGGTCGCCGGGCCCGAGTCGACGGGGGTGTGGAGCGAGATCAGGAGGTTGGCGTCGGCGGGGACCTGGAGGGCGACGGGGTCGCTGACCAGGTCTCTGCCCGCGGGGATCGTCACCGATCCGGCGCCGGCGAAGGTGACCCTACGCATCGAACCGGGGACGGCCCGCGGGCTTTTGGGCGCGCGCGGCCGCTGCAACGCCACGGTCACGGCGTCGAGGTGCAGCGGTGCCGTGCCGAGCCGGTTGGAGAGGCGGACGCGGGCGGCGCGGCCGCCGACGCTGGTGTGCACCACGTTGCGGATCGAGGCGCCGGGCAGCGCGGGGGCGGTGCCGGAGGCGGCGGCTTCCCAGGTGCCGGTCCAGATCAGGTTCGACGTGGGGGCGGCACTGCCGGGCCCGGACTCGGCGAGCGCGGTCAGCGGGGTGAGGACCAGGGAGGTCACCAGGGCGGCCAGGAGGTGCCGGGCCTTGATCGCGCGAGTCATGGGGGCATGGTTTCCCTGGCCGTCGGCCCCCTCAACGCACTGTCACCCCAATGGACGCACCCGTACGAAGTCCCCGTACTCCTCTGGACCTAGGACCAGCATCCGATGCGTTCGCGGCGCGGGAGTGTTTGGCTGCTGTCATGACCGAATTCAGCGAGGCCGAGCGCGCTTACCTCAAGACGCAGCGGCTGGGACGGCTGGCCACCGTCGACCCCCACGGGCAGCCGCAGGCGAACCCCGTCGGCTTCTTTCCGCAGGAGGACGGGACGATCCTGATCGGCGGCTACTCGATGGGCGCCACGAAGAAGTGGCGCAACCTGCAGAAGAACCCGAAGGTCGCCCTCGTCGTCGACGACATCGTCAGCTTCTCGCCGTGGAAGGTCAGAGGCGTCGACATCCGAGGGGAGGCCGAACTCCTCACCGGTCCACACGAGTTGGGCCCTCACTTCAGCGAGGAGCTGATCCGCATCCACCCGAAGCGGATCCACAGCTGGGGGCTCGAGGACTGAGCGGCCTGGTGGATGCGGTCGTTGAAGATCGCGCCGGGCGACGCTTGTTGGAGATCGTGCCGGACCAGGTCCGCCGAAGACCGGACGGATCAGCCCCGCCGAAGACCGGACGGTTCAGCCTGGTCGAAGATCGCGACGGATCGGACCCGTCCAAGATCGAGACGGATCAGCCCCGTTGAAGATCACGTGGCGCGGCGGTCTTGGTAAGGTCGCGAGCCATGACCGCCACCGAACCCACCATCCTTGCCACTTCGGGTGGTCACCGCGTCGGAGACCGCACCAGGGTCACCTTCGACGCCCTCGTCCACCATGCCGTGGACCTGGCGGGGGTCCAGGGGCGCCGTCCGCGCGTCATGTACGTCGGGACGGCGATCGGCGACGCCGAGCACTTCACCACGCGCATGAGCGAGGCGGCCCGTGTGGCGGGCTTCGACCTGACCCCGCTCCACCTCTTTCCCATGCCGAACCTCAAGGACATCGAGGGATCGGTGCTCGAACAGGACGTCGTGTGGGTCATGGGCGGTTCGGCGGCCAACCTGCTCGCCGTATGGCGCGTCCACGGACTCGACGCGATCTTCCGGCGCGCGTGGCAAGCCGGGGTCGTGCTCAGCGGGGTGAGCGCCGGGTCGATCTGCTGGTTCCGGGGCGGCACCACGGACTCCTTCGGGCCCGAACTGCGCCCACTCACCAACGGACTCGGATACCTGCCGTACGGCAACGGCGTCCACTACGACAGCGACCAGGGCCGCCGCCCGCTGGTCCACCGGCTGGTCGCCGACGGCACACTGCCCGTCACCCACTGCACGGACGACGGAGTGGGGCTGGTGTACCGGGGCACCGAACTCGTCGAGGCGGTCACGGAGATACCGGGCAAGGGCGCGTACGCGGTCAGGCGCGAGGGCGACACGGCGGTCGAGGAGCGGATCGAGCCACGGCTGCTGCCGTCGCCGCAGGGCTAGTTCACGCTGTTCCGAGCCAACTCGGCTTCGACCCAGAGGTGTTGCACGGCGTAGGAACGCCAAGGTCGCCAGGCATCCGGAACATCCTCGTCGGGCGGGGCCACGTCGGGATCGCCGAGGGCACGGGTACGGATGACGGCGACGGTCTGTTCGTCCAGACCCGGCAGCGCGAGCAGCGCCTCCCGCGCGTCGTCGCGGTCGGCGCCCGCGTCCAGCCGCAGGGTGCCGTCGGCGAGAGCGGCGGTCAGGGCACCGAGGGTGCCGTCCGGCTCGGCCTCCGCGAGGACGGCCGGTTCCGGGAACACATGAGTGAGCGTGCCGCACGGAGCGTCCAGCGCCTTGCCGTACCGCCCGACCAGCCGCTCGGCCTCCGCCTTCCCCACCAGCGCGCGCACCGCCAGCTCCTCGGGGTCGGCGGCGCCCGGCGAACGCAGGCCGGGACGCGCGGCGACCAGTGGCCCGAGCCGCGCGTCGCCTCCCAGCCGCTCGTCGACGGCATACGGATCTGCATCGAGGTCGAACAGCCTGCGCAGCCGCTGGACGGCGGTGGTGAGATCACGGAGATCGGTGAGGTGGAGACGGGCGTCGAGCCAGCCGCCGGGGTGGGCGCCGTCGCTGGGAACACCGCGGCCCTGACTCCCGCCCGGCCGCTCGTCGACCGCGACGATTCCCGTGCCGTACGGGAGCCGGAGTGTACGCCGGTACGTGCGGCGGCCGCGGCTGCCGCTGATGTCCTCGATCCCGGCGATCGCCTCGCCGGCGAGGAGGTCGAAGACGGCGGTGGACTGGTACGGCCCCCGGTGGGCAAGGCGGAGCGGGATCCCGGCGGTGGGGGTGGCCGCATGCCGGGCGGCGGAGCCGGTGCGCGGGGCCGCGGCGCGCAGCTCGCTCGGCGTCGACGCATACACCGCGCGGATCGTGTCGTTGAACTGCCGCACGCTGGCGAACCCGGCCGCGAACGCGATCTGCGTGATCGGGAGATCGGTGGTCTGGACCAGTACCCGCGCCGTGTGGGCGCGCTGGGCGCGGGCCAGTGCGACGGGGCCCGCACCGACCTCCGCGGTGAGCTGGCGCTGCACCTGGCGGGCGCTGTACCCGAGGCGCACCGCAAGCCCTCCGACACCCTCGCGGTCGACCACCCCGTCTCCGATCAGGCGCATGGCCCGCCCGACCACGTCGGCCCGTACGTTCCACTCCGCGGACCCCGGCACTGCGTCCGGCCGACACCTGCGGCACGCCCGAAACCCCGAGCTCTGCGCGGCGGCGGCCGTCGCGTAGAACCGCACATTCCGCCGCTTCGGCGTCACCGCGGGGCAGCTGGGCCGGCAATAGATGCCCGTGGTCTCGACAGCGAAGAAGAACTCCCCGTCGAACCGGGCATCCCGACTCCGCACCGCCTCGTACCTGGTGTCCTCATACCTGGCGTCTTCGTCGATCACCCTTCCAGTGTGCGGTGCCTCCGGCGACGGGGCTGGCGGAAATCGGACATGGCGTTACCCGTGAGGGCAGGTCGCGGGGGGGCCCCCCACCCCGCAAAAGGGGGAGGGGGGCGGGAGACCATCCCAGGGGGGGTTGGGGGGGAGACCCCAAACACCAAGAAG